>NZ_CP011834.1:2621151-2948795 GCF_001412575.1 Limnohabitans sp. 103DPR2 | reverse complement strand
GACCACCGGTTTGGGCAACGATGTGCTGAGCATTTACAGTGCCGTTCGAAACAACACCGGCAGCTACACCTTGGCCACAGGTGCAGGCACCGACAGCTTGACCTTGTCGATTGCACAAAGCTTCAGCTGGAATGCAGGTCCTGATTACGATTCGCTGAAAATTGTTGGCGACCTCGACCTCAGCGCCAAAGTGATCAGCTTAACCAGCGTCGATGAAATTTACCTCGATGCTGGAACATCAACAGGTGCCAGAACAGTCACCATCAACCCCACCACATTTGCCAGCAACAACGTGTTCAATTTGCGCGGCAACACTACCGGTGCCGACGTGTTGGTGGTGCAGGGCACAGCCGCTGCCGAAACCATCAATGCCAATCAAGTGGCCGTTGACCCCAACTACGCATCTTTGCAACTTAATGGTGGCGCTGGTAACGACATCATTACGGGTTCTGCATGGGCAGACACCATCAATGGCGGCTCTGGCAATGACTTGCTGTCGGGTGGCTACTATGGCGACACCTATATCTACAACACAGGCGATGTTGATGCAGGCGAAACCATTGTGGAACCTGTTTCGGCCACAGAAACCGACACCATTTCGGTGGTAACCAGCACCAACTTTACCAACATGGTGGCGTCAAGTTTTGATGAAATTGAAGCCATTACCATTGCCTCCGCTCAAACAGCTACCTTTACAGGTTTGCAATTGACAGGTGAAGCCATTGCCTTCTCTGGCACGGCTGGCGGTTATGAAACTCTTACCGTGAATGTTGGTGTGGGTGAGCAATTTACTTCAAACCTCACCAACGCTGCTGGCGACATCAACTTGGTTCAATACCTTGGATCGACGGGTGATGAAACCATTGCTGGTGGCGCTATGGCAGAAGTGATTACAGGCGGCTCAGGCAACGACGTTTTGTCGGGTGGTGCGGGCGTTGACACATTTATGTTCTCAACGTACTCGACCAATGGTCTTGACCGGCTTACCTTGAGTGCCACGACAAGTGTATTGAACGTTACGACCATTGACGACAAGCTTAATTTCTCAAGTGATTTGTTCATCAATGACGGCACCACGCAAATTGGCAGGATTACAGAGTCAAGTATTACAGGCGTCATTTCTAGCGATTCCTTGAATGACAACGTCTTGATTCTTCAACAGGCATATTTTGCAGACGCAGCTGCGTTGGTACTGGCCACCACCACCTTTGACACCATTGCCCCAGCTGATGGCAATGTGTTGATCATTTATGCAAGTTCCAGCACAACGGATGCGCGCATTGCCTTTGCAAAAGTGACCAATGCGGGTGATATTGTTGAAGCGACAGACGTTGCTGTGTTGGTGGGGTTGACTGTTGGTAATGCTTATAGTTACTTTGCTAATAGTAACTTTGTGCTGTGAGTGCCGATGTGGCATGGGGTTTTAACTGCCAAATGCCACTGTCTGACCACGTTGAACCCAGAGATATTTTGGTGAGCCTCACCAATGTTGTAGCCGTCAGTGGTTTTGCAAGCACCAACTTCACCTTCTAAGCATTCGCTTCTTGTAACAAAGCCCGCGCCTTAGCCTCCCATTCGTCCAAATTGGGCGAGTAGGCAGCCGCGCTTGGCATCTCTGGCCAAGGCCCTGCGCCGACGCGTTTGTACACAAACACATCCGTCCAGGCTACGGTCTTGGCAGGAAAGTGTTTGATCAAAGCCAAGCCTGGGTGGCTCATGGCGTATGTGGTGGTGGTGATCAAACAACCTTCGGGTGCCTCGTTGGCCAACTTGTGTGCCAACTTGTGAATGAACGAGCCAAAGCACGTGCTGTAAATGAACACCAAGCTGGCTTGGCTAACATCGCAAGTGAACATGTCCCCTAGCTGAAAGCTCACCCGCTTGGGCAAGTGGAGCAAATGCTGCACCTGAAGGTCTGAGGTCCAAGGCAGTTGCAGCTTGTCTTCGGCTTGGGTGGGGGTTTGCAATTGGTTGAACGACGCTTGCGCCAACTTGAGCAAATTGACAAAGCGCTCAAACGCCATGCGATGGCGATAGGGCACGATCTCCATGCCCTTGCATGTGTCAAATGGAAAATTGAGACCCGCCGTCATCACCACCTTGCCCAGGCCGCTGCCCAAATCTACAAAGTGACCGCCAGGCTGCAAGAGGGGGCACACCTCAGAAAAGTAATTGTGCAACTCCTCGCTGGTGAGCTCACCATAGACCAAGCTGCCGTCGTCAATGATCCATTGCTTTAACTGTTCATCGCTGATGTCTTGAAGTTGAAGCGGTTTGAAGTTGGGGTCGGCCAGTTCTTCTGGTGTGGGCAGCAAGCCTTGCGATTGGATGCCTGGCGGTAGTACGCCAATGATGATGCCTGCATGCGGTTTGAGTCGCGCAATTAACTGGTCGTGAAGCGCAGGGTTGTTAAAACACGCCTTAAGCGCCAAGCCAATGCTAAGGAAATCTGAGTAGGGCAAAGTGCCACTCTGCTTTATTTTTTCGCGTACATGGTATTGCCCACCCTCTAGGCTAAGCAGCATGTTATTGCGAACGTCAAGTACTGATTCCATGTCTTTTCAATTCACAAAAATTTATTTTATTAAATTAAAAGTAATCAATTTAGGCAAGTAGTTTTGTCGTTTTAAGGTCATTTTTTTCCTTTGGGAAGGATGCTTACTACCAGTTTGGTCGTTAGCTACAAAAGTACACAAGAAGCCCGCATTCCGCAGAGCGCATTGGCAACAGTGCGCTCTGTCGAGTGTGGGCTTTTTGCTTGATCGCTCGCACTCGGTTTCTTTGCAAAGAAATCTAGTTTTTACCAATCCCTAAAAAAGGAAATTAAATGGCAACCGTAAATGCACTCTCCGTAGCACTGTTTAACGCAGCTGCTGGTGGCTATGCCGCCGAAATGACCGCTAACGCTTCTGGCTTTGCCAATGCTGTTGGTCCCATCTTGGAGAAAGACATCTCCACAGACGCCTTGTTCGTTGAGCACCTGCTCGGCAACTTGGGCGTGTTGTCTACTAGCCCCGTGTACGCACAGGCTAAGGCTGCTGTTGCTGCTTTGGTGACAACCAAAGGCCGTGCAGGCGCTGCCTCTGACGCCGTTGACTTCTTGAAGGCTCAAGAAGGCACAACAAGCGCCTACGCAACCATCGCCGCTACCTTTGCAGCCAAAGTTAACCAAGCCGCTGTATTCACAGCCGCAAACGCTACAGAGCGTGACATCACCAAGCTGGTCGCTGCTGTGACTGGTGTGGACACAGACGTTGTTGCCATCAACAACGCCGTTGCCGCTCAGAAGGCTGCTGACGACGCTGCTGCCGCTGCTGCTGTTGCAAAAGCTGCTGCTGATGCTAAGGCTGCTGCTGAAGCTACTGCTAAAGCCGCTGCCGATAAGGCCGCCTCTGACGCTGCTGCCGCTCTGAAGGCTGCAAACGACAAGGCCACTGCTGATGCCACAGCCGCTAAAGCCGCTGCTGACAAAGCTGCCGCTGACGCTGCTACAGCATTGAAGGCCGCACAAGACAAAGCTGCTGCTGATCTGACAGCGGCAAACACTGCTGCCGCTGCAGCTGCTAAGACAGCTGCTGACGCAGCTACTAAAGCCGCTGCTGATGCTGCTGCTACATTGAAAGCTGCACAAGATAAAGCCGCTGCTGATGCCACAGCCGCTAAAGCCGCTGCTGACAAGGCCGCTGCAGACGCTGCTACAGCATTGAAAGCCGCACAAGACAAAGCTGCTGCTGACTTGGCCGCTGTTGACAACACTTCATACGCTTCTGAGCAAGCTGCTTATGACGCTGCTAAAGCTGCTGCAGAGAAGGCTGCTGCCGATGCTGCTGCTGCAACTAAGGTTGTGACAGACGCTGCTGCTGCTAAAGCTGCTGCTGATTTGAAGGCTGCTAACGACACAATTACTGCTTTGCAGAACCCAGCTGGTGGTTCATTTGCATTGACAGACTCTATTGCTGCAGACATTTTGATCGGAACAGCAGGCAATGATACGTTCACAGGCAAAACATCAACTTTCTCAACATCTGACATGATCGTTGATGGTCAGACAACAGATAACGATACACTGACCTTCTCTAGCTCAGCAGCCGATGTTTCTGCTTTTGTTGTCCGTAATGTTGAAAATGTAGTGTTTAACATTGCTTCTGCATCTGCTCCCACTGCTGGCTCTGGTGTTGATGCAACTAGCTTTGGTGGCGTTAAGAATTTGACAGTCACACGTACAGATATTGACGTTAACGGAACTCCAATTGTTGGCAACAAAGTCGGTATTGTTTCTGGTGTTGATGCCACCAAAGTTGCCGTTGTTACCGCTGGTTCTGGAACTACAGACTTCACAGTTTTGCAAGCCACAAAAGCTGGTGTTACAGTGAATGCGGATGCAGCATCTGGCGATATCGCGGTCACAGGCGCGGCCACTCTTAATGCTGGTGGCTCATTGGGAACCGTAACAGTCACTTCATATAATGCCGCAGGCTCTGCACAAAACAAAAAAGCTGTTGTGGTTAACGCTGATGCAACAACAGGTAACGTTTTGGTTGCGTCAGCTGGCGCTACAAAAGAGTTTGCTGGCCCAATCACCGTAAACGCAGCTGCAACTGGCTCTGTTGTTATCAATAACGAAGCTGCGGCACTGACTGCGGCTAATGCAACTGCTGCCCCAATCGTTGTTAATGCAGCTGCAGCAACAACAGTGACTATTGACGACGCTACATGGGGTGCGACAGTTAACGCTACCTCAGCTCACGCCACATCGGCAACTGTTACGCTTAAACAGGTTAGCTCCAAAGGTACAACCTTGAATTTGGGTAGCGGCTCCACAACGAACACATTAACGGTCAACCTTGACGGCACTAGCGGCTCAACTGCAGAGTCTGCAACAATTGCGGCAGCTGGTTCTGTGACAGTTGATGTTTCCAAAACTTCAACTCCAGTAAACACGCTTAACTTGTCTAGCAATACTGGTACAACGACTTACACCGTTAATGCAACCAATAATCCATTCACTGCATTGAATGCAACGGGTACAAACCCAGTTAATGTTAAGTCAACTGGAACAATCTTAGATGCAACTACGATCACTGGAGTGAATAAGCTCTCTATCAGTGCAGCCGCATCTGGCTCAACTTTAGACCTGTCTAAAGTAGCCGCAAAAGAAATCTCAATTGAGGCTGACTTTGTCTCTGATGCGGTTACTGTAGCTAATGGTGCAGTCCTGACTTTGGCTGCTGATCAAACTACTTCTATTGTTGTGGCATCTGGCGCTGCTGGTGACTCCGTCACAATTCAAACTGGTGATGACAATGGCACTAACACTACATTGCCTGATTTGACTACTGGCACATTGGATCTGACGAACTTTGCTGCTGCTGATATAGGTACAGTTAACCTGATCGCTTCTGTTGGCAAACTGTCAATTTCAACAGCAACAACAGCCACTGCTTACACAGATATTGTTGTTACAGGTAGCAAAGATGTGGCTTTGGGTACTGTTACTGCTGCATCTGTTAACGCATCAGCTTCAACAGGTAAGATTTCTTTGACTTCTACAACTGACGTAACAAAGATCACAACTGGTTCTGGCATTGATACTGTTGTTCTTAACGGTGCAGCGGTTCACAATGTAACAACTAATGCCGGCGCTGATATGGTCGATATTTTAGATACATCTGCATCTGCTCAAATTTCAACAGGCGATGGTAATGATAGAGTTTGGTTGTCAGATAATGCAGCCATTGTGATTTCAGCTGGTACTGGTGACGATAAGGTTTATGTAGGTACAGCTAAAGATGGAACAGTCTCTACTGTTGCTACTGATGCAGTCATCGCTGGTGGTACAGGTACTGATACTGTTTACTTTGATAGCTCAGCAAGCACAGCCCTTGATCTTTCAGCAAAATCGAACTTTGCTTTGACTGGTATCGAAGTTTTGGATTTGTCTGCTCTGGACGCTAAGCTTTCAATCAAGGCATCTGTCTTGGCGACAAACGGTGCGTTGACATTGGTTGGTGACTCAAGTTCAGATACTTTGGCAATCGTTGCTAACGGAACAACCGGTTCTACTATCGACGGTTCACTGATCACAATCGATTCTGCTTCAACAGTTTCAGTTCGTTTTGAAACTGGTGCGAAGAAAGACGTTGTGACTGGTACTGCAGGAGATGACACAATTACTACATCTGCAGGTGCTGATTCATATGACGGCGCTGGTGGCAGTGATACGCTTGACTTCTCTAGTACTTTGCCTACAGAGACTGGTTCAGCACAAGCAGCCGGCTACGTCATTAACCTTGGCACTACTGCAATTCTTGATACCACTGTATTGTCCGCAACTTCGAAATATATTGCACAGACACTGAACTCAGTTGCTGCAGGTACTGCTGCTTATAACTTCGCATCTGATGCATCTTCCAATTCAACAGTAGTGAAAACTATTGCTGGCATTGAGAATGTGACTGGTTCGTCTGGAAATGACTATATCGTTGGAGACTCTGGTAATAACGTCATTACTGGCGGCGCTGGCGCTGACTTTATCAGTGCAGGTGCTGGTGCTGATACGATTGTTTACAACGCATCCAGCGAAGGTTCAGACACAATTTCAGGCTTCACAGTTGCAGATGATGTAATCCGTCTTTTTGATAATACGAATTTGTCATTAAATGGTACTGCTACATTGGGTTATGCCGAAAATACACTGGCAGGATTGACTGTCGGTGCTGCTCAAAACGTTATTGTTGTAACTGATGCACAATCCACTTGGACTAGTGCGGCAGCAATTGATACAGCTTTAGACACATATGCAGCAGCTACATTATCTGGTGGTGTTATTGTTATCTTTAAAACATCAAGCTCTGGTGCTGCTCAAATCTGGTTCGATGCAGCCGCGCAGACTGATGGCTCTGGAGCAAACACTGTCCAACTTGCTACATTGACAGGTTTGACTGATTTGACAACACTGTCAGCAAGCAATTTCACTATTGTTTAATTGAGAAAAGCACGTTTCCAACCTCGGTTGGAAATCTAGGTCTAAACCTACCAACCCCATCCCTCACAAGGGGGTGGGGTTTTTTCTTGAAAGACTCAACATGCCCATCATCAAAATCGACAACAAAGACTACGACTCTGACTCCCTGAGTACAGAAGCCAAGCAACAGCTTCAAATGCTCTTCATCACTGAGCAAGAGATCAACCGCCTACAAGCCCAACTGGCCATCGCTCAAACAGCCCGAATCTCCTACGCCAACGCTCTCAAAAGTGCTCTTCCCGTTGGAGACACCATCAAGTTCTCTTGATACATGGGTCTACAGCTGATCTCTCTGCCAATCAAAATGTCCAAGCCATTTAGGATTTCCATTCTGACCAATGATCTGGCCAGGACTGATTTGGAGCTTTCTCATTTACGAGAGCAAGGCTACATCGTCGAGACGTATCAGGCCGTCGGCAATCTGCAGTTGGCACAGCCATTGCCTGACCTGTTCATCATCGACACCACCAGCCTTGATCAATTTAACTTGGTGACTCAAATACGCCACTTGTCGCCACATGTGGGTGTGCTGGTAACGATACCGCTTACGAATCAAGAAGGACGAGTTCAAGCATTCTTAGCAGGAGCAGATAACTACCTCGTCAGACCCTATGAGGTTGAAGAGCTGCTGGCCATTGTGGGGAGCTTGAAGAGAAGGCTTGGTTGGGTTAATTAGATTAAGTTTTTACGGCATTTGAAATGCATTAATTCCCCTAGCAATGGTTTCTCAATATATTCAAAAGTCAAAGCCGCACAAACCATCAAAGAACCAAGATAGCTGAAAAATATACAACTTGGAACAAATAAACCAATCGACTCAAATATCAAGTCCGAGAGAATTTATATTTGCATTTAGAGAATGCAAATTCCAAAACATATCTAGCTCAACTAATTCAAGGGCTTCAAATTCATAACTTTGGAAAAGAGCTGTTGTCAAAGTAAATCAAAAAGAACATTGGAAAGATGGCAATTGCCAAAAGCCATTTTAGAAAGACAGACTCGTTTGGTTTCGCAACAGCTCGCAATTTCTCGCATGCATGTCCTGATGACCGGAAAAATCAATTCTCAGTACACATTTATTTAATCCAACCAAGCCTTCTCTTCAAGCTCCCCACAATGGCCAGCAGCTCTTCAACCTCATAGGGTCTGACGAGGTAGTTATCTGCTCCTGCTAAGAATGCTTGAACTCGTCCTTCTTGATTCGTAAGCGGTATCGTTACCAGCACACCCACATGTGGCGACAAGTGACGTATTTGAGTCACCAAGTTAAATTGATCAAGGCTGGTGGTGTCGATGATGAACAGGTCAGGGAATGGCTGTGCCAACTGCAGATTGCCGACGGCCTGATACGTCTCGACGATGTAGCCTTGCTCTCGTAAATGAGAAAGCTCCAAATCAGTCCTGGCCAGATCATTGGTCAGAATGGAAATCCTAAATGGCTTGGACATTTTGATTGGCAGAGAGATCAGCTGTAGACCCATGTATCAAGAGAACTTGATGGTGTCTCCAACGGGAAGAGCACTTTTGAGAGCGTTGGCGTAGGAGATTCGGGCTGTTTGAGCGATGGCCAGTTGGGCTTGTAGGCGGTTGATCTCTTGCTCAGTGATGGAGAGCATTTGAAGCTGTTGCTTGGCTTCTGTACTCAGGGAGTCAGAGTCGTAGTCTTTGTTATCGATTTTGATGATGGGCATAAATAGTCCTGACGTGAGAAAGCCTTGCCACCTTTTGAGTGACAAGGCTGTTTCTTGAGCCCCCTCGACTGAAGCCGAAGGGGTGGCACTTCGAATGTTCCTAAATGTGTGTTTATTACACAATCAAAGAAGCACCAGCTGCTGCCCCTGTAATGCCAACGAGGATGATTACTTCATCTGCTGTGCCATCAATGTTACTGTCAATAAACAGATAGCCGTTTGTAGCATCCCACTGGAAATTGTACATAACCGTTGCAGTTGTCTCTGTTACCAAAGCTCCTGCAATTGCCACATTGGCTGCGGTTAAGGCAGCAGAGAAACTAGCAACTGGACCAGCAGCTTCCGTATAGTTTTCAGCAGGTGAAGCTGCATTTGCAGTATCGTCGCCAGCGACAGCAAGATCTAAAGTATCAGCAGCCACATCAAAACCAGTAATCGTATCAGCTGTTGCTACAGTAATACCTGAAGCACCTGAAGCAAATACAAACACATCAGCACCTGCGCCTGCAGTCATGCTATCTGCACCAGTGCCGCCAGTGATTGTTCCGCCACTATCGGAAACTGTGATGGTGTCGTTACCAGCGCCAGCATTCAAGGTCAAAACTGCATTTGTGAGAGTGATAGTAGACAGATCGAAGGTTTCTGCAGCAGATGTAGCTGTCAGAGCCAAAGTTTCTGTAGCACCATCTGCTGCTACGCCATTAACTGCAAGGGCTGTAACGCCTGATACTTGAGCAGCGAGCATCGTTGCTGTCAGTCCCGATCCAATTGCGATTACATCCAGGCCTGTCAACTTTGCGCCACCATTAATTGCTGACAGAGTAATCGAAGCTGTAGTCACATCAATCGTTTCTGTAGCGCCTGTAGCAGTGTTGAAGGTAATAGTCTCACCAGTATCAGCGGTTGAAGCTGCAGTGTAGCGATATGTATTGCTACCAGTACCACCAATCAAAGCATCAGCTCCATCGCCACCAATCAAGATATCGTTACCAGCTCCACCAATCAACGTGTCATTTCCGTCGTAGCCAGTGATTGTGTCTGCTTGTGAGGTGCCTGTAAAAGTACGTTGAGTCGCTGTACCTAAAGTTGACAGTGAGTTATTCACTGCATCAATAACAACACCTGCAGTAGAAGAGAACACAAGTCCAGACAAGTCAACAGTAGCAGCAAGATCATCAACTGTCACAGCACCTGTACCAGTAAATGTCAAACCTGTAACAGCTTGCGATTGGCTCAGACGGAAAGTGTTAGCGGCTTGGGCAACAATTTCAATGTTCTGGAACGTAGCAGCAGACACGTCAGTTGCACCACCAATAGAAGCTGTATCAGTACCGATACCACCGTCGATTGACTGCGTAGACAAGTATGTAGCACCGTTCAAGGTGAAAGTGTCATTACCGGCGCCACCAGAAACGCTTGTGTTTGCATTGTTTGTTGTCAAAGTCAACGAGTCAGCGCCTGATCCACCAATAACAGACAAGATGCCAGCTGTTGCAGCTGTCGCAGTAATTACACCAGTTGCAGATCCACCATTCAATACCAATGCTGTGGCAGTTGTAGCTACTGTGTAGGCTTTAGATCCCAGCAAATTAATCGTGTCACCTGTAGTAGCAGTGCTGTCTCCACGAATGTCAAGGGCGGTTTGAGCTACTGAAGCTGTAACATTCAACGTATCGATTTCATCGCCAGAATTATCCAGTGTCAATACGCTTGTGGTGTTTGCGCTCAGTGTAAGACTCAAAGAGCCTGCAACTGTCGTAGATGTACCATCACTGATGTCCAAAGTGATAGCAGCTGCAGGGTTGACACCCCAGGTAACGGCTTGACCATCACGGTATGTGTATGTGTTAGCGCCACCAGCCGCAACTGTGTGAGTAACACGGTCAACTGTAAGACTTGAAAAATCGTCGCTACCTCCGGCATCGGTTGTGATGCTGGCTGTAACAGTACCTGTTGCAGTCTCAGTGATTGTTGAGGCTGCAAGGTTTGCTGCTGTGCCTGCAATAGTCACATTCTGCGAACCAGTAACAGCGATGGTTTCTGCATTAGCGAAGTTGTATGTTACTGCCGCTGTGTTACCGGAAAGTGTCAACCCTTCAAGGCTAGCTGCATTTGTCAAAGTGACGATTCCGTTAGCTATGATCGTAGCGGTATCTGCAGAACCTGACGTACCAGTTACAGAAATAACCGTTGGACTTGCAGAAGTACCCACATTTGCAGAGGTGATTGCTGCAGTTTTTGCAGTCGTTGTAATGGCTGCAGTCGTATTTGCTTGAACAATGACGTCACCACCAGAGTGGTTGGCTGTCGCAGTAACGGTACCAGTGGCAGCGTTTGCATAGATAGTTACATCACCGTCTGAAGATTGACCTGTAACAGCGCCAGTTGCAGTATTGGCATTGATGATCACGTCACCTGTAACACCAGCGACAGTACCTGTTGAGGTCGCTGAAATAGCCCCAGAAGTAGCACCCGCATTCACGGTGATATCACCATCAGCAGTATTCAATGTAAGCGCATCTGTATTGGAGTTAACTATCATGGAGCCTGTGCCAGAAGTTGTCACAGTGGTTGTTCCTGTCACACCTGTTGAATTGACAGTTACTGCGCTATCAGCTGCGTCCATTGTCACAGTCAAGCCACCAGCCAAGCCAGTACCAGCGTTAACTGTTGAGCCGTTGGTAACGTTGGACACTGTCACCAAGGCAGAAGCACCTGCACGTGTGTTCGAAACAGTAATATTGGCATCATCACGCAATGTGACCATGTTAGCGGTCATTGCTGTCAAGGCGTCAAAGTTCACATTGATATTTTCAATGCCAACGATCACACCGCCAGTGTTAGCTACAGATGTTTGGAAAGCACGACCAGTGATGGTCAATGTATCGTTATCAGTTGTAGACGTATCAACAATCACGTCACCATTCAAGCTTGCGTCTGTACCAGTAAAAGTATCGTTACCAGCGGTACCAATGGCAAGGTCAGCAGTTGTGCTTGTTGTTAAAGCAGTTGTTGTGCCCACTGGGTTGCGCAGTGTTGCGATCGTTGCATTAGCAGCAGCCAAGTCAGCAGCAGCTTTCGCGGCGGCGGCGTCTGTCACAACCTTAGTTGCAGCAGCAGCATCGGCAGCAGACTTCTGTGCAGCAGCCAAAGCAGCGTCATAAGCAGCTTGCTCAGAAGCGTAGGAAGTGTTGTCAACAGCCTTCAATGCAGCAGCGGCAGTAGCAGCGTCAGCAACAGCTTTGTCTTGTGCGGCCTTCAAGGTTGCGGCAGCATCAGCCAATGCTTTGTCAGCAGCGGCTTTAGCAGCAACTGCGTCAGCAGCAGCTTTATCTTGTGCAGCTTTCAATGTAGCAGCAGCATCAGCAGCGGCTTTAGTAGCTGCGTCAGCAGCTGTCTTAGCAGCTGCAGCGGCAGCAGTGTTTGCCGCTGTCAGATCAGCAGCAGCTTTGTCTTGTGCGGCCTTCAATGCTGTAGCAGCGTCAGCGGCAGCTTTGTCAGCAGCGGCTTTAGCGGCTGTGGCATCAGCAGTGGCCTTGTCGTTTGCAGCCTTCAGAGCGGCAGCAGCGTCAGAGGCGGCCTTATCGGCAGCGGCTTTAGCAGTAGCTTCAGCAGCAGCCTTAGCATCAGCAGCAGCTTTTGCAACAGCAGCAGCGGCAGCAGCGTCGTCAGCAGCCTTCTGAGCGGCAACGGCGTTGTTGATGGCAACAACGTCTGTGTCCACACCAGTCACAGCAGCGACCAGCTTGGTGATGTCACGCTCTGTAGCGTTTGCGGCTGTGAATACAGCGGCTTGGTTAACTTTGGCTGCAAAGGTAGCGGCGATGGTTGCGTAGGCGCTTGTTGTGCCTTCTTGAGCCTTCAAGAAGTCAACGGCGTCAGAGGCAGCGCCTGCACGGCCTTTGGTTGTCACCAAAGCAGCAACAGCAGCCTTAGCCTGTGCGTACACGGGGCTAGTAGACAACACGCCCAAGTTGCCGAGCAGGTGCTCAACGAACAAGGCGTCTGTGGAGATGTCTTTCTCCAAGATGGGACCAACAGCATTGGCAAAGCCAGAAGCGTTAGCGGTCATTTCGGCGGCATAGCCACCAGCAGCTGCGTTAAACAGTGCTACGGAGAGTGCATTTACGGTTGCCATTTAATTTCCTTTTTTAGGGATTGGTAAAAACTAGATTTCTTTGCAAAGAAACCGAGTGCGAGCGATCAAGCAAAAAGCCCACACTCGACAGAGCGCACTGTTGCCAATGCGCTCTGCGGAATGCGGGCTTCTTGTGTACTTTTGTAGCTAACGACCAAACTGGTAGTAAGCAAATTAATAGAGTAAATTCAGCAGCTGTAACTTGTTGTTTTTAAAGACTTAAATTGTTGTCAATATTTCTACATCGAATCAATTCATTCCACCGACCACTTATCCGTGACGTTGACCTATCAACGTTCCTGTAGATCAATGGTTGTAAAAGTACTAACCGACCATTTGGTCCAAGAACTAAGTTGCCCCTCTGGCCGTACGCACCTTGAAGTGTTTGACACTAAAGTCAAAGGTTTTTATTTGGATCTGCTTTGTAGTGGTCGAAAAACCTATCGAGTTCGTTATTGGCTTGATGGCAAGAAGCGCCTAGTAAGCATTGGCGACGCCAAGCTGATGACAGTGCATCAGGCACGTACTATGGCATTGCAGGCCATTCAATTAGGCAAGCTGTGGCATGCTGGGTTGGTGCAAGTTCGAAATACAAGTAAGCGCAATGCCGCTTCGTTCATCACTTTAGAAGCGTTTTTGGTATCGCAATATCTGCCATATGTGCGCAGCTACAAGCGCAGTTGGCAATCTGATGAATGCATGATTCGAGTGCATATCGTGCCCGCCTTGGGGATGATGGCCATGGCGAAACTCTCGGCACTAGATTTTTCTGGATTCATTGAAACGCTTAAATACAAGCAACTGGCACCAGGCACCATCAATCGTGCATTGGTGCTGCTGCGTTATGCATACAAGTTGGCGCACAGTTGGTCTGTACCTGGTGTTAGCCTTGATAGCTTTAACGGTGTGCGTTACTTAAAAAATGACAATCGTATGGAGCGCTACCTCACTGCTGAGGAATCCAGCAAATTGCTGACAGCTGTGCGAAGCAGCAGCAACCGATTGCTTCGCATGATTGTGGCATTTTTGATTTATACAGGCGCACGCAAACGTGAGGTGTTGGATGCCAAATGGACAGACATAGACTGGGCCCAACGTTCATGGAAAATCTCAAAAAATAAGTCTAACAAGATACGACACATTCCATTGTCTTTGGGAGCGCTAGATATTTTGATGGAAGCCAAAACACAGCAAACAATCACTTTCGCTTGTGACTATATTTTTCCAAACCCAAATACCTTAAAGCCATTCGTTTCTATTTTCTTCAGCTGGGATGCTGCCCGAAAACGTGCTGGTTTACCAGACCTTCGGGTTCACGATCTGAGACACAGCTTTGCATCGTTCTTGGTGAATGCCGGGCGGAGTTTGTACGAAGTGCAGGAACTGCTGGGGCATGCAGACATTAAGACGACCAGCAGATATGCGCATTTAAGCAGGGAAAGACTGATTGCAGCAGTTGAGTGTGTGCCGAGAATATAGACGAAAAAACCCCACCCCCTTGTGAGGGGTGGGGTTTAACCAGATCAAATGAACTCAGATCACTCTGAGTTCATTCAAATTAGGCCAGAGACAATACACCAGCAGCTGCAACACCTGTAGCAACAACGCCGATCAAGGCAATTGCTTCAACAACTGTGTTGGCACCAGCACCGTCAATGTCATAAACGAACAATGTATCTGTACCAGTTGCGCTGGTGGTCCAGATGTTGGTTGTTGCATCAAAGTTACCACGTACCAAAGAGGCTGTAGTTCCAGCTGCGGCTGAAATCGTAGTACCGGCAGTACCGGCAATTGTGTTGATGACTGCAGAAACGTCAATAGTGTCGCCAGCTTTCAAGCCGGTTACAACGTCAATGCCTGTCAAAGCAGTTGTACCTGAAACAATGGTTCCTGCTGTGGCAGCAGAATATGTTTGAGCTGCGGCTGACAAAACAATACCGTCCATCACGCCAGCAACGTGGGCGCCAAATGTAATCTTATCTGCACCAGCAGCACCCGTGATCACGTTACCGCCTGTACCAACAACAATGGTATCGGCACCAGCACCACCGATGATGATGTTGTAACCATTGCCAACAGTCACGGTACCACCGCTAAAGCCAGAAATAGTGTTGTTGCCGTTGCCTGCAGTAATCACGTCAGCACCACCACCACCAGCAATGGTGTTGTTGCCTTCACCGGCACTGATCACATCAGCAGCAGCGCCACCAGTGATCGTGTCAGCAGCAGCGCCACCAGTCAGAATGCTTGACAAAGCATTGCCTGTCAATGTGTTGGCTTTTGTAGCGCTACCAATGATCTTCAAACCGTTGGTTGTAGAAGCCGAAGCATCAACTGTAACTGCACCGGTTGCAGCAGAAGCGTCGATCACTGTATTCACATTGAGTGCTACAACACCTGTTGTGATGCTAGTTGTACCAGCGCCTGTCACATTGATGTTGGTCAATGCTGTTGCGCTTGTCAAAGCAGATACAACCACGTTGTCTGTTGCTGTCAAATTCAATGTCTCAACACCAGCCAAAACAGGTGCTGTCAATGTGATCGTGTTAACAGTAGAAGAACCGTCGTTGACGTTGATGCCAACGGTGTCAAGCTGACCAACGCTGGTAGAACCAGTTACACCGATAGTTGGCGTAGAGTTACCTGTGATGGTGATGTTTGCAGCTTGTGTTGCATTCAAACCAGTCAAGGAAATGTTGCCCACCATGGATTCGCTAGTGATAGCGGAGCCAGTGAACTTGCTCACGTCAGCGCTAACTGTAGTTTGCAAAACTTCAAAATTCAAGAACTTGGCAGCTGCTGCAGTTGTACCGAAGTCTGTTGCATTACCCAAGATCAATTTGTCGGCAGAACCAGCACCACCGTCAACTGTTTTAGTTTGTGCAACGCCGTTGTTGGCTGTCACAACATCTGTACCTGTACCACCAATGTACTGCTGGCCAGAGCCCACAGAAATGGTGTTTGTACCGCTGTTAGCAGATGCATCAATCACAGCGGCAGCAGCCAATGTTGTTGTACCAAATGTCAGGCCAGCTGCGCCAGACAAGTTAACTTTGGTTGCCAAAGTTGCTGACAAACCTGTCAACACATTGGTTGCTGAACCATTGCTCACGATGTTCACTGTAGTTGCATTTGCATCTGTGTAAGTACCTGCTGTTACGCCGCTCACAGTGAAGTTTTGTGTGTGTGCAGGTGCTGTGTTAACGACAGTCACGTCAGCGATCATGCCTGTTGCGGAAACGTTAGCAACAGCTTGACCAGTGATAGTTGTTGTACCAGCGTTTTCGAGCGTGACGGTTGTCAGTGTGTTGCTCAAAGTAGACGCGTCAGTGATGGCATTGCCAGCTGAACCGTAGTTGCCTTTGATTGAGGCAGATGTTAACGCTGTGTTGGATGTTGCTGTAACCACAACGCCATCAACCAATGCTGCCTTAGCTGTATCAGCTGTCACCACTGCATCGGCTGCATTTGAAGCGGCCAAAATGGCTGCGTCGCTTGCAACGTCTGCAGCAGCTGCTGCTGTGCTAGCAGCGGAAGCAGCTGTTTGCAGAGGTGTAACCAAGGCTTGAGCAGCTGTGCGAGCTGCGGCTGTGCTAGTTACCAGACCGGCGATGAAAGCAGCGTCAATTGCCACTTTGTCTGTAACGGTGATTGCACCAGCTGTTACTGCAGCTTTGGTTGCCGCTTGAATAGAACCAGCAGCTTGTGCGGCTGAAATTGTAGTTGCAGCTGCAATTGAGGTAGCCAATGTGCCTAAGTCTGTCACTTTCTGTGCTGCCGCCAATTTTGCAACGCCAGAAGCATCTGTGTCTGCCAATGCTTTTACGTTTGCAGCGTTGGCTGCTGTCTTAGCTGCAGTATTGGCAACTTGCGTAGCTAAAGCGACTGCGTCAGGAGCTGTTGCAACGATGCTTGAACCGTTTGTGAAGGTGATTGCGCCGTCTTTTGCAGATGCAGTCAAGACGCCAGCGCCCTTAACAGCCACTGTACCTGTTGCAAATGTGTTTGCAGCAGTCACGTTACCAGCTGCAGCAGTTGTACCGCCAACTGAAATGCTGCCAGCTGTGCTGTTTGTCACGGATACGTTTTTACCGCCGTTCAATGTAACGCCAGCCAATGCACCACTGACCGTAATGTCAGTTGTTGCTGCAGCTTTAACGCCAGCAATGTTGGCACTTGAAGAGACAGTCAGGTTGTTAACGCCTGTCCAAGCTGACACGTCAGCAGCTGTAATTGCAGCTGTAGAAACCAAGTTAACTGTTTCAATGTTTTTGACGATTGCACCAGCAGCTGCAGACAAGTCTGAGCTGACAACGTTCAATGCATCTGTACCAGCGCCGCCATCGATGTTGTCGAGTGATGTGAAAGTGCCTGTGACTGCATTGAATGTGTCATTGCCAGCGCCGCCAACGAAAGTGTCGATGCCAGAAGACAATGTGAAAGTTGCATTTGGAATTGCAACGATACCTGCCGCAGCAAAAGTACCGCCCAGGTTGCCCGTTGTTTGTGACAATGCCAAAGAAGCATCAACTGTTGCGTTGAAAGCAGTTGCGTATGCGCCGTATGTGGCGTCAGCTGTCATCTGTGCAAAACCATTGAGCAGATCAACAATCTTTGCACCCTTGTTACCAGCACCTGCAGCAGTCAGCTGAGCTGAAACCCAGTTAGCCAAGCCAGGAATTGAAGTCAAACCGAGGTTTGTGACCAGTGTGGTGGCAACTGACAAATCAGTCGCCATTGCAAAGTCGCGTGCGTACAGTGTGTTGACCAAAGATGCTGGGTCGAGCGCCTTGACTTCGTTGTAAGTCGCGTTGCTCATTTGTGTGTTGTACAAAGCACCGGCAACACGTGCCAGAACTGTACCGTTTGTAGAGATTGCCATTTGTTTTTCCTTTTAAGGGTTTACAGATAATTCAGAGTTCTTTGCAAAGAATTCCGAGTGCGAGCGGTCAAGCAAAAAGCCCACACTCGACAGAGCGCACTGTTGCCAATGCGCTCTGCGGAATGCAGGCTTTAGGGGTTTTTACTGTGTCTACCAGACTGGTAGTAAGCATACAATTCGACCGCTTTTAAGCCATTGATTCTTAAGAGTTTTTAGAGGTTCGAATTTATGCAACGGCATCACAACGACGCAACGCGTCGTTTAACGACAACGAGGTAAGGGTTGTTGTTCTTCTCAATAATATTTTTAAGTATTAAATTGAGATGAAGGTGTCAAAAGTCTTACTTACTGATTTATATATTTCTGCAGTAAGTTGTCCAACCGATAAATCCCACTTGGAAGTATTTGATTCCGAGCTTCGTGGGTTTTACGTGGATGCACTTGCTAGCGGTCGAAAGAGTTTCAGGCTTAGGTACCGGTACGAGAAAAAACTGCGTGTCGTGACATTGGGTGATGCACGCATTGTTAGCACCGACGAAGCGCGGCAAATGGTGATCAACTTGCTGCGGCAAGCCAAGCAAGGTGTTGATCCACAAGCGCCTGCCATCAATGAAGCTGGGCCTTTGCTCAAAGACTTCTTTACAGACAAATACTTGCCTTACGTCAAGAGTTACAAGCGCAGCTGGGACACCGATGAGTCCATGATTCGCAATCACTTGGTACCCAAGTTGGGCCACCTGCACATGGGTCGCATCTCGCCACCTGACATTGCAGTGTTTGTAGAAAAGATGAAGGCCGAAGAATATGCTAGCGGCACGTGCAATCGTGCTTTGGTCTTGTTGCGTTTTGGATTTGCGTTGGCACTGCGCTGGAAAGTGCCTGGTATCGACAGCAACCCTGTTAAAGAAATCAAGAACATCAAAGACGACAACAAAATTGAACGCTACCTAACCGAGCAGCAGACCATCGCCTTATTAGAAGCAGTGCGTCAAAGCGAAAGTGAGATGCTGCAATACATTGTGCTGTTCTTAATTTACACAGGCGCTCGCAAGCGCGAGGTACTGGATGCACGATGGCGCGACATTGATTGGGCGCAGCGCTCTTGGCGCATTCCCAAAACCAAATCGGGCAAGGTGCGGCACATTCCACTGAGCACCGGTGCCATGAAAGTGCTAGAGCATTTGCGATTGCGCATACGCGAAGGCTTCTTGGACGAGCAGCCCATTTTTGCCAACCCCAAAACAGGTGAGCCCTTTGTGTCCTTCTTTTACAGTTGGAACAACGCACGCATTCGCGCTGGCTTGCCAGAGTTTCGCATTCACGATTTACGTCACAGCTTTGCGTCGTATTTGGTGAATGCTGGCCGCAGCTTGTACGAAGTGCAAGAACTGCTGGGCCATGCCGACATCAAAACCACCAGCCGCTATGCGCACCTAAGCCGCGAGCGATTGGTGGCCGCCGTAGAAGTAGTGCCCCAAATAGAAATTGGGCCACGAGAAAGACTCGTGACCCAATTGAAAGCTTCCGAATTGCTGCTGACCCCCTAAGCTTTTAATGGCTTAGGTATCAGAGATCGCCTTGATATTAAGGTGTGGCTGTAACTGCAACCGTCACCACGTTGCTGTTAAGGCTGCCGTCATTCACCATCAAGGTGAACACATACACACCTGCTACATCGGCCACAAACGTAGGTCGTACCAAGTTGGTTCCCGCACCCAAGGTGGCTGTACTTGTCGGTGGACGGTATGTCATGGTCCATGTGTAAATCAAGGTGTCACCGTTGGCGTCCGAGCTACCCGAGCCATCCAGCGTAACAGTAGCGCCGCGCACCACAGTTTGTGCAGAGCCGGCGTTGGCCACAGGCGCCAAGTTGGCGGCACCTGCTGTGATGGTGACATAGCTGAGCGTGCTGCTCAATTTGCCATCGCTCACTTGCAAGCTGAACACGTAGGTACCAGCACGGTCTGCTACAAAAGTAGGTCGCATGGCGGTGTCGGAAGACAACACGGCAGTGCTGCTCAGTGGCTTGGAAATCATCACCCACTTGTAGGTGAGGACATCGCCATTGGCATCGCTACTGGCCGAGCCATCCAAAGTGGCTGTGTTGCCAGCCACCACGTTTTGGTAAGGACCTGCATTGGCCACCGGTGCCACATTGGCCACGGCCGCTGTCACGGTGGTGGTCACAATGGCGCTGTCGACTTTGCCGTCATTCACCACCAAGCTGGCCACATACACACCCACCAGGTCGGCAGTGAAGGTGGGTTTGGCGGTCGTGGTAGAGCTCAGTACAGCTGTACTGCCAATGGGTTTGGCCAGCAACACCCACTTGTAGGTGAGGGTGTCGTTGTTGGCGTCGGTGCTGCCGCTGCCGTCCAATGTGACAGGTCCCAACACCACGCTTTGAATAGCGCCGGCATTGGCCACAGGGGCGACGTTGGCCGCAGAGGCTGTCACAGTTGTGGTGATGACAGGGCTGTCGAGCTTGCCATCATTCACTTGCAAGCTGAACACATACACACCCGTTTGATCGGCTGTGAAAGTGGGCTTGGCAGAGGTGGTTGAAGCCAACACGGCGTTGGAGTTGGCGGGCTTGCTGAGCAAGGCCCACTTGTAAGTGAGGGTGTCGCCATTGGCGTCCGAGCTGGCACTGCCATCCAAAGTCACGGTGCCGAGCACCACGTTTTGGTTGGCGCCTGCGTTGGCCACAGGGGCTACGTTGGCTGCCGATGCATTGACGCTAACGGTGGTAACCGCGCTGTCGACTTTGCCATCGTTCACTTGCAAGCTAAACACATACACACCGGCAATGTCGGCCGTGAAGGTGGGCTTGGCAGAAGTGGCAGAAGACAAAGCTGCTGTGGAGTTTGTAGGCTTGCTGAGCAAGGCCCACTTGTAAGTCAGGGTGTCGCCATTGGCGTCAGAGCTTGCGCTGCCGTCCAATGTCACTGTGCCCAACACCACGCTTTGGTTGGTGCCAGCATTGGCCACTGGTGCGGCGTTGGCCACAGATGCTGTGACTGTGGTGGCCACGGTGGTGCTGTCCACGCGGCCATCGTTCACGATCAAACTCACCACGTAGGCTCCGACCAAATCGGCCGTAAAAGTAGGTTTGGCTGAAGTGGGGTTGGCCAAGGTGGCGGTGCTGCCAGTGGGCTTGGACATCATGACCCAACGGTAGGTCAGTTGGTCGCGGTTGGCGTCCGAGCTGTTGGTGCCGTCCAAGGTGACCAAGCTGCCTACAGTCACGTTTTGGTTAGGGCCAGCATTGGCAATGGGGTCTGCGTTGGCGGTGGCCACGCTGACGGTAGTGGCCGCGGCTTGGCTGTCGACCTTGCCGTCATTCACAATGAGTGAGGCCACAAAGGTGCCTGCGACGTCCGCGCGGAACGTAGGCTTAGATGAGGTGCCAGAAGACAACACGGCTGCGCTGCCAGTGGGCTTGGTAATCAAGGCCCATTTGTAAGTGAGGAAGTCGTTGTTGGCGTCCGAGCTGCCTGTACCGTCCAAAGTCACGGTGTCGTTAAGCTTAACGCTTTGCGCAACACCTGCATTGGCCACAGGTGCCGAGTTGGCTGCAGCGGCGGTAATTACCACCACAGAAGACAAGCTGTCGGCTTTGCCGTCGTTCACTGTCAAGATGGCTGTGTAGGTGCCCACCATGTCAGCTGTGAAGCGGGGGTTGGGAGAGTAAGTGGCATTCAATGTTGCACCACTGCCTGTGGGCACATTGCTCAAGCTCCATTTATAAGTAAGAGGGTCGCGGTTGGCATCGGTACTGGCGGTGCCGTCCAAGGTCACCACGCTGCCTACGGTAATACTTTGGTTAGGACCTGCATTGGCCACAGGGGCAGAGTTGCTGACGCTTGCGTAAACGCTGACCGTTGATACGGTGCTGTTGGCTTTGCCATCGTTCACCACCAACGTGATGGTGTAAGTGCCTGCAATGTCGGCCGTGAAAGTGGGCTTGGCATTGGTGCTGGAAGACAAAGCGGCCAAACTGCCTGCAGGCGTGGCAGTCATTTGCCAGAGATAAGTAAGCGACTGGTTGTTGACGTCGCGGCTGCCGCTACCGTCCAAGGTGACCAAACTGCCCACCGACACGTTTTGTGTCACGCCGGCATTGGCCACGGGGGGGGTGTTGGAGGTGCTGCAACCGGTGCCAGGCAAGATGCCCAACACAGCGGAACAACCTGCACTACCACCGCCGCCGCATGCAACGAGGAGGGATGTGAGCAGGGCGGCAAAGGTGACGCGCATTGTGGTGTTCATGGTGATGTTCACTGGGTTGTTCACTTGCAAAGAGAGTGAGAGATGTCGATGTTCTCGGGGTAACGCAACCCCTTGTTGTTGTAGAGGTCTACGGCGCCACCAATGATGCCGCCGGCCAACACATTGCCAGCCATTTCCCATGAAGGTAAGGCGGGTGCTGTGACGGTCATGGGTTGGCTGAATTGGGTTTTGCAGGTGATGTCGAGGCCGCGGTTGTCGCCGGCCACCACCACTTTGCCTGGGGAATTGAAAGTCCAGCTGCCCTTGGTGTTTTCTGCGCGGCAATAGGCTTGAACGGCTTTGCCGCTGCACATCACGCGAACTGTCAGCTCTTGGGTGTCGTCATTTAAGAGGCTGGCGCAGCCACTTAAACCGCCAATGGCCAAGCCCAATGCGGCTGCAAATGTCGCGCGCGCAAGGGGGTGTTGGGTGAAGTTTGTGAATGTCATGGCGTTTTCAAGCTTTCTGCATGGGCTATTTCTCTGTCCGTAAATCGTCACGAAAGTCTGAAACTTGAGGGCGGGGCGCCGTCAAATCGCTGACAGTCTGGGTCATTTGACTTCGTATGAGCAAGATTTGCGCCTGCTGATTGAGAGGGGGAAGTGGCAAGGAGTTGCCGGTGGCTTGCCGCAGGGTGGTGCTTGTTAGCGAGGGTATGAACTTTCATGCTTACCTTGGGTCTGATTGAACGCTACCTGAAAATAATTTCAAAAAGCACTTGAAAACTTCATATAGGAAGGTTTAGAATCCGTTCCTATATGAATTCAGTTGTACGCGTTCCCCTCAACACCACGCCCGAGCAATTTGCCCGGCTGCAGGCTTTGCAGTCGGCTTTTGCCGAGGTGTGCAATGCCTTGGCGCCTGAAGTTCAGCGCACGCGCGTTTGGAACCGGGTGGCTTTGCATCACATGCATTACCGAGCACTGCGCGAGAAGTTTCCTGCTTTGGGCTCGCAAATGGTGTGCAATGCCATCTATGCCGTGTCGCGCACGTCGCGCATGGTGTTTCAAATGCCGGCCAGTCCTTTCAGTTTGGCGAAGTTAGGCGATAAACCATTGCCTTTGCTGCAATTTGCCAACAGTTGCCCGGTTTACTTCGATCGTCACACGCTCAGCATCAAGGGCTCTAAGTTGTCCTTGTTCACGCTGGACGGTCGCATGCACTTTGAATTAACTTTGCCAGAAACGCAGCTTTTGCTGTTTAAAGTTTCTAAATTACGCGAAATTTCATTAACTCGCAGATTGGACGGCTTGTACGAGCTGGCCTTCTGGCTTGAAAGCCAACAAGCCCTCACCCAACAAGAAGCCCAAGCGGCTTTGGACGGGCAAGTGGCTTTGTCTGATTCAGCGGTACCTGCGGCACTGATGCCCCAGTCGCCCATTCCCGATTACGTCTCTATTGAGGTTGCTGCATGAAGCCCCAAACACCCCCATCCGAACTGGCCTTGGCCTTTGAGCCACTGAAGCCAGTGATTTTGAAAGCCATTGGCTTTAGCACGCTGATCAGCTTGCTGGCGCTGGCGCCCACTGTCTATATGTTGGAAGTTTATGACCGCGTGGTGAACAGCCGCAGCGGCATGACCCTGGCCATGCTGACCGTGATGATTGTGTTGGCCTACGCCGTCATGGAACTTTTAGAAAAAGTGCGTGGTGCCTTGATGCGTGCTGCTGGCGTGCAAGTTGATGAAGCGCTTTCTAAGCGTGTCTACGACGCCATGTTTCAAGGCTTCTTGAAGCGCCAGGTGGGCGGCTCGATGCAAGTGCTGAACGATTTGAAGTCGGTGCGCGAGTTTTTGGCAAGTCCCGCATTGATGGCGGTGTTGGAAGCCCCCGTGGCCTTGGTGGCTTTGGCTTTGATTTTTGCCATCAGTCCTGTGTTGGGTTATGCCGCCATTGTGGGTGCCATCGCTCAAATTTTGGTGGCATGGATGAACGAGCGGGCCACACGCAAGCCTTTGGGTGAGGCCAATCGCAGTGCCATTGGTGCGCAGCAGTTTGCCGAAGCCTCGCTGCGCAATGCCCACGTGATGGAATCGATGGGCATGCTGGAAGCTGTGCATGGCAGATGGCAAAAGCGTCAGCGCGAGTTTTTGGCATTTCAGGCAACGGCTTCGTCTGGTGCTGGACTGTGGACGGCCATGTCCAAGGCAGTGCAACAAGTGATGTCTTCATTGCTGTTGGGCTTGGGTGCTTGGTTGATGCTCAACAACATGTTGAATGGTGGCGCTAGCATGATGATCATTGGCTCGGTGTTGGGCGGCCGTGTGCTGGCGCCATTGAGTCAATTGGTCGCGCAGTGGAACAGCGTGGTCAATGTGCGTGGTGCATGGGGTCGCTTGGAAGCCTTGTTGGCGCAAGTGCCACCCAAGCCCGAAGCCATGCCGCTGCCTGCACCCAAAGGATATTTAACGGTTGAAGGTTTGATGGCGGGTGCGCCAGGCCAGCAAGTGCCCATTGTGCGCGGCGTGCAGTTTGCCCTGAGTCCGGGTGAGGTGTTGGCCGTGGTCGGTCCATCAGCTTCTGGCAAAACCACCTTGGCGCGTTTGTTGGTGGGTTTGTGGCCAGCCATGGGCGGCAAGGTGCGCTTAGACGGCGCCGACATTCACACTTGGGACAAAACAGAGTTGGGTCCTTATTTGGGTTACTTGCCACAAGGCGTTGAATTGCTCGACGGCACTTTGGCGGAAAACATTGCGCGCTTTGGCGAAGTTGACATGGTGCAAGTAGAGGCTGCTGCGCGCTTGGTGGGCTTGCACGAACTCATCATGTCCTTGCCCGAGGGTTACAACAGCCCCGTGGGCCGCGATGGCGCCATGCTGTCGGGCGGTCAACGTCAGCGTGTGGGCTTGGCCCGTGCGCTGTATGGCAAGCCGGTGTTTGTGGTGCTGGACGAACCCAACTCCAGTTTGGACGAAGCCGGCGACTTGGCCTTGGCCAATGCCATTGCCGCATTGAAACAACTCGGTACCACCTTTGTGGTGATGACCCACCGCACCAGCGTGCTAGGAGTGGCAGACAAGATGCTGATCATGCGCGACGGCGCACAGCAAGCCTTTGGCCCCCGCGATGAAGTGCTGGCCGCGTTGCAACAGAAAGCTAAATCATGAAGATTCCAGAAATGATGAACCGCGACGAGTTGTCGCGCACGCTGTGGGGCTTCCGCTATGAGTTCATGGTGGCGGGTATTTTCAGCATGGTGGCCAACCTGCTGATGCTCACACCCACCATTTACATGTTGCAGGTCTACGACCGTGTGATGTTGAGCCAAAGCACCGGCACTTTGATTGCCGTGTCTTTGATTACCCTGTTCTTCTTTGGCGTGCTCACCTTTGCAGAGTGGTCGCGTTCTAAGTTGCTGGTGAGCTCGGGCGTGCGTTTGGACGAGTTGCTCAGCAAGCGTTTGTTCCATGCCAGCTACGAAGCGTATTTGAATCCTGAAGTGAGCAATCCTTCACGCTCGTTCAACGACCTGACCGAAGTGCGTCAGTTCTTAACCGGCAACGGCATCTTTGCATTCTTTGATGCACCTTGGGCGCCCATCTACATTGGGGTGCTGTTCATGTTGCACCCTTGGTTGGGCGTGATGGCCATTTTCTTTGGCTTGGTGCAAGCGGTGTTGGCCTGGTGGGGTAGCCAAGCCACCAAGCCTGCGCAAGCAGAAGCCAGCAAATCGCAGCAAGACGTGGGCGGTTATTTGCAAAGCAAATTTCGCAACGCTGAAGTGATTGAATCGATGGGCATGGTGAGCCACTTGTACCGCCGCTGGTCCGAGCGCAATGCCAAAGCCATGGGCAGTGCTTTGAATGCCCAAGCCGTGGCCGGCCGTGTGGTGGCCTGGAGCAAGTTTGTGCGTTACACGCAGCAGTCGCTGGCTTTGGGCGGTGGTGCTTTGTTGGTGATTCAAGGTGAGTTGTCACCGGGCGCCATGATTGCCGCCAACGTGTTGACCACACGCGCTTTGGCACCAATCGATTTGATGGTGGGCACTTGGACAGGTTTCTTGAGTGCCAAAGAAGCTTATGTGCGCTTGCGTGATTTGCTTCAGGCGCATCCTTTGCGCAACAAAGAATCCATGGGTGTGGTGCCCAAAGGCGATGTGGCATTGAAGGATGTGGTGGCTTCTGCACCAGGTCGCAAAGAGCCGATTTTGAAAGGCGTGAGCGCCATCATGCCCGCAGGCACCGTGACGGTGGTGTTGGGTGCGTCGGGTTCTGGTAAATCCACTTTGGCGCGGGTGTTGTTGGGCATTTGGCCCCACACTGGTGGCGAGGTGTTGCTAGACGGTCAACCCATTTTGAATTGGGACCGCATGGAGTTGGGCCCCCACATTGGTTACTTGCCCCAAGACATTGAATTGTTTGACGGCACCATTGCAGAAAACATTGCGCGCGCTGGCCAAGTGGTTTCTGAAAAAGTAATTGCCGCCGCCGAAGCTTCTGGCTTGCATCAAATGATTTTGCGATTCCCCAAGGGCTACGACACGCCCATGGGTGAAGCGGGTGGTTTGCTGTCGGGTGGTCAGCGTCAACGCATTGGCTTGGCCCGTGCTTTGTATGGCGAGCCGGCCTTGGTGGTGTTGGACGAACCCAATGCCAACCTGGACGATGAAGGTGAAAACGCCCTGGTGCGTGCGGTGCAAGGTCTCAAAGCCAAAGGCAAAACCGTGGTGCTGATCAGTCACCGCCCAGGCATTGTGGGTGTGGCCGATCGCCTCCTGATCTTGCATCAAGGCACTGTGCAGGCCAGCGGCCCGCGCGATGGTGTGCTGGCGGCATTGCAACAACAACGTGAAGCAGCACAGGCTGCACAGACTGCGCAAGTTGCGCCGCCAGCAACGCCCCCTGCGCCTTCAGCAGATGGCAACCCTTCTTCTAATTCCTAATATTGTTTGACACTTAAATCGAGACTGTCATGGCCAAACCAAACTTGAACCCATCTTTGAAATCATTTGTGCAAGATGCGCAAGTGGTGACTTCTAACGACGACGGCGCACCGCGCGCATCCTCCGACACACGTGCCGTGGCACGCACTGGCTTGCTGGTGTTGGCGGTGGGCTTTGGCGGCTTCTTGCTGTGGGCAGGCTTTGCACCCCTAGACGAAGGCGTGCCCACGCAAGGCATGGTGACCTTGGACACCAAGCGCAAAACGGTGCAGCATTTGTCGGGTGGCATTGTGAAAGAAGTGCTGGTGCAAGAAGGCCAACAAGTGAAAGAGGGCCAGCCCATGCTGCGCTTAGACGGTGCGGTGGCCAAGGCCAACTACGAAGCCGTGCGCCAACGTTACTTGGGCTACCGTGCCATGCAAAGCCGCTTGTTTGCAGAGCAAGCCGGCCGTGATGTGATTGATTTTCATCCGGACGTCAAAGCGGCCATGAACGATCCGCTGATCAAGCAACAAGTGACCACACAGCAGCAGTTGATTCAAGCGCGTCGTGCGGCATTGGCGGCCGATTTGCAGGGCATTGAAGAAAGCATTCAAGGCCTGAAAGAGCAGTTGAATTCTTATCAAAACATTTTGGTTCAGCGCCGCAGTCAGTTGGCTTTGCTGACTGAAGAACTCACCAACACCCGCGGCATGGTGAAAGAGGGCTACGCACCTCGCAATCGTCAGTTGGAACTGGAGCGCATGGTGGCCGAGTCCAATGCGGCCATTGCCGACCTGACCGGTAACAGCATGCGCGTGTCACGCCAAGTGGCTGAACTGACACAACGTGCCTTGGCCCGCAAACAAGAGTACCGTAAAGAAATTGAAACGCAGTTGGCCGATGTGACGCGTGAAGTTCAATCCGACGCAGAAAAATATGTGGCGGTCACCGCTGATTTGGACCGCATGGAAATCAAAGCACCCGCCAGTGGCCAAGTGGTGGGCCTGACTGTGCAAACCGTGGGCGCGGTGCTGCAGCCTGGCCAGAAACTGTTGGATGTGGTGCCAGAGAACCAAACCTTGCTTTTGGAAGCGCACATTCCGCCGCACTTGATTGACAAAGTGAACACCGGTTTGTCGGCCGACATTCGCTTCAATTCCTTCGCGCATTCACCCCAGTTGGTGGTGGAAGGCAAAGTGATGTCGGTGTCGGGTGACTTGCTGAGCGATCCGCAGCAGCCCCAGTTTGCGTATTACTTGGCCCGTGTACAAGTAACACCTTCTGGCATGAAAACCTTGGGCTCACGCCAGATGCAGCCCGGCATGCCTGCCGAGATTGTGATCAAAACAGGTGAGCGTTCCTTGTTGACTTACTTGCTGCACCCCCTGACCAAGCGCATGGCCGCTTCTTTGAAGGAAGAGTGATGAAATTGCACTTGTTTTTTGCAAAGTCGGCGCTCGCATGCGCGCTGTCTTGCGCGGCACTGGCCTCTTGGGCGCAGTCCAATGTGATGGATTTAAAGCAGGTTTACGAAGCTGCTTTGATGCAAGACTCTGTCATTCGCGCCTCTCGCGCTGCGGCCGATTCTGGCCGTGAGCGTTTGCCTCAAGCCCGTGCGGGTTTGTTGCCACAGGTTTCTGCCAGTGCGGGTCGCAACAGCAACGACCTTAACACCACGGCACCCAATATTTTGGGCACGCCAGTAACCACCAACGACAAATACTTCAGTGACAACCGCACGGTGCAATTGCGCCAACCGCTGATGAACATGCAACGCTGGTTGCAGTTTCAACAAGCCAAATCGGTGGTGGAAGAAGCCGAAGCCAACCTCGACCGCGATTTGCAAAACCTGGTGGTGCGTGTGGCCGGGGCTTACTTTGAAACCCTGATGGCCGACGAGCAGTTGGAGCTGGTGCAAGCGCAAATCAAAACCTACACGGCTTTGGTCGACGCTGCACAAAAAGGCTTGGCTGCAGGTTCAGGCACTCGCACCGACGTGGACGATGCCAAGGCCCGTTTGGACATGGCCAAAGCGCAAGAATTGGAAGCGCGCCAAAACCAAGAGCTGACACGCCGTCAATTGGAAACCTTGATCAATCAGCCCGTGACTCAAATTGCCAAACTGAATGTGGCAGCCCTTCAATTGAGCATGCCCGAGCCGGCCAACTTGGATGACTGGACCCGCAAAGCCGAAGAAGCCAGCCCTGAAATCAAAGTCATGCAAGCTCGCTTAGACGCGGCGCGTCGTGAAGTCAGCAAAGCCCAAGCGGGTCATTTGCCCACCTTGGATGCTGTGGCCCAGTGGTCCAACAGCGGCAGTGAAAACATCACCCGCGTGAATTCTCGGTACGAAAATAAAACCATTGGCTTACAGCTGAACATTCCGTTGTACTCTGGCGGTTATGTGAACTCCACCATTCGCCAAGCCGTTGCCGAACAAACGCGTGCCGAAGAAACGCTGGAAGCCTTGCGCCGCGACTTGGGTGTACGCGTGCACAAGGAATACCGCGGTGTGACCGAAGGCATCTTGCGCGTGCGAGCACTCGAGCAAGCTGCGCGTTCGGCTGAGCAAATGATGAAATCCACCCAAATGTCCTTGAAGGCCGGCTCCCGGACCCAATTGGATGTGTTGAACGCGCAGCAGCAATACACCCTGGCTTTGCGTGATTTGGCGCAAGCTCGCATGGTGTTCTTGCTCTCTAAGGTGCGCTTGGCGTCCCTGGTGGGTGATGATGCTTTGACGTCGGTGGAGCAGGTGAACGCCAGCTTGGCGGGCAACTGAGGCAATTCAGCCTGCTGGGCTTTAGCGTTCAAAGCGCTTGATGGGGCGTAGAAGGGCATTGGGAAATGCCCCTAGTTCCTTATATTTTTCATAAATAAACAGCCTATTTCAGGTAGAGTTTGGGTTTTTCTCCTAGCCTAGGAAAACCATTGCTCAATGAGATTGTCGGAAAGTTAAGCACGGGATCGGAAGTCATCAATGGCACCGATCTGGACGACTACATTCGTCCGCTAGGTGGCTCCGATTACATCGACGGCAAAAAAGGCTTCGACACGGTCTATGTGTTTTGGCCGGCTTCTAAATTCAAACTGACCACCACGCAGGGCACCACTTATTTGGATGCGGTGTCGGGTGCGTCTCGTTCTGACAAACTTGTGCTTCGCAATGTGGAGGCGGTAGAGTTTTCGGACAAAGTGGTGTCCTTGGAAATTGCGGACCGCTACATCAACACACCGAGCAAAGACAATTTTGATGGCGGCCCCGGCATCGACACCGTGGTCTATGACAAAGCCATTTCCAATTACGTCATCACGCCAGGCGTGAATGGCATGGATGTGGGCAGTGCCAATTATTCTGAAGGCACCGATTGGTTGCTCAACATTGAACGACTGCAATTTGCCGACAAGGGTTTGGCTTTTGACTTGGACGGTCGTGCAGGCGTTGCTGCCAAAACACTTTCTTTGGTATTTGGAACAGACGCTGTGAATGTGCCAGCGTACGTTGGTATTTGCTTGGATTATTTAGACAACAAGCAATTCAGTGCCGCGCAATTGATGCATGAAGCACTGAAGATTCGTTTGGGCAGCGATGCTGGCAATCCAGAAAAAGTGGTGTCGTTTGTGTACGAGCGCTTAACCGGCGTGTTGCCCGTTCAAAGTGAAAAAGACAAGTATGTGGGATGGATTGCCAGTGGTGCGTATACCGCTGACAGTTTGGCGGTGTTTGCATCTGAACTTACTTTGAACCCCATCACACCGCAATTAACAGGTTTGGCGACAACAGGCTTGGCGTTTCAAATGCCAGGCTGAGCTTGGCAAAGACAAGGAAGAGCGATATGAAATTGAAGTTATCTTGGCTGTGCACCGGCATGGCATTGTTCTTGGCAGGTTGTGGCGGGCAAGATGTAGCGGGTACAGCCAATTTGTCGGGACAAGTTAGTGCAGTGAGCGCACCTACTGCAGTGACGCACTATGCGGCTTCGCGCTTTTTGGAGCAGGCAGCCATGGGGCCATCGCCTGCATCGGTGGCGCAGGTCAAGGCGCAGGGTATGCAGACATGGATTGCTTCACAAATGAGCATGACACCTACCAAGATTCTGACGCCTGTCAGCATGCAGAACTACGACGATCAACTGGACAAGCCTGCTGGCGACCGCATGCGTGATTTTTATTACCTCAATTTGTTCAATACCTTGATTGGGGGTGAGGATCAATTGCGCATCAAGACGATGTGGACACTCTCTAATTTTTTGGTGATCTCAACCCGCAAAGTTGCTGAGTTTGGCGCGCTGGAGTTCTTCAACATGCTACAGACCAACGCGTTTGGTCAGTATGGTGATTTGTTGAAAAGTTTAAGTCGAAACCCCGCCATGGGAAGTTACTTGGACAACGGTCAAAACACAAAGTGGCAACTCAATGAAAACTATGGTCGAGAACTGATGCAGTTGTTTTCGGTGGGCTTGGTTCAATTGAATTTGGATGGAACCCCAAAGCGTGACGCAAGTGGAAAGATACTTGAAACCTATTCTCAGAAAGATGTGATTGAAATCACCCGTGCATTGACGGGCTGGAACTTTGTGCCCAATCCCACCAATCTCAACACCAACCGCAATTGGGCAAACTACGACAAGCCGATGATCGGTGACACCAACAGGCACGATACGGGCAGTAAAACTTTTTTGGGTAAAACTATTCCAGCGGGCCAATCTATTGAAAAAGATTTGGACAGTCTTGTTGAAATTTTGGTAACTCATCCAAATACAGCCCCATTTGTTTCTTTGCGTCTGATACAGGGGATGACCACCAGCGATCCATCGCCGGCCTATTTGCAACGGGTGGCTACTGTGTTCAGAGACACCAATGGCAACCTTGGAAAGGTGATCACTGCTATTTTGATGGACCCAGAAGCTAGGACGGGTGATGTGTATGGCAAGTCGCCCGCAAACTTTGGACGCATCAAAGATCCGCTGCTGATTTACACATCGGGCTTCAGGGGCTTGGGATGCAAAGTGGCTGTGCGAGAAACCAATCGTCCTAATCAGGTTATTTCAAGTCGCAATCAAACGCCTTTCAATGCGTATTCAGTGTTCAATTTTTACCCGCCAAATCACCGAACACAGGGCACCAATGTTTTGGCGCCTGAACAAAAGATGTTGAACTCTATGGAATTTTCAAGTCGCATGAGTTTCTTCAATTGGGCATTTCAAAATGAAACAACTTTGAATGAAGCTGGTTGTGATGTTGCAACATTCAAGGCTGCGCAGGCTGTGTCTGATGAAAAGTTGGTGGATTTGATGAGCGAGCGTTATTTCCGTGGTGCTTTATCGGCCAGTGTGGGCAAGAGCTTCATCGATGCACACAAGAATTACTGGAATCGAAATCAAGGTTTGTCGCTCATGGGTTCGATGTTGGACATGGCTGCAGTGACCCCCGCTTTTGGAGTTTCAAAATGATCAATCGCAGAGATTTCCTAGCGCATGCAGGTGCTGTATCACTGGCAGGTATTGCCTCGACTTTGGCCACTGTCAAGAATGTCCAAGCTGCTGATTACAAAGCTTTGGTGGTGGTTTTTTTGTCAGGCGGATACGACGGTAACAATGTCTTGGTTCCGCTGGACGGTGCCTACAACGACTATGCCAAAGCGCGGCCTTCGTTGGCATTGCCCAAAGACAGCTTTGTGAGCTTGTCGGGTTCGCACATTGGCCACAAATTTGGGCTGTCGCCAGCCAACCGAGCCTTTGCCGATTTGTTTGAGCAAAAGCGCGTAGCCGTGATCGCCAATGCTGGTGCATTGGTGCAACCTACCACCATGGCACAACTGAAAAACAACAGCGTCAAGTTGCCTCCTTTTTTAGGTTCTCATGCAGAACAGGAGCAATGGGTACAAGGCTGGATGGGTGAAGAAGACACCAGTGGTTGGGGTGGCCGCACCATGGACGCCATGACCAGCGACATGAAAAACTTTCAGCCCTTGGTGGCCATGGCACGCGATTACACGGCAGTGGTTGGTCGAAGCACTTCCTTGAGTTTGGCCAACAGTGGCAGTGGTGCTCGTTGGGGTATGGCAGATCTTGCAGATCCAACAAGCGTTGCGCGTCAAAGGGTGGAGTGGGCCAGTCGCTTGCAGTCTGGCAATGTTTACGACACCGAGTTTTCTAGAAGCCTTCGCTCAGCATACTCGGACACAGTGCTGTTTGCGCAGGGGCAAAGTTATGGGGCCGAGCCAGCCGGTAATTTCGCAGACGTGCAAATTGGTCGCGATTTACGTTACTTGGCACGCAACTTAGCCTTTGCCAAACAGTCAGGTGCACGCCGACAAATTTACTTGGTGCAAGACGGAGGGTATGACACCCACACCGACCAACTGTCCACGAACATGAACAACCCTGGTTTGGAAACTCGCATAGGCGATGTCACCAATAGCCTGGTAGCCTTCGATAAATCCATTCAAGCCTATGGCATGAACAACGATGTCATCACCGTGGTGATGAGTGAGTTTGGAAGAACGCTGGATCCTGCTGCCGGTGGTGGCTCTGATCACGCTTGGGGTAATCATTGGTTTGCAATGGGTGGCCCCATCAAAGGCGGTGTGGTCTATGGCAATACCTTCCCGACTTTGCAAACAGGAGGTGTCGACGATGCTTCTCTGTGGCAGCCCTATCGGGGCCAATGGCTACCACAATTCTCATCAGATCAATTCATGGCCGACTTGGTTGGGTGGTTGGGTTTAACGCCTGCTCAAGCCTTGGCGGTAATGCCCAACTTGGCCAATTTTGCGCAACGAACCATTGGTTTTGTTTAAGAATTCGAAGGAAAAGCAATGGCAGACGTTAAAGGCACAGCAGGTAAAGACTTTTACACCGTCAAAAAGGGTGAGAACTATGACGCGCTGGAGGGTGACGACGAAATCACCTTTGAAAAGGGCGGCACGGGTCAAGGCGGCCCTGGCAATGACAAGATCACTGTCCCTGCCGATTTTGGTAGGTGGGATGCCACAGTGTGGTATTGGTCTTCTTCTAATCCCATTTATGTTGACATGGAAGCTGGCTATGCCCTCGATGGATTTGGCACGCGCGACACATTGATCAATGTGCATCAAGTGCATGGTTTTAAACAAGACGGCGATCAGGGGTACGGTTCATCGGGGGACGATGCATTTTGGATGAGCCCTTGGACTTGGAATTTTAAGAACGGCCAAAAGGGCTTGATTCTGATTGATGGTCGTGGTGGTAATGACCAGGTGACCTTGGGTTTAAATTCAAATCAAAATCAAGGTGAAGTGATGGTGCAGGTGTCAGCTGACGCCAGAAAAGTGATTGTTTACCAATCTAATTCACCTGGGTTTTTGTATGAGTTGAGAAACATTGAAGTTTTCAATTCGTGGGATCACGATAAGAATACAAGTAAAACCTATGACCTGATGTCTCTGATTGAAACATCAAAAATTGGCCAAGAGACTTTGTTGCGCAACTACAAGGGGTGGCAAACTGGTGCAATTGGCAATCCAGTCTCAGTGACGTACAGCTTCTTGTCTCAAGCACCTTCTTCCGGCGGTGAAGGTGGTGTGGGCTTTACGGCTTTCACAGATACTCAGAAACAAACTATTCGTGATTTATTTGCTGTTCTCCAAAATCAAACAGGTTTGGCATTTTCAGAAGTGATGGGTGATGCGGGACAAATTAGGCTGGGTGTCAATCAGCAGTCTAATACGCGTGGCTATTCGTTCATCCCTGATGAATTCAAGGGAGACGCGCGCGCCGGCGATGTGTGGTTAGACCAAGAAACTGTTGCTTTGATGCGTCCTGGCCAAGAAGGCTATTACGTGTTGTTGCACGAATTGGGTCATGCTCTTGGATTGCAACACCCCTTAACCGAATCGGACAGGTCCGGCGCTACCGTTTTGTTGAACGCGTTCTCGACGACCAGCAACACGGTGATGTTGGATGTGAATGCCGCAACCAACAATGGCGTATGGCCATCTTGGTTTGGTAATTTTGACCTTCAAGCTTTGCGCTACCTTTATGGCTCAAAAGCTTATGCCACTGCTGACAATACTTATCAATTGACGGACACCTCTGGCAGCACGGTGATCGTTGACGATGGCGGTGTAGACACTTTGGACGCATCATCAGTCAGCATCTCTGCCAACATTGATCTGCGTCCTGGGAAATCAAGTTCCATTGGTCTTGATGTTGACGGTACTCGGCAATTCAACAACGTCTCCATTGCTGCCGGCAGCTTTCTTGAAGGCGTGATCAGTACAGCTTTTGACGACGTGATCATCGGCAATCAGCAAAACAACGCCTTCACATTTGTGGGGGGCAACGACATTGTGGACGGTGGCGCTGGTCTCGACTTGTTGCGCATTTGGAAATCTTCAAATGAGTTCAAGATTGCAAAAGACACTAGCGCTGGATTTTGGAATGTCGCGGCAGTCAACAACACATTGGGCAGCGTGGAATTGCAAAACACCGAGCGTGTCTTTTTTACGGACACGGCTTGGGCTTTGGATTCTGCCGACAACGAAAGTGCTGGACGCACCGTCAAAATTTTAGGCGCGGTGTTTGGCAAAGAAGGCTTGGCCAACATGGCTTATCGTGGCATTGGGCTGTTCTACTTTGACCGCAACATGAGCTACGAAGATTTGACATTGCTGGCGCTGGATGCACGCGTGGGTCCTGGAGCTTCGAAGGCAACGGTTGCGCAATTGTTGCAGTCCAATGTGCCTGGCCTGGTGATTGACCCCAACGCTTATTCGAATACAACGGCCATGGCCATTTATGCGCAAGAGAGTGCGTTGAACAAAGCCATGGTGGATGTGGTGGGCTTGGCCACTGCCGGCATGCCTTATCAGTTCTGGGGATGAGTACCTTGCCGATTTGAATGGAAATGAATACTTTTAAATTCATTCCCTGCTTTCGCTGAACTGTAAGCATCCCTATAATTTGCAAATCGAAGCTTCAAACTTACATTTGCAAAATATGATTCCCCGCATTGCTGCTGAAACCTTAAAGCGATTGGCCAAAGGCTTTCCTGTGGTGGCTGTGACCGGACCGCGGCAGTCTGGCAAAACGACGCTTGCCAAATGGGTGTTTCAAGACAAGCCCTATGTGTCCTTGGAAAACCCTGAGGAAAGGGAGTTTGCCAAAACCGATCCCAAACGCTTTCTAGCTCGATATCCGCAAGGTGCCATCTTGGACGAAGTGCAAAGGTGCCCTGAGTTGTTGTCTTGGTTGCAAGGTTTGGTGGATGAGCGTGGATTGATGGGCGATTTTGTGCTGACGGGTTCTGCGCAATTTGAGTTGATTGAAGGCCTGTCTCAAAGTTTGGCGGGCCGCGTAGGGCGCGTTGAACTGTTGCCATTCAGTGCTGCTGAGTTGTCGGCCAGTGGTCAGCTGCCGGCCAAGTTGCCACAAGCTTTGTTAACTGGCGGCTACCCCGCACTGTTTGACAGACCTGTGTCGCCGCAAGATTGGTTTGCAAATTACATGGCTACCTATGTTGAGCGTGATGTACGTCAACTGATAGCAGTTCGTGATTTAGGACAGTTTCAATTGTTTGTGAAGATGTGCGCTGCCAGAACTGGCCAACTGTTGAACCTGGCTGCTTTGGCCGCCGATTGCGGCATCAGTGCCGTTACAGCCAAGCAGTGGCTGAGTGTGCTTGAGGCCAGTTATGTGGTGATGCTACTCAAGCCGCACCATCAAAATTTTGGAAAACGTTTGGTCAAGTCGCCCAAATTGTATTTTGTAGATGCAGCGTTAGCAGCGTGGCTTATGGGCATTCGTGATGCAGCCACCTTGGAAATACATCCTGCGCGAGGCGCATTGTTTGAAACGTGGGTGGTCAGTGAGTTGCACAAACACAGTTTGAACCAAGGTCAGGCTTCATCGCTGTATTTTTGGCGAGACAGCACTGGGCACGAAGTGGATGTGGTGCTTGAAACACCCTTAGGGCTGAGGCCCATTGAAATCAAGTCGGGCAGTACGTTTGCATCCGATTGGGTGTCGGGTTTGAACAAGTGGTTGAAGTTTTCGGATGTAGATCAGCACGCGCCGCAATTGGTTTACGGTGGTGATGAAAGTTACGAGCGCAACGGTGTGAAGGTTTGGAGCTGGCGCGAAAGTTGGAAGGCCTGCGTTTAGCGGTAAGGAGAGCTTAGCAAGCTTGCCACTTCAGAAAATCCAGCGCCACGCTCCTGCTGTGCAATGTACTCCGGCAGGTGCTTGAGCGCTTTCTCAAAGCGCCTGATGTTGGCCACACCCACGCTGTGCGTGAAATGCTCAAACATCACTTGGTCGTTGGTGGAGTCGCCCACATAGATCCATTGGTCAAGTTCCTTTGTGAGGTCTCTGCCTGTGAGTTCTTTCAGAATCCACTGCGCGCCATGCCATTTGTTGTGATCTCCAAACCACGCATTGATGTGGATGCTGCTAACGGTGGCGGTCATGCCTTCTTCTTTCAGCAGTTTTAAAACTTGCTGAATTTGTTCTTGAGACAGGTGATGAAACTCGCTGTGGTCAAACGCAATGTCGGTTTCGCGGCCGGGTGAATCTTGGGCCATCACGGTGCCAGGAATTTCTTGCAACACGCGTTTGGCAATGCGCTGCATTTCTTGGAAGTTTCGTGTGCGGGTGGTCAAGTCTTGTTGGTAGATTTTATGGACTTGTTTTGTTTGCGGGTTGTGAAGCAAGGCCACGGCACCGTTTTCGGCCACCATGGCGTTCACGGGCCAGGTGGATGCGAAGGGGATGCTCCAACCGACAGGTCTGCCGGTGATGGGAATGACCATGAGGCCCGCGGCTTTTAAATCGTGCAGGGCCTGAAGCGCATCGCCTGTGATGGCGCCTTCGGTGGTGAGGGTGTCGTCAATGTCGGTGAAGACGCCCACGATGTTGGCGCGGGCGCTTTGGGGCCATGCCGACAGGGGTTTCATTAGCCCGCAGATCCCAAAGCCAATCCCGCATGCTCACGCAGCGGATGAAAGTGAATCTTCGGGAAACGCTCTTGCGCCAAACGCACGTCGTAAGGCGAGGTGCAAAGGTAAGCCAAGGTATCGGCCGCATCCAAGGCCATGCGCTGTGGATACGCGTTTAAGAACTCGCGCAGTTCCGCGGGCGTATCGGCTGTAATCCAACGCGCACCGGTGTATTGGCAGCCTTCCAATCGAACATCGCAATCGTATTCAGCCTTCAAGCGGTGCTGTACCACCTCAAATTGCAACTGGCCCACTGCGCCCAGCAACATAGGGCCGCCCACTTCGGGTTTGAAAACCTGAATGGCACCTTCTTCGCCCAGCTGGTCCAGGCCAGCTTGCAGTTGTTTGGTTCGCAGAGGGTTCTTCAAGATGACTGTCATGAACAGTTCAGGCGCGAAGAAAGGCAGGCCCGTGAACAGCAAGTTGGCACCATCGGTGATGGTGTCGCCCAACTGCACACCGCCGTGGGTCGTGAAGCCGATGATGTCGCCAGCATAAGCTTCGTCTACTGCTTCGCGGCGTTGGCTCAAGAAGGTCACCACGCTGGTAGGACGCAGTTCTTTGCCGGTGCGTTGCACTTTGAGTTTCATGCCGGGGGTGTACTTGCCCGAGGCCATGCGCACAAACGCAATGCGGTCGCGGTGCGAGGGGTCCATGTTGGCCTGCACCTTGAACACCACGCCAGCAAAGGCGGCGTCTTCGGGCTGCACTTCTTTGATGACCGGTTGCTTGTTGACAATGAGTGAGCTGGTGCGGGGCTTGGGTGAGGGGGCCAAGTCGACCAAAGCGTCTAGCACTTCCATCACACCGAAGTTGTTCACACCGGAGCCGAAGAAGACGGGGGTTTGTTTGCCGGCCAAGAAGGCTTCGCGGTCGAAGGCAGGTGAGGCGCCGGTGGCCAACTCCATGCTTTCGAGTGCGGTGGCAAATTCATTGCCAAAGCGTGCGTGCAATGCAGCTTCTTCTGACAGCGGCATGGCTTCGAAGTCTTGCGGCAAACGCTCGCTGCCCGACTCAAACACGGTCATGGCTTGAGTGCGCAAGTTGATGATGCCACCAAAGGATTTGCCCTGGCCCACAGGCCAAGTCATGGGCACGCAGGGCATGCCCAGTTCGCGCTCGACTTCGTCCAAGATGTCCAATGGGTCGCGCACTTCGCGGTCCATCTTGTTCACGAAGGTGATGATGGGCGTATCGCGCTGGCGGCACACTTCAATCAGCCTTCTGGTTTGGGCTTCCACACCGTTGGCCGCGTCAATCACCATGAGGGCGGAGTCCACGGCGGTGAGCACGCGATAGGTGTCTTCGCTGAAGTCTTTGTGGCCGGGGGTGTCCAGCAGGTTGATCACATGGTCGCGGTACAGCATCTGCATGACCGATGAAGCCACCGAAATGCCACGCTGCTTTTCAATTTCCATCCAGTCGGAGGTGGCGTGGCGCGAAGCCTTACGGGCCTTGACCGAGCCGGCAATTTGAATGGCACCCGAGAACAGCAAGAGCTTTTCGGTGAGCGTGGTTTTACCCGCGTCAGGGTGAGAAATGATGGCGAACGTCCGGCGGCGCCGGGTTTCTTGGGCGTAAGTCAATGTAGCTCCAGGGGAATTTGGGTGTCTGGCTTTGAATCCAGAGATGCCGCTAGTATAATTTGTCCCATTCCGAGGAGCGTTGCAGCGGCCCCCATTCTGTTGACAGACATGGCGAGGACGTGAGGCTCGGAACCCTACTTTGCAACGACGCTCATCCACTTTTCTGCGGGATGAGCTCTATTTTTCAACTGAGTTCAACGGGATTTACCTCTGGGCATCCCTCTGAGAAGTGGTTTCAAACTTTAATTTGGAGCACACTATGAACGCACGTTTAAACACCGCTGTTAACGCCGATTGCGCCATTGCCGACATCGGCTTGGCCGACTGGGGACGCAAAGAGATCAAAATTGCCGAGACCGAAATGCCCGGTTTGATGGCCATCCGCAAAGAATTTGCCGCCGCCCAGCCCCTCAAAGGTGCCCGCGTGACTGGCTCATTGCACATGACCATTCAAACAGCGGTGCTGATTGAAACCCTGCAAGCTTTGGGCGCTCAAGTGCGTTGGGCTTCTTGCAACATTTACTCCACGCAAGACCACGCCGCCGCAGCCATTGCCGCCAACGGCACGCCTGTGTTTGCGGTGAAGGGCGAGAATCTCACTGAGTACTGGGATTACACCCACCGCATTTTTGACTTCGGCGCCAAGGGCACTGAAGGCGAAGGCCCCAACATGATTTTGGACGACGGCGGTGACGCCACGCTCCTGATGCACTTGGGCAAGCGCGCAGAAAAAGACGCATCCATTTTGAACAACCCAGGATCAGAAGAAGAGACCTGCCTGTTTGCCGCCATCAAAGCCAAGTTGGCCGAAGACAGCACTTGGTACAGCCGTAAGTCTGCCCAAATCATTGGCGTGACCGAAGAAACAACCACTGGCGTGCACCGCTTGAACGAGATGAGCGCCAAGGGCGAACTGATGTTCCGCGCCATCAACGTGAACGACTCTGTGACCAAGTCCAAGTTTGACAACTTGTACGGTTGCCGCGAATCTTTGGTGGACGGCATCAAGCGCGCCACTGACGTGATGATTGCCGGCAAAGTGGCTGTGGTGGCCGGTTACGGCGACGTGGGCAAGGGCAGTGCACAAGCTTTGCGCGCACTGAGCGCGCAAGTTTGGGTGACTGAGATTGACCCCATCAACGCATTGCAAGCCGCCATGGAAGGCTACAAAGTTGTGACGATGGATTACGCTGCCGACAAAGCAGACATCTTCGTAACAGCCACCGGCAACAAGCACGTCATTACGCATGACCACATGTTGGCCATGAAAGACGAAGCCATTGTTTGCAACATTGGTCACTTCGACAACGAGATCGACATTGCCTCTGTTGAGAAATACACATGGGAAGAGATCAAGCCCCAGGTTGACCACATTGTGTTCCCCGATGGCAAGAAAATCATCATGCTGGCCAAAGGCCGCTTGGTGAACTTGGGTTGCGGTACAGGTCACCCCAGCTTTGTGATGAGCTCTTCCTTTGCCAACCAAACCATTGCGCAAATTGAATTGTTCACACGCCCAGAAGCGTATGAAAACGGCAAGGTCTATGTGTTGCCTAAGCACTTGGACGAGAAGGTTGCGCGTTTGCACCTGATGAAGGTGGGCGCGATGTTGACTGAGTTGTCTGACTCACAAGCGGCCTACATTGGTGTGTCTAAAAACGGCCCTTACAAGCCAGACACTTACCGTTATTGATCGGATTGTTTTGCGCATTGACCAATTGTTAGTAGAGCGCGGCCTGGCCGCGTCTCGTTCACAGGCCCAGCGGCTGATTGCGGCAGGTGTTCAGTGGCGCACGCCACCGGGCGCTTTGCCAACGGCCGTGGTAGAGGCTGTGAAGTCTTCGGTGGAATGGCGCAAGATCAATAAGAACAAAGACGAAGTGCCCAGCGATGCAGAAATTGTGTTGCTGGACGATTCCGAATCCAAGTACGTTTCTCGCGGTGGTTTGAAACTGGAAGGTGCACTGCGTGACAGTGGCGTTTCTGTTTCAGGCCTGCGTTGTATGGATGTGGGTCAGAGCACCGGTGGTTTTACCGAGTGCTTGCTACTGAACGGTGCTGCCGAAGTGGTGGGTATCGATGTGGGCCATGGCCAAGTGCATCCGCGTGTGCGAGAAGATGCGCGCGTCATTTGCATTGAAGGTGTGAACGCCCGCGAGTTGATGCCCGATGATGAGCGCATTCCTGATGCCGAGGCTGGCTTTGATGTGATGGTGGGCGATGTGTCCTTTATCTCCTTGACGCTGGTGCTGCCTGGGGTGGTGCCGTTTTTGAAACCGGGCGGCACGCTCTTGATGTTGGTGAAGCCTCAGTTTGAATTGCAGCCCGAGAACATTGGCAAGAACGGTTTGGTCAAAGACCCCGCCATGTACCCCGTGATTGAAAAACGCATTCGAACCTCGCTCAAAGAGTTGGGTTTGAAAGTGACCGGTTGGTACGACAGCGCCATTGAAGGTGGCGATGGCAATCGTGAGTTTTTTGTGCAGGCCACTAAGCCTGCTTAGAGGCAATTAACTGCCTGAGTGACGTATGAAAAAATTACCCGTTAGCTTTGAATTTTTTCCACCTAAAACACCGGAAGGTGCCGAAAAGCTGCGCGCTGTGCGTCAACAGCTTTACACGCAAGCACCTGAGTTTTGTTCAGTAACCTACGGTGCAGGCGGCTCAACGCAAGAAGGCACCTTTGGCACCGTGGGCGAGATTTTGAAAGAAGGCGTGGCCGCTGCGTCGCACTTCTCTTGCATTGGCGCCAGTGAAGAATCTGTTCGCAAAGAACTGGCCACCTTGAAAGCCATGGGCGTGAAGCGCTTGGTGGCTTTGCGCGGCGATTTGCCCAGTGGTTACGGCATGGGTGGTGCGTTTCATTACGCTTCCGACTTGGTGGCGTTTATTCGCAAAGAAACGGGTGATGACTTCCACATTGAAGTGGCGGCTTATCCCGAAGTGCATCCTCAGGCTAAATCACCTGAGTCTGATTTGCAGGCCTTTGTGGCCAAGGTGAAGGCGGGCGCAAACTCGGCCATTACACAGTACTTCTACAACACCGATGCGTACTTTCGTTTCGTGGACGATGCGCACAAGCTAGGTGTAGATGTGCCCGTGGTGCCTGGCATCATGCCCATCACCAGTTCTACACAGCTGTTGAGATTTTCAGATGCATGCGGCGCAGAAATTCCCCGTTGGATTCGCTTGCGCTTGCAGGGTTACGGTGATGACACTGCGTCTATCAAGGCCTTTGGCTTGGATGTGGTGGCTGACTTGTGCGATCAGTTGCGCAATGCAGGTGTGCCAGCGTTGCACTTTTATACGATGAATCAGAGTGCGACGACTTTGGAGTTACTCAAACGATTGGCGTAAAAAAAGCGCTCTGTACATGAGCGCTTCATTCATCTAAAAGAGCTGCAACTTGAAAAGTTAGCAGCTCTTTTTTTATCGCTCATCAAAACTCATCACCACTTCTTTGCTAGTGGGTTTGGCTTGGCAACTGAGCACAAAGCCTTGTTCGGTTTCCCAGTTTTCTAGCGTGAAGTTCTTCTCCATGGCCACGGTACCCTGCATCACTTTGGCGCGGCAGGTGCAGCACACACCGCCTTTGCAGGAGTAGGGCAGGTCCAAGCCTGCGGCCAATGCCACATCCAAAATTTTGTCCGTGGCCGACATTTGCATTTGATGCATCTTGCCATCCAGCACTACTGTGAGTGCCACATCGCCTTTAGTTTCAGGGGAATGGCCTAAGACCACTTGCTTGCGCGCATCTGCAGGCAAGGCTTCGAGTGTCGGCGATGTGAATCGCTCTGTGCGAATGTTGCGTGCTGGTACGCCTACTTCGAGTAAAGCTTTTTCGGTGGCTTCAATCATGGCTTCAGGGCCGCAAATGAATACCTCGTCCATGCTGGCTGCAGGCAAGAGACTGTTCACTATTTCTTTGACCTTGGCTTCGTCTATGCGGCCTTCCAGCAAAGGCACTTCTTGTGCTTGTCGCGACAGCACGTGAATCAGTGTGAGTCGATTTGGATAGCGGTCCTTAAGGTCTTGCAGCGCTTCATTGAACATCACGCTGTCCATACGTCGATTGCCATAGACCAAGGTGAATTTAGATTCTGCTTGTTCTTCCAAGGTGCTGGCCAAAATGGACAAAATGGGTGTGATGCCAGAGCCTGCCGCAAAGCCAACGCGGTGAATGGCGCGCGGGCGCTGTACGATGAAACGGCCATCCGCGGGCATGACACGAAGCACATCACCCACCTTCAGTTGCGTGGCAGCCCAATTAGAAAACACGCCGCCTTGGACGGGGCGAATGCCAACTTCTAAAGTGCCGTTGCGTGCGTATGAATTTTGTGACGAGCTGATGGAGTAGCTGCGGCGCACATCGTTGCCATCAATGGTGGCGCGTAATGTTAAAAACTGGCCTGCTTTGAAATTGAAGCCACTGCGCAATGCTTCAGGCACTTGTAAAGTGATGGCCACTGCACCTGCTGCTTCGGGCGTGATGTTGGAAACAGGCAGTTCGTGAAATTTGAAAGCGGTCATGGTGCGGTAATTTTCAAATCAATAAGGTTTGAAATAATCAAACGGCTCCATGCAATCAAGGCAGCGGTAAAGCGCTTTGCAGGCGGTGGAGCCAAAGTGAGATGTTTCGGTGGTGTTGTGCGAATTGCATTGCGGGCAGGGCACAGCCAACTGTTCGTGACGCCCTGGATTGCTGGTGCTGCGGGCTGCAAATTGAATGATGCTGGAGGCGCCACTGCCATTCAGTTTGCCACTTGGCGTTTGGCAATCGTGGTCAGCGCCACTGTGGGGCGGTGCAATGCCGTAAGCGCGCAATTTTTCTTTGGCCTCTGGTGTGATCCAGTCAGTGGTCCAAGCGGGTGCCAATTGCGTTTTAACTTGGCCCTTCAAGCCATGTGCTTGCAGCAAGTTGGACACGTCGTCTTCAATTTGACCCATGGCAGGGCAGCCGCTGTAGGTCGGCGTGATGACCACTTCCAATTGTTCTGTGCCATCTTGTGCAACAGCTGTGCGCACATCGCGCAAGATACCTAGCTCGCGCAAAGTGACCACCGGAATTTCTGGGTCGGTCAAAGACTCTAGCAACGCCCATGCTTTTTCAACTGCGCTTTGTTCAAGCGCAGATGCAGAAGCAGGGGTGGCCATCGTCATGATGAACTTGTGACGCTTGAATTACCAAGTGGCGTTGGGATGCGCACGCGCCAAGCTTTGCATCTCGGCCAACATGAAGCCCAAATGCTCTGAGTGAACGCTGTGTTTGCCAGTGGGCACAAAGCCGCCAGAAGCAGGGCGCTTGAGTGTGGCCTCAGCTAAAGCTTGGTCCACAATTTGGTTCCAATCGTTTTGCAAACTGGCCATGTCCAAGCCTGTGACTTTGGCAGCCTCTGTTTCGTAGTCGCTGCTTGTCCAGAACTCTTGCGTGTAGGGCATCAAGTGATTGACAGAAGCTTGAGCACGACCATGCGATTCAGCGGTGCCATCGCCCATGCGCAGCAGCCAATCGCGCGAATGACGCAAGTGGTAGCGCACTTCTTTGAGCGACTTGGCTGCAATGGCGGCCAATTGTTCGTTGGGTGCGTGTTGCAATTTGTCCCACACCAATACCATCAGTGCGCTGTATAAAAAGTTGCGAACCAAGGTGGTGGCGAAGTCACGCTCGCTGGCAGAAGTACCCGCCAGTGGCGCATGATGCGGCAACTCTAGCAAGGTGTAGTTTTTGAAATCTGGCACATCCCGAAAGTAGGCCAGTGTGTCTTCTGTTGCGCCATTGCCCATTTGCGCTGCGGCTTCTTGGTACAACAAACGCGCTTGGCCCACCAAGTCCAAGCTGTTGTTCGACAAAGCAATGTCTTCTTCCAAAATAGGACCGTGGCCACACCACTCCGCATTGCGTTGACCCAACACCAAAGCGTTATCGGCCAAGTGCAGCCAATAGTCGATGGGCAAGGTGGCGTTCAAAGTTGCTTGCGCCGCAGACATTACATGTGCCCCACTTCAGATGGAATTTCGTAGAAGGTGGGGTGACGGTACACCTTGTCGCTGGCGGGCTCGAAGAATTCCGATTTGTCATTGGGTTCGCTGGCCGCAATCGACGAAGACTGCACCACCCAAATGCTCACACCTTCTTGACGGCGCGTGTAAACATCGCGCGCCATTTGCAAAGCGTGTTGTGAATCGGACGCATGCAAACTGCCGCAGTGCTTGTGCTCCAAGCCTTGCTTGCTGCGAACGAACACTTCCCACAGGGGCCACTCTTTGAGGGCCGCTGTACTTGCGTTGTTCTCGGTCGTTTTTTGATCGGCGCTCATGCAGCCTCCTTCAAATTCTTTTGTGCTTGTCTGTGCGCTTGTTTGTTGGCGTGTGCCACAGCGGCATCGCGCACCCATTGGCCATCGTTCCAGGCCTTCACGCGCGTACCCAAACGTTCTTTGTTGCAAGGGCCATTGCCATTGACGGTGGCCCAGAATTCATCCCAATCAATCTGACCGTAGTCGTAGTGTTGACGCTCTTCGTTCCACTTCAAATCGGGATCGGGCAAAGTCACGCCCAACACTTTGGCTTGTGGCACTGTGGCATCGACAAACTTTTGACGCAGATCATCGTTGCTGATGCGCTTGATGCCCCATCGCATGCCTTGCACGCTGTTGGGGCTGTCGGCATCGGGCGGTCCAAACATCGCCAAGCATTTCCACCACCAACGATTGACTGCGTCTTGCACCATGGCCTTTTGTTCGGCCGTGCCTTGCATCATCACCAACAAGGCTTCGTAGCCTTGACGCTGGTGAAAACTTTCTTCCTTGCACACGCGAATCATGGCGCGTGCATAAGGACCGTATGAGCAACGGCACAAAGGAATTTGATTCATGATGGCCGCGCCATCGACCAACCAACCAATCACGCCCACGTCGGCCCAATTGAGCGTGGGGTAGTTGAAGATGGAGCTGTACTTGGCTTTGCCGGTGTGCAATGCGTCGAGCATTTGATCGCGGCTGGTGCCCAGTGTTTCGGCCGCGCCGTACAAATACAAACCATGACCGCCTTCGTCTTGCACCTTGGCAATCAAAATAGCTTTGCGCTTCAAGCTAGGTGCACGGCTGATCCAATTGCCTTCGGGCAACATGCCCACAATTTCGCTGTGTGCGTGCTGGCTAATTTGTCGCACCAAAGTTTTGCGATACGCATCAGGCATCCAATCGCGCGGCTCGACTTTGCCGTCGGCATCGATGCGCGCATCGAACTGCGCTTGCAATGCCACTTCTGCTTCTGTCAATGCTTTGGGCACTGACTTGAGTGCGGCAGTGGCTGAGGTGCTGTTGGTGTCCGGTGCGTCGGGCACGTTGAAGGATTGCGTGTACATGGGCTTCTCCTCGCTGGGTTAGCGTGTTTGAAGCGAAGTATATCAATTAACCGACCGATCGGTCGGTTAATTAAGTGCATTTTTAAAACTGAGTGAAGCTGAGCATATAGATAGCTTTGGCGTTACATTAAAAGAGTTATTAAGTATTCATTAATTATTGAGTTCAATGGCAAGAGACGGGCAACAATGAAAGTTTATTTCAACAATTACAGGCATCATTGGTTGTCCCCTTACACCATGGTCGACTATTTGTTTTTCTGGACAGATTGGTCCAAATGCCATCGCGACAAAAGCTTAATTAGAGCCCTTAGCTGCTCAGAAATGGATGGCACTTGGACAGATCGTCCCGATTGGGTGGAGAGCTGGACTGATCGTCTGGTGCCAATTAGTAAATTCATTCAAAAAATTTTGGATTGGATTCATCCCAAAATTGACTTTGTCAAAATTGACCGTTGGGATACCTGGAGCATGGACCAAACACTTGGGCAAATTGTTTTGCCAATGCTTCGTCAGCTCAAGTTAACGAGCCATGGCGCACCTCTTGTTGAAGATGCAGATGTGCCAGATGAATTGAAGAGCAGTAGTGCGCCACCCAAGGAAAAAGAACACGGCACGGATGCCAATCACTTTAAGCGCTGGGACTGGGCGCTGTCAGAAATGATATTTGCATTCGAAAGCAAGCTTGATACATCTTGGGAAGATTCATTCAAATCTGGAGAAATTGATATGATTTTTGTACCCATTGATCAAGCTGGCAACGAGGTACCTAAAAAAGATGCCAAGCATTTTCAGTGGGTAGACGGACCTAACAACACCTATGAGTGCGACTACGAGGGAATGTAGGTTCTCGAAGACATAATTCAAAACGGCTTTCGACTCTTTGGTCGGTATTACCAAAATCTCTGGGACTGAATCGTTTCGATTTCCATAAAGAAGATGAATTTTTGAATAAAGCTGAAGACATTCATGTTGGAGAATTTTCGAGCGCGCCATATACTGTGGCTATATACATTGGAGTCAATCAAATGGCCATCTCAACTGTCTTCACAAATAACCGCACACAGGCAGTCAGATTGCCAGCCGAATTGCGCTTACCTGAGTCCGTTAAAAAGGTCGAAGTTCGTGCCCGAGGAAAGGACAGAATCATTTCACCGCTAGGACACCGGTGGGATGAATTTTTTCTGAATGGGCCTCGTGTCAGTGATGACTTTATGAGCGACCGTGGGTCGCAAAATCAATCAGATCGAGAAGCGCTTTGATGTTCAAGTATCTTTTGGATACCAACATCGTCATCTATGTGTTGAAGAAGCGACCCATCGAAGTCATGGGGATGTTTAATCAAAATGCCAATCGCATGGCGATATCAGCCATTACTTTTTCTGAGCTTCAGCATGGGGCCGAAAAAAGTGTGCGCGTCCAGGAGAATCTCAATGCAATTGAAGAGTTCACCACTCTAATTGACATACTGCCCTATACCGCCAAGGCCTCCATGCACTATGGTGACATTCGAGCTGTCTTAGAAAAAGCAGGCCAAACCATTGGCGTGAATGACCTGCACATTGCTGCCCATGCCAGAAGTGAGGGTCTGGTTTTGGTAACGAACAATTTGAATGAATTTGTTCGCGTACCTGGTCTGTTGGTTGAAAACTGGGTAAGCAACTAACGACAAAACAAGGTCATTAGCTATGCTCAACCGCCCAGCTATGTCCTGTACCTCGCGCCAACGCTGGCCCCACCACTTCCATGGCCTCGCGCAGTTTGTCTTTGAGCGTAAAAGGCGCATTGACCACAAACATGCCACTGGCCGACAAACCTGCCGAGCTGCCGTCGGTGTTGCGGCCAATCGACAAGGTGAGGTTGAGCCATGGTTTTTGTGACTGGTTGCTCAAAGTGCGCAAACGCTTGGGCAAATCGTGCGCCTCAGGCCGCGCAATGATGGGGTACCAAACCAAATAAGTACCTGTCGCAAAGCGCTTGAGGCAATCTTGTATGTTGGCGGCCACTTTGCCGTAATCGCTTTTGATTTCGTAGCTGGGGTCCATCAGCACCATGGCGCGTTTGGAGCCGGTGGCCGACGGCGGCGGTGGTAACAATTTTTTGAGCGATTCAAATCCGTCTTCGCGGGCAATCATGATGCTGCGGCCGGCGTCCAGTTGGGCCACGTTAGAAGCCAAAGCTTTGCTGTCGGTGGGGTGCAATTCAAACAGACGCAACTTGTCGCGCGCATCTTTGCGCAGCATGGCGTGAAGAATGAAGGGCGAGCCGGGGTAGAACTTGGCTTGGCCATTGGGGTTGAAGCTGGCAATCATGTCCAGATAGGCTTGGAGCGCTTCGGGAATGGGCTTGGCATCTTTCTTGGCGCTGGCAGCGTCAAGCTGGCTGAGCAGTTTGAAGATGCCGTCCTTTGCTTCTCCGCCGGTTTCGGAATAATCACCGTCAAGCCGGTACAGGCCAGCACCCGCATGGGTGTCCACAATGGTGATGCCGCCTTCTTTTTGTTGCAGGTGCTGCAAAGTGGCAATCACGGTAAGGTGCTTGATGACATCGGCATGGTTACCGGCGTGAAAGGCGTGTCTGTAACTGAACATGCCCTGATGGTAACGCTTACACCCCCTCAAATGCCAAAAAACCCTTGCAAAACAACAATTTTGTCGTTTAGAATCGAGGGCTTCGCAGCGAATTAGTGATCCCGCGGCGAAGGGCCTTGATTTTTACCTCAGGTAAAGACGTAAAGGCCAACCCCACCTAAGAGGTTCCCAGAAGAGGAACACCGACCGTGGAAAAGGATCCAACAAACCTTCTTTTAAAGAGAAAACTCATGACCAAAACGTTCAGCGCAAAACCCGCTGACGTGACGCACGAGTGGTTTGTGATTGACGCGACCGACAAGGTCCTCGGACGAGTAGCCAGCGAAGTTGCTCTCCGTTTGCGCGGCAAACACAAGGCCATTTACACGCCTCACGTCGATACTGGCGACTTCATCGTCGTCGTTAACGCAGCACAACTTAAAGTGACTGGCACCAAGTCTTTGGACAAGGTGTACTACCGCCATTCTGGTTATCCAGGCGGCATCACAGCCACTAACTTCCGCGACATGCAGTCCAAGCACCCTGGACGCGCGCTCGAGAAGGCCGTTAAGGGCATGTTGCCCAAAGGTCCTCTGGGCTACGCCATGATCAAAAAACTCAAGGTGTACGGTGGCGCTGAGCACCCCCACACCGCCCAACAGCCTAAAGTGCTGGACATTTAAGGAGCCTTGAGAATGATTGGTGAATGGAACAATGGCACCGGCCGTCGCAAATCTAGCGTCGCCCGCGTGTTTCTGAAAAAAGGCTCTGGCAAGATCACGGTCAATGGCAAGGACATCCAAGCCTACTTCGGCCGCGAGACTTCGATCATGATCGCTAAGCAACCTTTGATGTTGACCAACAATGCCGAATCTTTCGACATTCAAATCAACGTTCACGGTGGCGGCGAATCCGGTCAAGCTGGTGCAGCCCGTCACGGCATCACACGTGCCCTGATTGACTATGACGCTTCTTTGAAGCCCGTACTCAGCCAAGCTGGTTTTGTCACACGTGACGCCCGCGAAGTTGAACGTAAAAAGGTCGGCTTGCACTCTGCTCGTCGCCGTAAGCAGTTCTCTAAGCGTTAATTCGTTTACAGCCTGTTTCAAGAAAACCGTTCTGCTTGCAGAGCGGTTTTTTTTTCGTCAGGTTTTTTCGTAAGTGCTTTTTTTCTGGGCGGCGGTGGGGTACGGGTTGACGCTCATCTTCGCTTGACTCAGAACTTCGCTTACAACCCATACCCCACCACCACCCAGAAAAAAGGGTAGCGGCATGCGGGGAAGTTAACACCAAGTAAGCAGTACTGGAAGAGGTGGTGCTGGTGTTCGGACAAGCGAAGTTCTGAGTAAAGCGAAGATGAGCAAGTCCGAATACCAGCGCCGCCTCTTCCAGAACGGACCGGCGGAAACCCCTCCTAACAAGGCAGTTATTAGAAGTTAATTGTTGACCAATCCACTATACTACTCACCAAGTAGCCGGAGAAAAAACATGAGCGCCTTAGCCGAAACAATCCCCACAGAAATGCCCGAAGCCATTGTCTTCACAGACAGTGCAGCCGCCAAAGTGGCCGACCTCATTGCCGAAGAAGGCAACCCCGATTTGAAACTGCGCGTGTTTGTGCAGGGTGGCGGTTGCTCAGGCTTCCAGTATGGTTTTACGTTTGACGAAATCGTCAATGAAGATGACACCACCATGACCAAACATGGCGTGTCTTTGCTGATCGATGCCATGAGCTACCAGTATTTGTTGGGCGCAGAAATTGATTACAAAGAAGACCTGCAAGGCGCGCAGTTTGTGATCAAGAACCCCAATGCCACCACCACGTGTGGTTGCGGTTCTTCATTCTCGGTTTAATTCAGCGACAAAGCCAAATACACCGAAGGGTCATCTGGGATAGATGGCCCCCAAGACACGGGCGCCTCGAGCGCCCGTGACGCTTTCTAGACTTCCCGTTTCTCGTTTTATCGCTTTGGCAGCCAGCCAAGCAAAGGCGGCCGCTTCCACTTGCAAGGGCGGTAAGCCATGCAGTTCCGTAGAAGCCACCTGCACACCGGGTGCATGAAATTGCAAACGCGACATCAGGTGCGCATTGAGTGCGCCACCGCCACACACCCACAACTGCTGGGCTTCAGGCGCATGGCGCTTGAGGTCTTGCGCAATGGCCAAGGCCGTGAACTCGCACAGCGTGGCTTGCACATCAACGGCTTTGAAATCTGCACGCAAATGTTGCTGCAACCAAGTGGGGTTGAACAAATCGCGGCCTGTGCTTTTTGGGGGGGCCTGATGCAAAAACGCTTCAGTCAACAAGCTTTGCAGCAATGAAGGAATGACTTGACCTTGCGCTGCCCAAGCGCCGTTGGCATCGTAGTCAGTGCCTTGGTGCACATGCACCCAGTGGTCCATCAAGGCGTTGCCAGGGCCGCAGTCAAAGCCGGTGATGCTGTGCTGTGCGGTGTTGCGCAAGATGCTGATGTTGGAGATGCCGCCAATGTTGACCACAGCCACGCTGTGCTTGGGGTTGCCAAAAACCTCTGCATGAAAGGCTGGCACCAAAGGCGCACCTTGACCGCCGGCTGCCAAATCGCGTGTCCGAAATTCGGCCACCACATCAATGCCCGTCAGTTCGGCCAGCAAAGCGGGGTTGTTGAGTTGCAAGGTGTAGCCGACTGCGCCCTGACCGGTGCTGCGGTCGGCATCAAATTCAAGTGGACGATGTCGCACCGTTTGGCCATGGGCGCCAATGGCTGCAATGTCATGTGCTTGCAAACCACTTGCATTGAGCAGCGCATGCACCACCTGCGCATAGTTTCTTGCCAAGCGATTGCCAGCCAATGCGGCGCGATGCAACTCGTTGTTGCCCGGTGTATTCAGACTCAGCAACTCTGCCCGAAATTCAGCATCAAATGGCTGAAAGACATGCTGCAAAACTTTGAGGCTGGGCGTGTTGAACAACAACGCAGGAGACTGATCTTGACCCACGCTGCCATTTCCACTTTTGCCACTTTCTTGTTCCGGTTTGCTTTGCCATTGCAAGAGCACACCGTCCACGCCATCGAGCGACGTGCCCGACATGAGGCCAATGAAGTATTGAAAGCTGGGTTGAGTCACCGTTGTGGGCGATGGGGAAAGGGGAGAAGAGGGGGAGGAAGTCAACCCGGCCCCTGCCAACGCTGAGAATTATTGAACGTTGTTTTGGCGCATTTGCGCCGCAGCCATCAACTGTGCGCGCGCAAATTCGGCACGTTGGTTGAACTGGTTACGCTGAGCAGCCGAGATAGGTTCGGATGAACCTTGTTGTGCCAAGGTCAGTGGATCGACGTGACGACCATTGATGCGGAATTCAAAGTGCAGGTGAGGACCTGTGGACAGACCCGTGGTACCCACTGCGCCCACAATATCGCCTTGTTTGATGGTTTGACCGCGCTTGACGTTCATGCGGCTGAGGTGAGCGTAAACCGTGCTTTGACGAGCATTGTGTTGCACCACCACCATGTTGCCAAATGCGCCTTGGAAGCCACTTTCAACAACCACACCGTCGGCAACGGACATGACGGGTGTGCCAGTTGGCGCTGCGTAGTCAACCCCTAAGTGCGCGCGCTGGGTATGGAGAATGGGATGCTCGCGCATGCCAAATCCGCTGGTGCGGCGTGAGTAGGGAACAGGTGATGCCAAGAAAGCTCGGCGAAGGCTGTCGCCTTTGAGGGTGTAGTAAGCACCCTTTTGGCCAGGCTCTTGGAACCAAACAGCGTTGTAGGTTTTTTGATCGTTGGTAATTTCGGCGCTGAGCAAACGGCCGGCGCGCAGGGGTTCGCCTTCAGCTTCCAAGGTTTCGTAGACCACCGAGAACACAGCGCCTTTGCGCAATGCACGGTGGAAGTCAATTTGACCAGAGAAGACATCGGCCAATTGGCGTGTGACCGTTTCGGGCAAACGGGCTTCGTCGGAGGCTTCGTACAAAGAAGAATTGACTGTGCCGCCAGACATGCGAACGCTGGCTGTTAAAGGTGCCGTGTCGGTGCGAACGCTGAACTTGTTGTCTGCATCACGCGTGATGACCATGCGCTGGAATTGGCTGTCGTTGTCGTTTTTGAGCCAGCGTGTGGTGAGCGTCAACAGTTGCTGCTGCTCATTGGCCTCCACAGACACATTGCGGCCAGAGCGGTTGAGCAGGGCTTGACGAACTTCTGGCGTTTTGCGGATGTAGGCGGCGGCGGCTGCGTCAACCAATCCCAGGCGGCGCAACAAACTCTCGGCCGTGTCGCTACCGCGGGTGATGTCGTTGCGGTAGAGCTTGAGGGTTTGCTGCTCAAGCGCTTCAACTTGTGCATCTAAATTGGGTGTGCTGAGTGTTTCAACCAGGGTGCGAACGGGCAAATTGGCGGCATCTGGCCCCAAGTTGGCCACCGCAAACGCGCCGCCGCCGCCGCCGAGCAGAACTGCGGCAAGCACGGCTGTGACGTGTTTGGGATGACGCGCAACAAAGTCCCGCAGCGTGTCGCTGTGGGCTTTGGCCGATGCCAACAGCGCGAGGCTGAACGGCTTGGCAGTCGTCATCAATGTGTTGAAAAATTTCATTCAATAGGGAATAGCAAGGTCAGCCCTTAAAATAGGGCAAACAATTCCGCCAATTCTACCTTCAAACCTCCAAGGCGCATACTGGAAAACCCTATGAATTCACCTGTTTCGACCTCCTATCCCGTGACAGACGCTGTCAAAGAGGCCTTGGCGGTCACCTTGCGAGGCTGTGAAGAGCTCATTCCCCAAGAAGACTGGGTCAAAAAACTGGCCAAATCAGAGGCCACCGGCGTGCCCTTGCGCATCAAGTTGGGCCTGGACCCCACCGCGCCCGATATCCACGTGGGCCATACCGTGGTGCTGAACAAAATGCGCCAGTTGCAAAATTTGGGTCACCAGGTGATCTTTTTGATTGGCGACTTCACCAGCCTGATTGGCGACCCCTCTGGTCGCAACTCCACGCGTCCACCGTTGACGCCCGAGCAAATCAAGTTGAATGCAGAGACGTACTACCGCCAGGCCAGTTTGGTGCTGGACCCCACCAAAACCGAAATTCGGTACAACAGCGAGTGGAGTTTGCCGCTGGGTGCCATGGGCATGATTCAGTTGGCGGCCAAGTACACAGTGGCGCGCATGATGGAGCGCAACGATTTTCACGATCGGTTTAAAGCCGGTACCCCCATCAGCGTGCACGAGTTTTTGTACCCCCTTATGCAGGGCTACGACTCTGTGGCTTTGAAGTCTGACCTGGAATTGGGCGGCACCGATCAAAAGTTCAACTTGCTGATGGGTCGTCATTTGCAGACCGAGTACGGCCAAGAGCCTCAGTGCATTTTGACGATGCCTTTGCTCGAAGGCTTGGACGGCGTGGACAAAATGTCCAAGTCCAAGAACAACTACATCGGCATCAGCGAAGAGCCCAACACCATGTTTGCCAAGGTGCTGTCGATTTCGGATGTGCTCATGTGGCGCTGGTACACCTTACTGTCCTTCAAATCCATGGCCGAGATTGAAGCTTTGAAGAAGCAGGTGGCCGATGGCTTGAACCCCAAAGAAGCCAAGGTGGCCTTGGCCAAAGAAATTACCTCGCGCTTCCATGGTGCGGCAGCTGCCGATGCCGCCGAGCAAGACTTTATCAACCGCAGCAAGGGCGGTGTGCCCGATGAAATTCCTGAAGTGAGCCTAAGTGGCGCACCTTTGGGCATCGGTAATTTGCTCAAGATGGCAGGCTTGGCGCCTTCCGGCTCAGAAGCCAATCGCTTGATTGATGGTGGCGGTGTGCGCGTGGATTCTTCTGTGGTCAGCGACAAAGGCTTGAAGTTGGAGGCCGGCACGTATGTGGTTCAGGTGGGCAAGCGCAAATTTGCGCGCGTGCATTTGAGCGCTTGATGCTTGTTCTTGATCTAGGGCTTGGTTTTTGTCATCGATGTGCGTTAACCTGACACCATGATTTCAAAACTACCGCCTTGGTCACCCCGCACTTTGTTGTGGGCCTCTGTGGTGGTGGCCATCATCACCATCACGCTCAAAACTTGGGCTTGGTGGATCACCGACTCTGTGGGTTTGTTGTCCGATGCCATGGAGTCTTTGGTCAATTTGGCCAGTGCCATTTTTGGCTTGCTCATGGTCACTGTGGCTGCGCAACCGGCCGACGAAGAACATCCTTATGGTCACCACAAGGCGGAGTATTTTTCTTCGGGCTTCGAAGGCATTTTGATCATCGTGGCGGCCATGGGCATCATTTGGGCCGCCAGCCACCGTATTTTTGATCCACAGCCCATTGAGCAGGTGGGTTGGGGTTTGGCATTGTCGGTGGGCAGTTCGGCTTTGAATGGATTGTTGGCCTGGGTCATGTTTGGTGCCGCCAAGACGCACCGCTCTATTGCTCTGGAAGCTGATGCCAAGCATTTGGTGACCGACGTGTGGACTTCGGTGGGCGTGGTCATTGGCATTGCTTTGGTCAGCGTCACCGGTTGGTTGTGGCTCGATGCGCTGGTGGCCATTGGTGTGGCGTTGAACATTTTGAAAGAAGGCTTTCACCTCATTTGGCGTTCGTCACAAGGTTTGATGGATGAAGCAGTAGAGCCTGAAGTGATTGCGCAAATTCAAGAGACTTTGGCGGGCTTTGCGCATCAGCGCGATGATGTTTCGATCATTCGCTTTGACCACATCACCACGCGCAAAGCGGGGCAGCGCCGATTTGTCGACATGCACATGCACATGCCTGCATCCTGGACCTTGGGTCGTGCGGCAGCATTGCGAACCAGTGTGGAACAAGCCTTGATGAGCGCTGTGCCTGGCTTGCGTGCTTCAATTCAGTTGTTGCCCTCCGATGTAGAAGCACACTTTGATGCAGAAAGAGATTTGCTGTGATCGGTGTCGCGCAACGTGTGCTTGAGGCACGTGTGGTGGTGGATGGGCAGGTGATTGGCCAAATTCAAAAGGGTTTGTTGTTGCTGTTGTGCGCCGAGCAAGGTGACACCACTGTGAATGCAGACAAGATGCTCAGCAAACTTTTGAAGTTGCGCATTTTCAGCGATGAGGCGGGCAAGATGAATCGCTCTTTGCAGGATTTGGATGGCAATGGCTTGCAAGGCGGTTTGTTGGTGGTGAGCCAATTTACGCTGGCCGCCGATGTGAGCGGCGGCAATCGCCCCAGCTTTACGCGTGCTGCGTCACCGGCAGATGGTCAACGCTTGTACGACTACTTCGTTGCGCAAGCCCGAGAGGCACATCCCATTGTGCAAACCGGTCAGTTTGCGGCAGACATGAAAGTGCATTTGGTTAACGATGGTCCTGTGACCATTCCTCTTGAGATGTAATCGGGGCAAGTTTCTTCCTCTCCGGCGAGAGCAAAACAATTGGGGTCAGATCAACATTAATTCCCAATTCAAGGGGCAAAAGCCTGAGGGGGGCTGAACGATTTCTGGTACTCCAGTATGAGGAAGCCCCCCTCAGGCTTTTGCCCCTTGGATTGACAAAATTAATGTTGATCTGACCCCAATTGTTTTTCACCCCAACTCACTCACACGCATAATCGACGCATGAACGAAAACAAAAATGATTTTGCGAAGCTGAGTTTGTCGGCTTCGATGCTGGGCAATTTAGAGCAGTTGGGCTATTTGCAGATGACGGCCATTCAGGCGGCCAGTTTGCCTGAGACCTTGGCGGGCAAAGATTTGATTGCCCAGGCCAGCACCGGCAGCGGCAAGACGGCGGCGTTTGGCATTCCCTTGGTCGAAAAAATTCTGCCCGCAGACTTTGCAGTGCAGGCCATGATTTTGTGTCCAACCCGTGAGTTGGCCGATCAGGTGAGTCAAGAAATTCGCCGTTTGGCGCGCGCAGTGGGCAATGTCAAAGTAGTCACCTTGTGTGGCGGTGTGGCGCTGCGTGGCCAGGTGCTGAGCTTGGAACATGGCGCACACGTGGTGGTGGGCACACCGGGTCGCATCATGGACCATTTGGAGCGCGGCTCTTTGAAACTCAAAGGCCTCAAAACCTTGGTGCTAGATGAAGCCGACCGCATGCTCGACATGGGTTTCTTTGAAGACATCGCCACTGTGGCCAGACAGTGTCCGCAGAATCGTCAAACCTTGCTGTTCTCTGCCACCTATCCTGAAGGCATTGCCAAGTTGGCCACGCAGTTCATGAAAGAGCCGCAAACGGTGAAGGTGGAAACACAGCACAGCGCCAACAAGATCAAACAAATATTTGTGCAGGTGAAAGAGTCTGAACGCCTGCATGCCGTGTCGATGGTGTTGAACCATTTCCGTCCTACCTCCACGCTGGCCTTTTGCAATACCAAAGTGCAGTGCCGCGATTTGGTGGCGGTGTTGCAAGCGCAAGGTTTCAGTGCGCTGGCGCTGTATGGCGAATTAGAACAGCGTGAACGCGACCAAGTGTTGATTCAATTTGCCAACAGAAGTTGCTCCGTGTTGGTGGCCACCGACGTGGCAGCGCGCGGCCTAGACGTGGCACAACTCGAAGCGGTCATCAACGTTGATGTCACGCCCGACGCCGAAGTGCACATTCACCGCATAGGCCGCACAGGTCGCGCCGATGCAGAAGGCTTGGCTGTGAGTTTGGCCAGCATGGACGAGATGGGCTATGTGGGCAAGATTGAAGTGTTGCAAGGCCGTGAGTCGAGTTGGCAAGAACTGAGCACTTTCACGCCGACTGGTAAAGACATGCTGGTGCCCGCCATGGCCACCTTGCAAATTGTGGGCGGACGCAAAGAAAAAATTCGTGCGGGTGATGTGTTGGGCGCACTTACGGGCGAAGCGGGTTACACGCGCGAACAAGTGGGCAAGATCAATGTGAATGAATACTCTACCTACGTTGCGGTAGCACGTGACATTGCGCGAGAGGCTGTTTCGAAATTGTCGCGCGGCAAAGTGAAGGGCAAGTCAGTGAAAGTACGTTTGCTGGAGGATGCTTCTGGCATTGAAAGTGAATAAAGAAAATCACGGCTGAGTGTTCCACTGACACTCAATGCATGACCATGAATGAAGGGCTAGCAGCATCATGGCTGGATGCACTTTACATGCGACCCCAACAAAAGCCGTGCAAATTATTTCAAACATGGCATAGTGCTTGAATTCGCTCAATTTCTTGATTGGACGAAGGAAGTAGTTTGGCAGGATGTTCGCTACAACTACAACGAGGTCCGCATGAGCGGCTTGGTACCTTTGGAAGGCAAACTTTACGCAGTGGTGTATGTGTTGCGTGCTGAATCTACCCGAATCATCAGTTTGCGAACAGCAAACAAACGAGAGGTTAAGCGCTATGAAAAAAATCAGTAAAAATACCAAAGCCATGAAAATCATCATGCCAACGGATGAAGAAGACAGAGCCATCACATTGGCTGCGATGAGCGATCCAGACAATCAGCCTTGGACTGATGAAGATTTTGCAAAAATTAAAAAATTCTACAGATTTGGTGATGTGATGCCGAAAGCTTCCGATCTTCCATCGAAGTAAATCAGGCGCTTTAAAATCAATATGGGTTCTTAAACCCTAGCCTGTGCATGATCTTAATTTCATGCGCCTCCATGGCCTCTGCATCGGCCTCACTGGTCTCATGATCCCAGCCCTGCGCATGTAGTGCGCCATGCACTAGCAAATGCGCATAGTGCTCCTGCAACGTCTTGCCTTGCTCTCGAGCTTCCTTGGCAACTACCGGCGCACATAACACTAGGTCTGCCATCACCACAGGTGACTGCATGTAATCAAATGTCAGCACATTGGTGGCGTAATCTTTCTTTCGAAACTCACGGTTCAAGCGCTGACCTTCTTCGGCATCGACAATGCGCACCGTGATCTCGCCATCTGCAGCCAAGCTGTGTCGAATCCAACGTGCCACTTTGTGACGCGGCAAGGCGGCACGATGACGCGTAGCATAAGGGATGTCACCGAATTGCAAGGACAAGTTAAGCGTAGAAAGTGCCATAAGTTTTAAGCATCAATCGATCGACTACGCACCGTGGTTCTTTGCGCATCATAAGCATCCACAATGCGCGCCACCAAAGGATGACGCACCACATCCGCACTAGAAAAGCGCGTCATGGCGATGCCCTTCACGCGCCTTAAAACACGCTCGGCATCAATCAAGCCACTGAGCTGCCCTTTGGGTAAATCGATCTGACTCACATCACCCGTGACCACCGCCTTGGCACCAAAGCCAATGCGGGTGAGGAACATTTTCATTTGCTCTGGCGTGGTGTTTTGTGCTTCGTCCAAAATCACAAAGGCATTGTTCAAAGTGCGGCCGCGCATGAACGCCAAAGGTGCAATTTCAATGGCATTGCGCTCAAAGGCTTTTTGCACTTTGTCGTAACCCATGAGGTCGTACAGGGCGTCGTACAAAGGACGCAAATAGGGATCCACCTTTTGCGACAAATCGCCTGGTAAGAAGCCCAATCGTTCACCAGCTTCCACGGCAGGGCGGGTGAGCACAATGCGTTGCACACTGGCGCGCTCCAGGGCGTCGACAGCGCTGGCCACGGCCAAATAGGTTTTGCCTGTACCCGCTGGGCCAATGCCAAAGGTGATGTCGTGCGTGGCAATGTTGTCCATGTACAAAGCTTGCACAGGGGTTCGGGCTTTGAGGTCGGCGCGGCGGGTTTGCAGCGTGGGCACGTCGGGGTTGTTGGCCACCTCGGGGTCGCCGGCCATCATGAGCTGAAGCGAATCTTCCTTGATGGGCCGGTCGGCCATTTCATAGAGTGCCTGCAGCAACTCCAGCGCTTGGTTGGCTTTGGCTTTGGGGCCGTCGATCTTGAACTGCTCATGCCGATGGGCAATTTTGACCTGCAGCCCAGCTTCGATGGTGCGCAAATGCGCGTCCATGGGGCCGCAAAGATGGGTCATGCGGGTATTGTTGTGCGGCGTGAAATTGTGTCTGACAATCAAGCTGATAATCCTCAGTGGAAAATAGACATCCAAGCCAGGGGCATCGATGTCTGACCCCCTAATGATAGGCACTTATCTGATGAAGAAGAACGGCACGCCATGATTGGTCAGTTAACAGGCACTTTGATCGACAAAAACCCACCCGAAGTGATGGTGGATTGCCATGGTGTGGGCTACGAGGTGAGCGTGCCTATGAGCACCTTCTACAACCTGCCAGCCTTGGGCGAAAAAGTGAAGTTGCTCACGCATTTTGTGGTTCGCGAGGACGCACAACTCTTGTACGGCTTTGCCACAGCTGAAGAACGCGCAGCCTTCAGGCAGTTAATCAAAATTTCAGGCGTCGGCCCCCGCACCGCATTGAGTGTGTTGTCGGGCATGGGCGTGGCCGATTTGGCGCAAGCCATTACCCAACAAGAAGCGGGGCGTTTGGTCAAAGTGCCCGGCATTGGCAAGAAAACCGCTGAGCGTTTGTTGCTAGAACTCAAAGGCAAATTGGGCGCCGACTTGCTCACCACAGGCAGCGCATCACACGACCACGCCAGCGATATTTTGCAAGCCCTGGTGGCTTTGGGCTACAGTGACAAGGAAGCTGCTTTGGCCTTGAAATCTTTGCCCGCTGATGTGGGTGTGAGCGATGGCATCAAAATGGCACTCAAGGCCTTGGCCAAATAAACGGACACCATGAGCATTCAAACCGACGACTTTGGAACACCGCCGCCGCCCGCGCGCATGGTGGACGCCACACCCGAAACGCCTCAAGAAGAAGCCATTGAGCGCGCCTTGCGCCCCAAGTTGCTGGACGACTATGTGGGCCAAGCCAAGGTGCGCGAGCAACTGGAGATTTTCATTGGCGCCGCCAAAATGCGCGGCGAGCCGCTAGACCACGTGCTCTTGTTTGGCCCGCCCGGTTTGGGCAAGACCACCTTGAGCCACATCATTGCCGCCGAGCTGGGTGTGAACCTGCGTCAAACCAGTGGCCCCGTGCTTGAAAAACCCAAAGACCTGGCGGCATTGCTCACCAATTTAGAAAAGAACGATGTGCTCTTCATTGACGAGATCCATCGTTTGTCGCCCGTGGTGGAAGAAATTTTGTACCCCGCCTTAGAGGACTATCAAATCGACATCATGATTGGCGAAGGCCCCGCAGCACGCAGCATCAAGCTCGATTTGCAACCCTTCACCTTGGTGGGTGCCACCACCCGCGCAGGCATGCTGACCAACCCTTTGCGCGATCGCTTTGGCATCGTGTCGCGCCTGGAGTTTTACACCCCTGAAGAGTTGGCGCGCATTGTGACGCGCAGTGCCAGCCTGCTCAAAGCACCCATGGATGCAGCCGGTGGTCAAGAAATTGCCAAGCGTTCCCGCGGTACGCCGCGCATCGCCAATCGCTTGCTGCGAAGAGTTCGCGATTACGCCGATGTCAAAGGCGTGGGCCACATCACACACGACATTGCCAAACGTGCTTTGTCCATGCTGGATGTCGACCCTGAAGGTTTCGATTTGATGGACCGCAAATTATTGGAAGCTGTGATTCACCGTTTCGATGGTGGCCCTGTGGGCTTGGACAACATTGCCGCCAGCATTGGCGAAGAACGCGACACCATTGAGGATGTGATTGAGCCCTACTTGATTCAGCAGGGCTTCTTGCAGCGCACGCCGCGTGGCCGCATGGCCACCTTGGCGGCCTATCGCCATTTGGGTGTGACACCGCCCAAAAGCTTCACGCAAGACTGAAACAAGCGGCCAAGCAAAAGCCGCAAGCTCGGTGTCAGCCGCTTCAGAATTCGTCGCGCGTGGTTTCGTCTAAATGCGACGTGTCGGCCCAACCGACCAAGGTGACACTTTGCGGTGTCCACAGCAAGCGGTTGATGGCGGTGTTGGTGAGCGTCCATGAGCGCGGCGCTTGCAAATCCAGGCCAGTGGCAATGCGGTACAACAAATCCATCACGCCGCCATGTGCAAACAAAGCAATGTGTTGCCCCACGTGTTGGGCCGCTAAATCGTCCAAGGTTTGACGCACGCGCTGTTCCATCACGACCAAAGATTCACCACCTTGAGGCGGTGCCCACAGTGGATCGCGTTTGCGCCATCGCATGGAATCTTCTGGCAGGTCGCGTTCAATTTCGGCAAAGGTTTTGCCTTCAAAGGCGCCAAAGCCGCGCTCGCGCAAACCGGGATGGCTGATGGCCTCTAAGCCTTGCTGCACAGCCACAGCAGTGGCGGTTTGATGGGCGCGTTTTAAATCGCTGGTGTACACCGCATGCAAGGGATCTTGCGCGGCCAAGGCTTTGGCCAATTGGGCAGCTTGCCACTCGCCTTTGGCGTTGAGGGGAATGTCGAGTTGGCCTTGGATGCGGGTGTCGACATTCCAAGCAGTTTCACCATGACGGATGGCCAGAATTCGGGTAGCTTGCATGCGCAAAAATCAGATTCAAATGTCAGCGTGAAATGGTGGTATCAACGCGTCGGTTTCGGACTTGGGGATTGGGAAATCCTTGCAAGGCGGCGGCCATCATGACGGGCAAAATATTGGCGTGATCGGCCCAAGGGCCTTCATGCGTGGCTTTGGTTTGGTACACCACGTTGCTGGTGTTCAAATCGCGAATGATGATGCTGACTTCTTGGGCGTAACCAGAAGGCGGTGGAAAACCAGCGCGGCCAAAGGGTGGCAAACCTGTGCTCATGCCAACGCCCACACCAACGCCGTGTGCGCGGTAGCCAGATCCCACGCTGATTTGCAGGTGGTTGGCCCAAGGACTGCGAACAGGTCGGCCCCAAGGGTCTGCAATGAACTCAGCGGTGCGCACGCCCACCCAAATGCTGTACTGGGCTTCGAGGTCGTTGCGTGTCCAGCCCAGTGGCGCCAAGGCAGACTCCAGCTGAACTTCGGCCCAACCCGCTTGCGGGTTGTTGACATCGGCAGGCAAGCGATCCCAGCGGTAAAACGCTTTGGCTGGTGCAGGCGCTGTCCATTGCGGCGTGGACTGAACTTGGCTTTCAATGATGCGAACGTTGGTGCATGCAGTCAGCAGCAACATGCTGGCCGTAACGGCCAGCAAGAAGATGCGCTTCATGCTTTGAGACATGGCAGGCTGTTTCATGATTGCCTCCTGAAGAAATACGTGTTGGGCAAAGTCACTCGGTTCAAAGTTGCACCACTTGCACACCCTGCAAGCTGGCCATGACATTGGGCGCTTCAAAGCTTTCTTCGTCAAATGCTTTGTCGCCATCGGGATTGGGCTTGCCGGTGATTTGCAAATTTTTAAAGTCGTGCAACTGGGCGTCCATCAAGTGGGAGGGCACCACGTTTTGCAAAGCGGCAAACATGTTTTCAATGCGTCCTGGGTATTTTTTCTGCCAGTCGCGAATCATGTTGCCAATTTGTTTGCGCTGCAAGTTTTCTTGGCTGCCGCAAAGCGTGCAAGGAATGATGGGGAACTGACGGTGTTCGGCCCAGCGTGTCAGGTCGGCTTCGGCCACATGGGCCAGCGGGCGAATGACCATGAACTCACCGTTGTCGCTCAGCAATTTGGGCGGCATGCCCTTGAGCTTGCCACCAAAAAACATGTTGAGGAAAAAGGTTTGCAGCATGTCATCGCGGTGATGGCCCAAGGCCAATTTGTTGCACTTGAGTTGACCGGCCACCTTGTACAAAATACCGCGGCGCAATCGACTGCACAAACTGCACATGGTCTTACCTTCGGGAATTTTGTCCTTCACGATGGAATAGGTGTCTTGCGTTTCAATGTGAAACGGAATGCCCAAACTGCCCAGGTAAGCGGGCAAAATTTCGGCAGGAAAGCCAGGCTGCTTTTGATCCAGGTTAACAGCGATCAGCTCGAAGTTGACAGGCGCACGCTGCTTCATCTTCATCAAGATGTCGAGCATGCCGTAGCTGTCTTTGCCGCCCGACATGCAGACCATGATGCGGTCGCCTTCTTCAATCATGTTGAACTCGCTGATGGCCTGACCCACCTGACGGCACAAGCGCTTTTCGAGCTTGTGCGTTTCGCGTTCAATCTTGATGGCCTTGGCTTTTTGCTCGGCTTGTTCGGCCAGCGCATCGGCATCGTCGGCCACGGCTTCTAGCCAGCTGTTTTGGGTGGGTGCATTCATGGGTTCACCATTGTCCTGTTTCCATGCGAATGGCAACTTCGCAATCTTCAAAAATTTCGAGTTTGGCAATCTTCACGCGCACGCCTTTAACGCCATGCAACTGCATGAGGCGGTGCGCAAGTTTGCCGATGAGGCTTTCGAGCAAGTTGACATGCTCGGCCGTGCATTCATCGATGATGATTTTGCGCACCTTGCGGTAGTCCAGCACATTGCTGATGTCGTCGTCGCGCGGCAGCAAGGGTTGGGGGCCGAGGTTGAGTTCGGCGTCGACTTGAATGGGCTGAGGTGCTGTTTTCTCGTGTTCCAAGATGCCCAAGTTGGCATCAAAGCGGAGGCCTGTGAGCGTGAGGGTTTGGTTGCCTGAGGTGGCTGTGGGGGTGGCCGTCATGGGGTGCTCACATCAAAGAAAAATCGCGCTCGAACTTCATCAAGTGCTGTCCGCCATCGACCAACAAGGTGGTGCCTGTGATGGCGCGGTTTTGCATGGCAAACACCACGGTGCTCACCACATCCTGGGCGGAGGAGGAGCGGCCCAAGGGGCTGAGCTTGTGCAGTTGTTGAAACTTGTCATCGTCCAGCATGTGGCTGGTGAGCGTGAGGCCAGGGGCCACGCCCACCACGCGCACTTGCGGCGCCAAGGCTTGCGCCAACAAGGTATTGGCCGCTTCCAGTGCCGCCTTGGACAAGGTGTAACTTAAAAAGTCGGGGTTGGGGTTCCACAACTTTTGATCGAGCATGTTGATGACGACAGCCTCGGCAGCGGGTGCCTGACGTGCTTGGCAATGCTGATGCAAAGCCTGCGCCAACACAATGGCGGCGCCAGTGTTGGTGGCCCAATGTTGCGCCATGTTGGCATAACTGAAGCTGTGAATGTCATCGTGCTCGAACAAGGCGGCACTGTTGACCACACCGTGAACATGGCCCAGTTGGGCGGCCACTTGGGGTAATAGATTGCGGGTGGCTGTTTCGTCAGCCAAGTAGGCTTGAAAAATAAACCGGTGCGGGTCCAATGAAGCCGTGTCTGCGTTCAAGGCCAAACAATCTTTGGCCGTTTGCAAAGCTTCAGCTGCAGAGCTTTTGTAGTGCACGGCCACTTGCCACCCCGCTTGGGCCAGGCCCAAGGCGATTTCTCTGCCCAAGCGCTTGCCAGCGCCTGTGACCAGGGCTGTGCGCGGTGCCATGTGAGGCGCAGAAGAAAAAGATGTCGACATTCGGGGACAATCGGGGGTGATGACAGAAACTCATAGTTTAACGACCGCCATGCTGGCGCGGGTGCACAAGGCCATTTTGGCGGCCGACGGCTGGTTGCCGTTTGATCAGTTCATGGCCTTGGCCCTGTACGAGCCCGGTTTGGGCTATTACGCCAACCAGCACCCCAAGTTTGGCCGCATGCCCCAGTCGGGCAGTGATTTTGTCACGGCCCCCGAGTTGTCGCCCTTGTTTGGCGCCACCTTGGCCCAACAGGTGGCCGAAGCTTTGAGCGCCACAGGCACCGACGAGGTGTGGGAGTTTGGTGCGGGCAGCGGCGCATTGGCGTACCAGTTGCTGAGCGAACTGCAGCGTTTGGGCTGCAAGCTTAAACGCTACAACATCATGGACTTGTCGAGCACCTTGAAGGCCAGACAGCAGGCCAAGTTGGCCGAGTTTGGCAGTCAGGTGCAGTGGCTCAGCCAATGGCCAGAAGCGATGCAAGGCGTGGTGGTGGGCAATGAAGTGCTCGATGCCATGCCGGTCAAATTGCTGCACAGAATCCAAGGCGTTTGGCACGAGCGCGGGGTTGTGGTGGCCCATGAAACCCCTGATGGCTTGGCTTGGGAAGACCGGCCGACGGCATTGCGTCCCCCCTTGGAGCCTGTGGGTGAGCACGATTACCTGACCGAAATTCAAGCGCAAGGCGAAGCCTTTGTGGCCAGCTTGGCAGAGCGCCTGTTGGCCAGTGAGAAGGGCGGTGCGGCTTTCTTTCTGGATTACGGCTTTCCAGAGTCGGAGTTTTTTCACCCCGAGCGCCACATGGGCACGGTGATGTGCCACCAAGCCCACAAGGCTGATGCCAATCCTTTGGCGGCGGTGGGTTTGAAGGACATCACGGCCCACGTGAACTTCACGGGCATTGCATTGGCCGGACAAGATGCGGGTTTGAATGTGCTGGGCTACACCAGCCAAGCGAGGTTTTTGCTGAATTTAGGTTTGGCTGAACGCATGGCCGCTTCTGCTTTGCTTGAACGGGCTCAGGCCATGAAGCTGATCAGTGAGCATGAAATGGGCGAGCTGTTCAAGGTGGTGGGCTTTGCCACACACGCGCACTGGCAGGCCCAAGGATTTGCAGCGGGCGACCGCAGCCATCGGCTTTAAGCCCAGCCCCTATGCTGCGCTGGCTCATCGTGACTTTTCTGGCCCTGGTGCTGATCAGCTGGGTCAGGCCGTGGATGGAAAAAATGGGTCTGGGCAAATTACCCGGTGACTTTCATTTCAAATTGTTTGGCCGCGAGTGGTTCATTCCCTTGGCCAGCACCCTGCTGTTTAGCTTCGTGATCAGCCTGATTGCAAAGTTTCTATAAATAAGCAGACAAGTTTTAAAACATTTGTGTTACAGTTCGCGTTCGTTGAAGATCTTTGACATCGAAACAAAGACCTTCACGACAAGCGCGGTCCCTGCAAATTGCTTCATTTCTCGTATGAAGACTCATGCAGAAGAGCGGCGCACCCCCAAGCACGGGTGGGTTTGATTTCACGCTTCCCCCTTTTTTTATGTGCCCCCAACGGGCATTCACCAGGCCAACACGACCTCCCTTCGCCCCTAAGACGGCATTGAACGGGTCATTTGGAGGCATTTGCAAGGCGTTTCAGCCCTCTGCAGGCGTCCAATGTGTTGCTCTGTACACACCAAATTTTTAGCTTTTAGATGATTCATACGATTACTTTTGAAAATAACCCCCTCACCGTGGGAAAATACCGCATCGCCGCTTGTCCGCGCGCCTTGCCTTGTGGTCGCTTTGCGGCCCAAGTGTCAGTGGCAAGTGGACGTGGCAGTGCCAGTACCGATCGGGTGATGTGTTTTACCAATGACTTCGCCACCCGCGATGCTGCTGCCAACTTTGCGTTGGCACAAGGTTTGGATTGGGTGCGTGCAACCACGCAAGCCCACTGAACCCCCCAGAGAACCTGAAAGGAAAAAATGGCGAAAGAAGACTTGATCGAACAGATGGGCGTTGTGAACGAGGTTTTACCTGACACACGTTTTCGTGTGACCTTGGACAACGGTCACCAGTTGATCGCTTACTCAGCAGGCAAGATGCGCAAGAACCACATTCGCATTTTGGCGGGCGACCGCGTCACGCTGGAGTTGTCACCCTACGACCTCACCAAAGGCCGTATCAGTTTCCGTCATTTGGCAGGCCGTCCACCGGCAGCGCCACGCACGCCTCGCACACCTTCTCGTTAATTCGAGGTGTGCTGTGAGTTGAGTGCCTAGACCCACAAGTGGGCAATGGCCTCTACTCTGGCTTGATGTATTTTTTCGCCAACTGCAGGGCCCGTGAGGCCCTGTTTTTGCGCCTCGGCCGCTATGTCCGCGGTGGTCACAGACAACGCAGCCTCTAGCGCTTTGAGCAATCGCGATTTGGGTGCGTAGGCTGAATCTTCAAACCCAAGTCGACCTCGTGCATCACACTCGCAGGCCAACAAGATCTCGGGCCAGCGATCGGGCTTTCGAATGGCATCGCAGCGTTCAAGCAAGCGCATCAATGCAGCCGCATTCAAGTCGTGACTGCGGTGAATGTTGCCGTGTTCACGAGCAACCACATCGGCCAACTCTTTGCACTCCACAGGGACACGCAGGCGCTCGCAAACTTGCTTGAGCAACTTGGCGCTGCGCTGTTCGTGGGCAATGTGCCTGGGCCACTCGCTTTGCGGCGTGCTGCCTTTGCCCAAATCGTGCATGAGGCAGGCCACGCGCACAGGCAAAGATGCATTCAGTTGTGCGCTCATGTCGAGCACCATCATGAGGTGTACACCTGTGTCGATTTCAGGATGATGCTCAGCACGCTGCGGCACGCCCCACAAAGCATTCACTTCGGGCAACAAAACTTGCAGCGCTCCACAGGCTTTCAGCACGTCAAACATGCGCGAGGGCTTTTGCGTCATCAGGCCTTTCGCCAATTCTTGCCACACACGTTCGGGTACCAAATGTTCAACTTCGCCGGCTTGCACCATGTCTTGCATGAGTTGCAGAGTTTCAGGGGCAATTTTGAATTCTGGAAAGCGCGCAGCAAAGCGAGCCAGTCGCAGGATGCGCACAGGATCTTCGCGGAAGGCGGTGGTGACGTGTCGGAGGGTTTTGTTTTTCAGATCTTGCCAACCGTGATAAGGGTCAATGCCGTGTGCTGAGAAGACGTCTTCCAATGTTTGCGGTGAGTTGGACGTCGATGCTGGATCCAGCAAGCCTGAATGCGCCTCTGGCAGTGCCATGGCATTGATGGTGAGGTCTCGCCTTGCAAGGTCTTCTTCTAAGGTGACATCAGGCGAGGCATGCACCACAAAGCCTTTGTAGCCTGGTGCGGTTTTGCGCTCGGTGCGCGCCAGGGCATATTCCTCGCGCGATTGCGGATGCAAAAACACAGGGAAATCTTTGCCCACAGTTTGATAGCCGAGTGCCGTCATGTCAGCAGGCGTTGCGCCTACGACCACCCAATCTTTGTCTTTGACAGGTTGACGCAGAAGGGCATCGCGAATGGCCCCACCCACACTGAAAATTTGCATCGTCATAGTTCGCGTCGATTCAGTGAAGCACGGCAGGCTTTGACGTCGTTGCGCATCCTGTGCTCAGGGCTTGGTCCGAAACGGCTCTTCAAAATCGATGAAGTCTTTTTCGGCCAAGGCATCGTCGATCCAAGCTTTCACGCCGGGCATGGCGCACAAGCGCTCGATGTAGGCCTGTGTTTCTGCTGAGACGGGTAGCGCATAGGTTTTGATGCGCATCACCACCGGAGAGAAGTAAGCATCGGGAATGCTGAACTCGCCAAACAACATGGGGCCTTGGTGTTGTTTCAAAAGTGACGCAAACAAAGTGTCAATGCGCTTCAGATCATTGCGCACAGCTTCTTTGTCACGCAAGGCTAAGGCGCCAATTTCTGGCAAGTAGGCGTCGATGTTCATGGGGCATGCACTGCGAATGCCCATGAAGCCGCTGTGCATTTCGGCGCAAATGCTGCGTGCACGGGCGCGGTCGGCCACTGCGCTAGGCCAGAGTTTTTTCTCAGGGAATTTTTCGGCTGCGTATTCGGCAATGGCCAAGGTGTCCCAAACCGCCAAGTCGCCATCGACCAGCACCGGCACTTTGCCTACGGGGTTGATGTCTTTCAAGCTTTGCTTGAACTTGGACTGCGCATCAAAACCATCAAAGCGCACCATCACTTCTTCAAAGGGGATGCCTGCTTGCTTGAGCATGACCCAGGGTCGCATGGACCATGAGGAGTAATTTTTGTTGGCGATGAAAAGTTTCATGGGCGTCCTTTGGCGCGGAAAACATCCAGTTTAGTGCAAGCGCCTTTGTAGCCCAAGTAGCCCGGAGCGATGCTGTAGACACTGCTGGCTTGAATGTTCAGTTCTTTGAGGCTTAAGGCATTGCCGGATGACACGTTGTCGACTTGCATCGACCGCAGATTGTCGCGGCTCATGAGGGGTTGGCCGGGGGCCAATTCCATCAGGAAGGCTTGTAGCCAAGCGAGGGTGTGAGGAATGCCAAACACCCAGCGACCTCGGCCACCTTTGACGCCTGCCCATTGACCGGACTTTTGAACCAATTCTTTCAAGGTCCAAATTTCGGGTCCGCAAATTTCATAGGTGTGACCTTGCGTCTTGGCATCCATGACGCAATGCGCCACCGCCGATGCCACATCTTCCACCCACACCGGCTGAAAACGCGTGCTGGCGCCTGCCAAGGGCACCACAGGCGCAATTTGCTGCAACTGGGCAAACAGGTTGAGGAACTTGTCGTCTGCGCCAAAGATGACGCTGGGTTGCAAGAGCGTTAAATCCAAACCCGCTTGCTTGAGCAAGGCTTCGCCTTGGGCTTTGCTGCGTTGGTAAGCTGAAGGTCCGTCCGGGCTGGCGCCCAATGCGCTGATGTGAATGAGGCGTTTGACGCCGCTGGCAAGGCAGGCCTCTGCAATGACTTGGGGTAACTGAACATGCGCTTTGCTAAAGGCCGCTTCAGAGCCATGCAAGATGGCGATGAGGTTGATCACGACATCGTGTTGCGCCATGCATTTCGCCAGAAAAGCGCTGTTGTAGACATCGCCCTCCAGTACGCGCACGCGGGGTAAATTTTGAATGGCGGCGGCTTGGCTGGCGCGGCGGGTGATCACCGTCATGCTGCAGCCCATGCGGGTGAGTTTTTCGCAAACATGGCGGCCGACAAAGCCGGTGCCACCCAATATCAGAATGCGCTTGGAAGAGCCGTTCATTTCAAACCTTGGAGTGCTTGGCCCATGGCATCGCGCGCTTGTGTGATGATTTGCGCGCGCCATTCATCGGTGTCGGTGTAGAAGGCGTTGAAGATTTGCGCTTTGATGCTTTTCTTCAAATCCTCAGACGCCTCGGGATGAATGTGCAGCCAGTGGTCGGCGCGCAGGGCCATCAACATGTCGTTCATGGGCAAGGTGCCGTATTCCAGCGCAATGCCGGTGTATTCGGCTTGAGGGCATTCGTCTTGCACCGACATCCACATGAGGCCTGTGAGGAACGCAGAAGAGGATGTGCCATCGTAAATGGAAGTGATGTTGCCCCACCATTGGCGCGCGCGCTCAATGGCGGCTGCATCGTTGGCGCCCGCATAGATGCGTTCGCCCACGCCGCTGGGGCCTAAGCCAGTGTGCAAATCAATCCAAGCCAACTTTTGCGCTTTGCCGGCTTGTTGTTTGAGAACTTTGCGAATGGTTTGGTTGCTCCAGGTGGGTGCTTGGCCGCCAAAGAACAAACCCTTGGGATCGTGGTGCTGGCCTTGTGACACCGCGGCTTGCAGTTTGGGCATACCGTGTGTTGCGATGTATTGCATCGTGGCCTGCATGTTGGCTTCGTTGGGTGGCCATACGTCGGGCAACAACAGATGCTGGACTTCTTTGTAGGCCGTGTTGTCGGGCAGGGGTTTGCTGAAGTCGTGGAAGTTGCGATTCAGGTCAACGTTTTCTTGTGTGACGCGGCGCACGTGCGAGAAACCATGGGGGTTGAGGGCGTGGACGTACACCACCGCCACACCGCTTTGTGCCACAGCCTTGTGCCATTCAGCACTGCGCATGGCGTCAATTTGCACACCACTGCCGCAGTAACCTTCTACGCCATGACAGGCACTGCTGACCAGCAAGACCTGTTTGGCATCGGCAGGACCTTCGCGCACCACGTCCATGGCCAACTCTTCGCCATCGCGGCCTTTTTCGGGGTGAATGTGGGATTCAACTTGCAGGCCTGCTTGTTGTGCAGCGCTTAAAAACTTTTGGCGAGCCTCTGCATAGCTCTTTGAAAATGCGTCGTGAATGTTTGTCATGAAAGCTCCAAATGAATGAAGCCCCGAAGGGCTTCAAAAGTGAGGTCAAATCAATTGACCCGGAAAAGCGGAGAGCCGCTGGACTTTACTTTTGAGTGGGGTTGGCCAACCATTGTGTGGCCAATTCAACCCAATACGTGCCGCCCAATGGAATGAGGTCGTCGTTGAAGTCGTAACTGGGGTTGTGCAGCATGCAAGGACCTGCGCCATGGCCCATTTCGCGGTGTGAACCGTCGCCATTGGCAATGAACACATAGGCACCAGGCTTGGCTTGCAACATGAACGAGAAGTCTTCGGCGCCCATGGTGGGTTCTTGAACTTGCACGTTCTCTTTGCCCACAATGCCTTCCATCACTTTGCGCGCAAATTCGGCCTCGGCTGCGCTGTTGACAGTGGGTGGGTAGTTGCGGTTGAAGTGGAATTCGGGCTTGGCATCAAAAGCAGCGCACAGGTTTTCTGTGATTTGCTTCATGCGGTTTTCGATGAGGTCGAGCACTTCCAACGTGAAGGTGCGAACGGTGCCTTGAATGACGCAGAAGTCGGGCACCACATTGGTGGCTTCACCCGCATGCACCATGGTGACCGAAATAACGCCCGCATCGACGGGCTTTTTGTTGCGCGTGATGATGGTTTGAAAAGCTTGGACCAATTGGCAAGCCACAGGCACGGGGTCGATGCCGTTGTGAGGCAGGGCGGCGTGGCTGCCTTTGCCTCGGATGGTGATTTTGAATTCGTTGCTAGACGCCATGACCGGGCCAGGGCTGACCGCAAAGTTGCCCACTTGGGCGCCGGGCCAGTTGTGCATGCCAAATACGGCTTGCATGGGGAATTTTTCAAACATGCCGTCTTTGATCATTTCGCGGGCACCGCCACCGCCTTCTTCGGCGGGTTGGAAGATCAAGTAAACGGTACCGTCAAAGTCGCGGTGTTTAGAGAAGTGCTTGGCGGCTGCCAACAGCATGGCGGTGTGGCCATCGTGGCCGCAAGCGTGCATCTTGCCTTGGTGTTTGCTGGCGTGGGCAAAGGTGTTGAACTCTTGCATGGGAAGCGCGTCGATGTCGGCGCGCAAACCCACACCACGTCCGCAAGCACCGCCATCACGGCCGTGCACAATGCCAATGACACCGGTGGTGCCCATGCCGCGGTGAATGGGAATGCCCCAGTCGGTGAGTTGCTTGGCCACCACATCGGCGGTGCGCACTTCTTGGAAGCACAACTCGGGGTGGGCATGGATGTCTTTGCGAATGGCCGCAATGCTGGCCGCGTCGGTGAGGATGGAGTCGATGATTTTCATAACCACAGTCTAGCGAGAGTCGTGCCATTGCGCTACAACCCTTTTGCACTTGGGGGACATTTCTCTTCAGGGTTATCCCCAAAAATACCCTTTTAGAATGAAGCCATGACAAATTCAGTGCTTGAACAAAATGCCGTGGTGCGCGGTTTGTGCCCGCACGACTGCCCCGACACCTGCGCGCTGCTCACCACCGTGGAGAACGGGCGCGCCGTGAAGGTGCAAGGCAACCCTGACCATTTGCACACGCAAGGGGTGTTGTGCACCAAAGTGTCTCGCTACACCGAGCGCACCTACAGCCCTGAGCGCTTGATGCACCCTTTAAAACGCAGCGGCCCCAAGGGCTCTGGCCAGTTTGTGCAGGTGACTTGGGAGGAAGCGATTCAAGACATCGCTTTGCGACTCAAGGCCATTGCGTCAGAGAACCCAGAAGCCGTGTTGCCCTACAGCTATGCGGGCACCATGGGCTGGGTGCAAAGCGAGGCCATGGCTTCGCGTTTTTTCAACAAGATGGGCGCGTCGCTGTTAGATCGCACCATCTGTGCTTCGGCCGGTGGCGAAGGTTTGGTCTACACACTGGGTGGCAAGTTCGGCATGAAGACCGAGTTCTTTTCTGAATCCAAACTGATTGTGATTTGGGGCAGCAACTCGATCACCAGCAACGTGCACTTTTGGCGTCGCGCACAAGATGCCAAACGCAATGGCGCCAAACTGATTTGCATTGATCCGCGGCACAGTGAAACTGCTGAAAAATGCCACGTGCATTTGCCCATTCGACCAGGCACCGACGCAGCTTTGGCCTTTGCCATCATGCGCGAATTGGTGGTGAACGATTGGCTAGACCACGACTACATTGAGAAGTACACCTTAGGCTGGGATGCATTGCGCGAACGCGCCATGACATGGACCCTAGAGCGCGCTGCTGAAGTGTGCGGCATCGAGGCCGAATTGATTCGGTCTTTGGCCAAAGACTGGGGCACCACCACCAAAGCTGCGATTCGATTGAACTACGGCATGCAGCGTGTGAAAGGTGGCGCCAATGCCGTGCGCGCCATTGCTTGCTTGCCCGCCTTGACTGGCGCCTGGCGTGACAGAGCAGGGGGCTTGTTGCTCAGCAGCTCCAGCAATTTCAAGGTGAACAAACAAGATCTGCATCGCCCTGATTTGCTGGGCACACGCCGTCCCCGCATGCTCAACATGGCCACGATCGGCAACGATTTGAACCACCCAGGCAGTGCGGTGTGGGGCCCTCAAGTGAAAGCCTTGTTGGTTTACAACAGCAACCCCGTGGCCATTGCGCCGCAATCGGGCAAAGTGGTGCAGGGCTTTGCGCGCGAAGACTTGTTCACGGTGGTGATGGAACATTTCCAGACCGACACCGCCGACTACGCCGATTACGTGCTGCCCGCCACCACGCAGTTGGAACACTGGGATGTGCAAGGCAGTTATGGCCACACCGATGTGTTGCTGAACCGACCCGCCATTGCGCCAGTGGGCCAAGCCAAATCCAACAGCGAAATTTTTCGCTTGCTGGCCAAAGCCATGGGCTACAACGAGCCTTGCTTCAGCGAAGACGACCTGAGCATGTGCCGCACCGCAGTAGGCCCCGATGTTGATTTTCAAACGCTGTTGGACGTCGGCTTTGTGTCCATGCCAGTGCCTGAGGCGCCGTTTGCAAAAGGCGGATTTGCAACGCCGTCGGGACGTTGCGAATTTGTGAGCGATCGTTTGTCTGCGCAAGGTTTGGACCCCTTGCCCAATCACATTCCCAATTACGAAGTACCTGTTGCGGGAAGTGCCTATCCCTTGGCCATGATCTCACCCCCTGCGCGCAACTTCTTGAATTCCTCGTTTGTGAATGTTGAGAGTTTGCGCGCCATTGAGAAAGAACCCTTGGTCGAAATTTGTTTTGAAGATGCTTCTGCGCGTGGCATTGCCACAGGCGATACGGTGAAGGTGTTCAACGACCGCGGCGAATACCATTGCAAAGCCGACGTGACAATACGTGCACGTCCTGGTGTTGTGAATGGCTTGGGCATTTGGTGGCGCAAGATGGGCCTGAACGGCACCAACGTTAATGAAGTGACCAGTCAATTGCTGACCGATTTGGGCCGTGCGCCCGTGTTTTACGATTGCCAGGTGGAAGTGGCACTTTTGAAGAAGGCTTGAGAGACATGGCTGAAATTTTCATTCAACGCGATCACACTTTGGGCATGGAGAAGGCCCGTGCGGTAGCCGCTCAATGGCAAAAAGAAGCCGAAGAAGATTGGGGCATGGACTGCACTTATGTGGCCAACGAAATCAACGACAAAGGCGAGGTGCAAGATCGCTTGAACTTTGAGCGCGCTGGGGCTTCTGGCTATTTGTGCATCACGGGCACTCAACTCAGCATGAAGTTGGAGTTGGGCTTTTTGATGGCGTCTTTCAAAGACAAGATTGAAGAGAAAATTTCTAGCAACTTGGACAAATTGCTGGGGTGAAATAATTGGGGTCAGATCAACATTAATTTCCAATCGGTGAGGGCTCAACCCAAGGGGGGCTGAACGATTTCTGGTACTCCAGTATGAGGAAGCCCCCCTTGGGTTGAGCCCTCACTGATTGACCAAATTAATGTTGATCTGACCCCAATTATTTTTCACGGCAAGTCAGCGTTTTCCTCAGGCGCTTGAGCGTTTCGAGGTCCAACAGTACCTAGGCGTGCCTTCAAGGACTGTGGCTGGCCAGTGATGATGACCGCATAGTTGGTCGTGTTAGACAACACTTTCTTCACATAGTCCCGTGTTTCAGTGAACGGAATGTTCTCAGCCCAAATGGCTGCTTCCAAGACGGGGCCTTTGCGCCACGCGCGTGAGCGGCTGGGACCCGCGTTGTAGGCCGCTGCGGCCAATGGCATCGAGCCATCAAAATCATCTAAGACCAATTTCAAATAGCCCGTGCCGATGGCCACATTGGTCTCGTGTTCATTCAGTTGATTCACCTGAAAATTCGTCAAACCAATTTTCTTGGCGGTCCATTTGGCAGTGGCCGGCATCACCTGCATCAGGCCAGAAGCGCCCACCACCGATTTGGCGTCCATGATGAAACGGCTTTCTTGTCGGATCAGGCCGTACACATAAGCAGGATCGAGTTGCACCTCTTTGGCTTTGCGCAACACCGTGTCTTTAAGCGGCATCGGAAAGCGCTGGTCAAAATCGATTTGTGTTTTGGTGCGGTCGCTGGTGTTGATGCAGCGGTCCCACACTTGTTTGCTGCAAGCCAAGTCTGCAGCGGCCAACAGTTCACGCTCGCTCATGCCGCCGGGTGTGTGCAAGTTGGTGCTGTAGTTCCACTCACGGTTGCCCTCTGGCCGCAGGCCCAGGCTCAATGCATAGAGCGCGCGTTGCAAACCTGCATTTTGTTGGGCAGCTGCTTTTTCTTGAGCGGTCAGTGGCGCAGGTTTGACGGGCACGGAGATGGCTTGGCCCAATTCTTCAAGCGCCAGTTGTTCGTAGAAGCCTTTCACACCTGCAATGCTTTTGAGGGCTGCTGTGGCTTCTGTGCGTTGTGCGTCGGTGGTGGCAGTGCTGAGTTGGGCTCTGGCTTTCCAGTAGATCCACGTGGCGTCATTTTTGGCATCTTCCATCGCGTCCAGCGTGGTCGCTACAGCTTTCCAGTCGCCTTGGCGCAGGGCTGCGCGGGCTTTCCAGGCCAGCAGGTCGTCGTTCAAATCTTGGTTGCGTGAGACCTTGCTGAAGTACTGGTGCGCGTTGTCTTGTAGCTTTTGTGCGGCCTGTTTGCCAATGACACCCCAGGTCCAGTTGTGCTCCTCCTTGGTGAGCATCAAGCCCCATTTTTTCTCAAGCAACTGGGCGGCTTTGTCGGGGTCAGTGTTGGCGATGCGAATGAGGGCCAAGACAGAAAGTTCTTTGCGTTTGCGTGTGAAGGCCACAATGCGCTTGTCCAAATATTTCTGTGGATCGGCGTGAATCAAAATGGCTTGCTTGCCCAATTCCGCCGATTCAATGTTGAGCGCACTTTGCGCAGTGCGCGGCCGGTTGTTGTCCATGGCCAAGCGGGCTTTGCGCCAGATGTCCAGGCTCTCTAGCTTCTTGGCATCGTGCAGTTTTTCGGCCACGGTGGTGCAGCCGTCGTCCGATTCGCGCAAGGCGTACCAAAGTTTTTTCAGCTCTGCCGGTGTTTCGGGTTTGCTCAGCTGTGCGTCTGTGCCCAAGGCATAGCAGCGCACTTCGCGATCGTCGTTCATTCGAAAGCGTGGGTATTCTTGGGCAATGAGGGCCCAATCACGCTGGCGGCCCAATTGCAGCAACCAATCGTTGCGCAGGCGGTCCTCTGCATAGGTGCCTGCATACGTGGTCAGAAATTCTTGAATTTCAGCGGTGCTGGCCTGGTCCAAGCGAACGCGCAGCTCCCAATACGCCGCCCATGGCTCTAAGGCGTGGCCTTTGGCTTTGGGCAAAAGGCGTGAAAGCTGGGATTTGTCGTTCTTTTTAAAGGCCTGGTTCATCTCCAAAATGACGTCATCGGACTTGTTTTGGGTCACGATTTGGCCATTGGCCGTGTTCATGAAGGAGAAAATGAGGACGGAAGCCCCAAGCGATGTCAAAATCTGTGTCAATTGCATGGGTTGATTATGGACAAATCAGAAGCCAAAAAACAAATTCGCCAAGACTTGTTGGCGGCGCGCCTCAACATGCCCGACAGGCTGGCGCGAAGTGACGCCTTGCAAAGGGTGATGCGCATTTGGCTGTTTGGCCGTTCAGATGCCGTGATTGGCGCCTATTGGCCCATCAAAGGCGAGTTCGATCCCCTGCCTGCGTTGCACCGCTGGAAAGAAGATGGCGAGTTGACCGGTGAGTCACAGTTGCGCCGCATTGGGCTGCCGGTGGTGGACAAGGTTCACAAAACCCTGACCTTTCATGCGTGGTACCCCGGTTGCCCCATGGAAGAAGACGCTTACGGCATTCCCAAACCCAAGGACACGGAAGTGATTGTGCCAAGCTTGTTGTTTGTGCCTTGCGTGGGTTACAGCGCAGGGGGCTATCGCCTTGGCTATGGCGGTGGTTTTTACGACCGCACCCTAGCCACTTTGCAACCCAAACCATTTACGGTGGGTTTGGGATTTATCCAAGGCTATGTCGATGACTTTGAACCCGAGCCGCACGATGTGCCGCTCGATGCCATCTTGAACGACAACGGCGTGGTGTGGCCTGTTGGCTGATGATGTGAGAATTGATGGCAAGACCTAAATCCGCCACGCACGACATCAAGCGCGACGCCATTTTGGACATCGCGGCGCAGTGCTTTGCCGATCGCAGCTATCCGGCGGCCAGCATGAATGAAATCGCCACGGCCTGTGGCACTTCTAAAGCGCGGCTTTACCACTACTACGACAGCAAAGAGGCCATTCTGTTTGACCTCATGGACCGTTACACGCAACGCTTGCTGTCCTTGATTGCTTTGACAGATGCCACGGCGCAGCGTCGCAATTTGGACGACCGTGCAGCTTTGCATGAATTGATCCGTGCGTTTCTGCAGGAGTACGAGAGCTCGGCCACGCGGCATGTGGCTTTGCTGAACGATACGCAGTTTTTAAGCGATGTGCCCGATGCCAATCTGGGCACGCCCGCCATTTCGCCGCGCGAGCTCATTTTGAACCGTCAGCGTGATGTGGTGGCAGCGGTCACACGTGCTTTGCGGCGTGCCTATCCTGGTCGATTGAATGCGTCGAACCAAACGGCCATCACGATGATGTTGTTCGGTATGATCAACTGGACTTTTACGTGGCTTCGCCCTGGCGGCCCCATTTCGTATGTGGCTTTCGCGGAGGAAGTCATTGCCCTGTTAGAGAAGGGTTTGAATTAATTTAATTGGGGTCAGATCAACATTAATTTCTAATCAAAGGGCTTAAAGGGTAAGGGGGGCTTCCTCATACTGGAGTACCAGAAATCGTTCAGCCCCCCTTACCCTTTAAGCCCTTCGATTGACAAAATTATTGTTGATCTGACCCCAATTAAATTTGTTTGTACAACGGAGAGAGAACATGAACCAACCAACCAAAGCATTTGCTTCACAAGCTGACTTGGCCGACAAAGTCATTAAGTTTGAGCAGCTCAGCAAGCATTGCTGGGCCTATACCGCTGAAGGTGATCCTAATTCGGGGGTGATCATTGGTGAGAAGTTCATCATGGTGAGCGATGCCACGGCCACGCCCAGCATGGCGCGCGATTTGATTCAACAAATTCGCAAGATCAGTGACAAGCCTATCAAGTACGTGCTGTTGACGCACTATCACGCTGTGCGTGTGTTGGGCGCCAGTGCTTATGCGGCCGAGGGTGCTACGGAAGTGATTGCCAGCCAAGGCACTTACGAGCTGATCGTGGAGCGCGGCGCGCAAGACATGAAGAGCGAGATGGAGCGTTTTCCGCGTCTGTTCCGCGGTGCTGAAGAAGTGCCTGGCCTCACATGGCCCACCATGGTGATTGGCGGCGGCGATGCCACGAAGGGTGAAGTGCCCGGCAAATTGGTGGTTGATTTAGGGGGCGTTAAGGTTCAAATCTGGAGCCCCGGTTACGGACACACGCGTGGCGACACCATTGCGTGGGTGGAAGAAGAGAAAGTTTTGTTCTCTGGCGATTTGGTGGAATACGAAGCGGGCGTGTACACGGGCGATGCGCAATTGGCCGAGTGGCCCGCCACTTTGGAAGCCTTGCGCGCTTTGAAAGCCGAAGCCATTGTGCCCGGCCGCGGTGAAGCCATGAAAGGTCAAGCGGATGTGAACAAAGCTTTGGATTACACCAAGCGCTGGGTGGAAACTTTGTTCAATGCCGGCAAAGAAGCAGTGGCTGCAAAGATGGATTTGAAAGCCGCCATGGCCCATACGCGCAAAAGCATGGACCCGGTGTTTGGTCATGTGTTCATTTACGAACACTGCTTGCCCTTCGATGTGACCCGCGCTTACGACGAAGCCTCTGGCATCAAGAACCCTCGCATTTGGACTGCTGAGCGCGACATGGAAATGTGGAAGGCCTTGCAGGACTGAAGCAGAATAATTGGGGTCAGATCAACATTAATTTCCAATCAGTGAGGGCTAAACCCAAGGGGGGCTGAACGATTTCTGGTACCCCAGTATGAGGAAGCCCCCCTTGGGTTTAGCCCTCACTGATTGACCAAATTAATGTTGATCTGACCCCAATTAAATCAAGTCGCGAATGTCTTTTTCGTATGCGCGCAAACGGCGTTGCGCCTTTTGGCGTTGCGCTGGGGTGGTGGTGTTGTGGAATTGTGAGAAGTTCAAGCACGCTTGTTGCTCAAGCTGAAGTTGCAAATTGAGCAAGGCAGGGTCTTGGGGGCGAATCGATTGCAGGCTGAGTTGCAACACAATATTTTCGGCTTGCGCCAAATTGAACCCCGGCTTTGATGCGTCTTGAGTCAGGCTCTGCAAAACCAGCAATTGCGATTGCTGGCGCTTGATGCGGTTTTGAATGGCCACCTCGGGTGACCACAGTGACTGTTCAATTTGTAGGCGCAACATCTTGATTTGCTCAGAACTCAAGTCGCCATAAAAATCTGAAAATCGATCGACCGTGGCATCAAGGCGTTTTTTCAAACGGTCATCGGCGCTGGGCTGCAGCCAATCTTTTTTCCATTCTTCATTTTTTACCGTCCACTGCTTTTCCAAATGTCGCAGTTGCCGCGGTGTCAGTTGCAACACAATGGGCGTGGCCAAGCGTGAGCTTTCCATAGCGACAGACTCGATGCGTTTTTCTAACTTGCCCCAAACCTCGCAAGCTTGTTGGGTTGAAATATTTTGCGGCGCCATGCTTTGAGCTTGCACCAGCAAATCGGCCAGCAAAGGCAGCTCTTCTTTGCGGTGCCAAGCATGTAGTTTTTTCAGGGCTTGCTTGGCTTGGGTTGCTTGGGTGTCGGTGAAGTTGATGTAGTTGTCGAGCCACCACGAACTGATCTCGGGCAGTTGGTTGTAGCCCAATTTGATGGCGCTGCAGCCACTTAAGCTGGCACTGACCACCACAGCCGCCACAGAAGCCGCGATAATTCGTACCCAGAAGGAAATTTTCGCCATGTCGGACACCTCAACAAACCAATCAGCATTGTCACCTCAACGGCCCTTGGACGTGGTTGTCATGGCGGCGGGTAAGGGTACTCGGATGAAAAGCCGTTTGCCCAAAGTCTTGCAACGATTGGCGGGCAAGCCCTTGCTGGGCCACGTGTTGTCAACTGCTGCGCAGCTTCAAGCCCGATCTGCCGTTGTCATCACCGGACATGGTGCTGAAGAGGTGGAGGCCGCCGTGGCCAAGCAAGCTTCTGGCTTGGCGGTGAAGTTTGTCAGGCAAGAACCTCAGTTGGGCACTGGCCATGCCGTGCAGCAAGCCGTGCCTGTGTTGGCAGATGATGGCTTGGTGGTGGTGTTGTCGGGCGACGTGCCCTTGACACAAGCCGACACGCTGAAAGCTTTGATGGTATGCGTTCACGGTGCGGGCGAAGATCGCTTGGCCTTGCTCACCCTCGACATGCCCAACCCCACAGGCTACGGCCGCATCGTGCGCACCGCGCAAGGCGATACCGTGCAAGCCATCATTGAGCAAAAAGACGCCACCCCAGAGCAACTGAAAATTCAAGAGGTCTACAGCGGCATCATGGCGGTGCCTGCGCGCCAACTCAAAACATGGCTGGCCAAACTCGACAACCACAACGCCCAAGGCGAGTACTACCTTACCGATGTGGTGAAGTGGGCCGTCGCCGACGGCGTGACGGTGGTGGCCCATCGCATTCAAGACGAATTGCAAGTGACGGGCGTCAACAGCCCGCAGCAACTGGCGCAACTTGAGCGCGCGTTCCAATTGCAACAAGCCAACGCGCTGATGGTGCAAGGTGTGCGTTTGGCCGATCCTGCGCGTTTGGATGTGCGCGGTGAATTGACCTGCGAAGCCGATGTGGAAATCGATGTGAACTGCGTGTTTGAAGGCCAAGTGCACTTGGGTGAAGGCGTGCGCATTGGCCCCAACTGTGTCATTGCGAATGCACGCATTGCCGCAGGTGCCGTCATTCATGCCTTCACGCACATCGATGGTGAAAAATTAGGCGTGACCGTGGGCGAGGGCGCTTTGATTGGTCCTTTTGCCCGCTTGCGTCCTGGCGCGCAACTGGGCGCCGAAGTGCACATTGGCAATTTTGTGGAAGTGAAAAATTCCACCTTGGCCAAAGGTGCCAAAGCCAATCACTTGGCCTACTTGGGCGATGCCACCGTAGGCGAGCGCGTCAACTATGGCGCGGGCAGCATCACGGCCAATTACGACGGTGCCAACAAACACCGCACCGTGATTGAAGCCGATGTGCATGTGGGCAGCAACTGTGTGTTGATTGCGCCTGTCACGATTGGCGCGGGGGGCACTGTGGGTGGCGGTTCGACCATTTCCAAGAGCACCGAACCTGGCGCATTGAGTGTGGCGCGCGGCAAGCAAGTGAGCATTGCGAATTGGAAGCGGCCCCAAAAAGCGCCAAAGCCTGCCAAGTAAATTTGCAACCCTTGCGCTATTTCTAACCTCTTAAGGCATAGCGATGGGCAGCGGAATTTCAGTGCCAAACTTGGCACGCTTCACGCTGAAAAAAGCCTTCACGTTTCGCACATTGGCGTCTTGCGTCAGCAGCCTTTGGGTGAAAGCCAAATAGGCCGGCATGTCGGGCACTTGCACCACCAACATGAAATCTGGGCCTGGCGACACACGCCAGCATTGTTGAACTGCTGCTTCTTGAACGGCGCGCGTTTCAAAGGCCTGAAGTAATTCCTCGCCTTGTTTGTCTAAGCTCACTTCAATCAAGGCTGTGACGCTGTGGCCCATGAACCGGCCCATTTTGTCGGAGGACAAAATCGCCACCTGCTTTTCAATCCAACCCTCTTGCTGCAAACGCTTGGTGCGGCGCAAGCAGGTGGGCGCGGAAATGTGCAATTTGTCGGCCAATGCAATGTTGCTGATGCTGGCATTGGCTTGCAAAATGGCCAGCAATTGAAGGTCAATGGCATCCAAGCTGCCGGATAAGGTGTTGGCTTCAAAGGAGGTGGACATATGAATTATTTCAATTTAATTTAATTAATGAAATAATAAATCATGAATTTATATTTGTGAAATATTATTTCAATAATATAAAAAATTATTAAAAGTAATTTCTATTCAAGCCGCCTAAGATTCACGCACTTTCAAATCAAAGGTTGATCCTATGTGCGGCATTGTTGGTGCAGTTTCCGATCGAAACATCGTTCCCATCCTGGTTCAGGGCTTGCAGCGCCTCGAATACCGTGGCTACGACTCTTGCGGTGTGGCCATTCATGAAGCCAGTCTCAAGCGCGGCGTAGGCGGCTTGAAACGTGCGCGAAGCACCTCCCGTGTGGCCGAGTTGATGGACCAGATTCAAACTGACCATTTGGAAAGCGGCACCGGCATTGCCCACACACGCTGGGCCACACATGGCGCGCCTGCAGTCCACAACGCGCACCCACATTTCAGCTCAGGCCCTGGCAGTTTGGAGAGCTTGAAAGACAAGCCAGGTCGCGTGGCCTTGGTGCACAACGGCATCATTGAAAACCACGATGAATTGCGTGCCCAACTGCAAGCCAAAGGCTATGTGTTCACCAGCCAAACCGACACCGAAGTGATCGCGCATTGGGTGGACAGCGTGTACGACGGTGATTTGTTTGATGCCGTCAAACGCACAGTGAGTGAACTCAAAGGCGCCTACGCCATCGCTGTATTTCACAAAGACGAACCGCAACGTGTGGTGGGTGCACGTGCCGGATCGCCCCTCATTTTGGGTGTGGGCACATCACACCACGAAAACTTTTTGGCCAGCGATGCCATGGCCCTGGCGGGTGTGACCGATCAAATTGTGTACCTCGAAGAAGGTGACTTGGTCGACATTCAGTTGGGCAAGTATTGGATTGAGGACCGCAACCATCAGCGTGTAGAGCGCCCCGTCAAAACCGTGCACGCCCACAGCGGCGCTGCCGAGTTAGGCCCCTACAGACACTACATGCAGAAGGAAATTTTTGAGCAGCCCCGCGCCATTGCCGACACCTTGGAAGGTGTGGAACACATCGTGCCGGAGTTGTTTGACGGCGTGAGCGGTGGTGGGCAATCGGCCAGCGCATTCAAGGTGTTCAAAGAAATCGACAAGGTTTTGATCTTGGCTTGCGGCACCAGTTACTACAGCGGTTGTGTGGCCAAGTACTGGTTGGAGTCGGTGGCGCAGATCCCATGCCAAGTCGAAATTGCCAGCGAGTACCGCTACAGAGATTCTGTGCCCGACCCCAAAACCTTGGTGGTCACCATCACGCAATCGGGCGAAACGGCCGACACACTGGCCGCTTTGCGTCACGCGCAAAGTTTGGGCATGCAGAACACGCTCACCATCTGCAACGTGGCCACGTCGGCCATGGTGCGTGAGTGCAAGTTGGCCTATGTGACGCGCGCAGGCGCTGAAATTGGTGTGGCCTCTACCAAGGCTTTCACCACCCAATTGGCGGGCTTGTTTTTGTTGACGCTGGCCTTGGCGCAAAGCAAAGGTCGTTTGAGTGATGCAGACGAAGCGATGCACCTCAAAGCCATGCGCCACTTGCCCGCAGCGTTGCAAGCGGTGTTGGCACTTGAGCCCCAAATCATCAGCTGGGCACAAGAGTTTGCATCGAAAGAAAACGCGTTGTTCTTGGGCCGTGGCACGCATTACCCGATTGCCTTGGAAGGTGCGTTGAAGTTGAAAGAGATCACGTACATTCACGCCGAAGCCTATGCGGCGGGTGAGCTGAAGCATGGTCCCTTGGCATTGGTAACGAGCGAGATGCCGGTGGTGACGGTTGCACCGAACGATGCATTGCTAGAGAAGCTGAAGAGCAACATGCAAGAGGTCCGTGCACGCGGCGGTGTGCTGTATGTGTTGGCCGATGGCGATACGAAGATTGAGAGCAGTGAAGGTGTGAACGTGATTCGCATGCCGGAGAACTATGGCGTGCTGTCACCTATTCTTCACGTGGTGCCTTTGCAGTTGTTGGCCTATCACACGGCTTGTGCGCGGGGCACTGATGTGGACAAGCCTCGCAATTTGGCGAAGAGTGTGACGGTGGAATAAATGGGGTCAGATCAACATTAATTTCCAATCAGTGTGGGCAGAGGCCAAGGGCGGGCTTCCTCATACTGGGGTACCAGAAATCGTCAGCCCGCCCTTGGCCTCTGCCCACACCGATTGACAAAATTAATGTTGATCTGACCCCATTTATTTGGCAAGGAATCTTCACGCCACCCAAAGGTTTGAGCAGACAGGTAGGGGCGTCTGAACGATTTCTGGTACTCCAGTATGAGGAAGACGCCCCTACCTGTCTGCTCAAACCTCTACCCATATAGAAGTGCCTTCCAACCTCCAAACAGAGGTGACGCTATTTCCCCCAACCCCATGCGAAAATCCGCGCACAAATTCTGAAAAACAAACACAGTCAAATGCAAGCATCACACATTGGACTCATCGGCCTCGGCGTCATGGGCGAAAACCTGGCCCTCAACTTAGAGCGCAACGGCTTCAGCGTCACAGGCTTTGACCTCGACGACAACAAACGCAACAGCTTTGCCAAACGCACAGAAGGCCTGAACGCCTGCGCAGCCAATACTTTGAAAGATTTGGTCGCCAACTTGCAACTGCCCCGACGCGTCTGGCTTATGGTGCCTGCTGGCGCCCCAGTTGACGTCGTCCTCAAAGAACTCACGCCATTGTTGAATGCAGGCGACGTCGTCATTGACGGTGGCAACACCCTCTATCGTGACACCCAACGCAGAATGGAATCGCTTGAAGGCACCGGCATCTTGTACGTCGGCTCTGGCGTCAGTGGTGGTGAAGAAGGTGCTTTAAAGGGCCCCGCTTTGATGCCGGGTGGCAGCGCGCAAGCGTGGCCTTTGGTGCGGCCCTTTCTGCAAGCCATCGCGGCCAAAGCCGACGACGGTCAACCCTGCTGTGAATGGATGGGGCCAGGCGGTGCAGGCCATTTTGTGAAGATGGTGCACAACGGCATTGAATACGCCGACATGCAAATGATTTGCGAAGCCTATGCGCTCATGAAGGGCTTGGGCATGACCGCGCAGCAAAAGAGCACGGTGTTCCGTGAATGGGGCGAAGGTGAGTTGAGCAGCTACTTGATCGACATCACCGCCGACATCTTGTCGCACGAGGATCCAGAAACCGGCAATGCTTTGGTCGACATGATTCTGGACACCGCAGAGCAAAAAGGCACAGGCAAATGGACCAGCCAAATTGCATTGGACATGGGCGTCAGTGCGCCTACCATTGCCGACGCTGTGTTTGCGCGCACCATGAGTTCCGTGCAGCCCGAGCGCGTGGTGGCTTCCAAATTACTGAAGGGTCCTCAGCCTCAAGTTGTACAAAACCTCCAAGAAGTCTTGCCCAAAATTCAAAAGGCTTTGCTTGCCGCCAAAATTTGCGCCTACGCCCAAGGCTTTGCCTTGATCAAAGCGGGCGACAAAGAACACGATTGGCAATTGCCCATGGACAAAGTGGCGTCGGTGTGGCGCGCCGGTTGCATCATCCGTGCGCATTTGCTCGAAGACATTCGCCGTGCATTTGCCAACCAAAACGAGCTCACCAACTTGCTGGTGGACGATCACTTTGCACGCCTGATGGCCGAGTGCCAACAAGATTTGCGTGAGGTGGTGGCCATGGCTGCCATGAATGGTGTGGCAGTGCCCGCCTTCATGAGTGCGTTGAGCTACTACGACGCCTACCGCACGGCGCGCTTGCCCGCCAACTTGTTGCAAGCGCAGCGCGACTACTTCGGTGCACACACTTATCAACGTTTGGACAAGCCCGGCAAGTTTCACACCCAATGGCCGAAGGCCAGTCAGTCATGAACTTCAATGTGGAGTTGGTGGCGGCCATGGCCATGTTTGCCTTTGTGACCTCGGTGACCCCAGGGCCCAACAACATGATGCTGTTGGCCTCGGGCGTTAACTTTGGTGTGAAGCGCACACTGCCGCATTGGCTGGGCGTTTCTTTGGGTCACTTTGTGATGCTGCTGTTGGTCGGTGCGGGCCTCGAAAGTTTGCTGAAGGCCTATCCCTTTGTGTACCAAGTGATGAAGGTCATAGGCTTTGCTTACCTGGTGTATTTGGCATGGGGCGTCGCCCGCAGTGGTGCGCCAGAGCGCAATGGCGAAGAGGCCACGCAACCCATCAGCTTCTTGGGTGCTGCCGCATTTCAGTGGGTCAATCCCAAAGCGTGGATCATGGCCATTGGCTATTTCAGCAACTATATGCCCACCGATGCATCGCTCACTTTTGTGGTGCTCACTTGCATGATGTTCAGCGCCATCAATTTCCCCAGTGTAGGTTTGTGGGTGTGGCTGGGCGCTAAGTTAGAGCGCTATTTGCAACAAGATACATGGCGCCGTATTTTCAATTGGAGCATGGCCCTGTTGTTGGTGGTGTCCATGGGTCCTGTGTTGTTTGTTTAAGTTTGAAACGACTTTGTTTATGAAAAAAATCCTCAGCCTGTTGGCATTGACTTTGTTGGGTGTATCTGCACAGGCAGGCCGTCCTTTGAATGTGGACGACGCCAATGTGAACGATCAGGGCGTGGCCCACGTTGAAACATTTTGGTCCCGTGCAGCCGATGGCTCGCGCACCTTGACCATTGCGCCCACTTACTCGCCTTTGCCTGGCCTGGATTTGGTTGCACAAGATGTGAGAACTTTTTCAGGCGGTCCTCACAGTCAAAATTTTCTAGCCAAGATGCAAGTGACGGCACCCAAAGAAAAATCTTGCCACTATGCGTGGGTGTTGGGCGTGACGCAATGGCAAAAAGGTGAAGGTCAAAAATCTTTTGTGGCGGGCAATACAAGCTGCGACATGGGCGCAGGTACCCTTCATTCAAGTTTGGTCAGCGCCAGAGATGCTGAAGGCAAAGATGTGCCGTCTTGGGGTGTGGCCTGGGAACAAACCATGGGTGATTGGACCGCTCACATTGAGTCAGTGGCGCAGCGTGCGTCCAAGCCTTTGGTGGGTGTTGGTTTGCGCAGAGATGTGTTGCCAGGTTTGCAGCTGGATGGCACATGGGGCAAACAAGGCGGCAAAGCTGTGTTCAGCTTGGGCACCAAGTACACATTCCAGTAATTCGAGGCAGCCCTCGCATCTTAGTGATGCTGCCTTGCTTCAGGTCTTTGCCGTTATGGCTTGGGCCAAAGCCTCGGCCACTTTGATGCCATCCACACCTGCCGACAAAATACCCCCAGCATAACTGGCGCCCTCACCAGCCGGATACAGGCCCAGGGTGTTCAAACTTTGAAAGTTTTCACCCCGTGTCATTTTGAGGGGCGATGACGTGCGTGTTTCTACGCCGGTTAACACGGCATCTTGCATGTCGTAGCCTTTGATCTTGCGACCAAATACCGGCAGCGCTTCACGCATGGCTTGCACCGCAAATGCGGGTAGCACTTGTGACAAATCGCCCAAGCTCACGCCTGGTTTGTAGGAAGGCTGCACTGCACCAAAATCTTTGGATGCCCGCGCATGCAAAAAGTCGCCCACCAGTTGACCGGGTGCGGTGTAGTTTTCGCCGCCTGCCACAAAGGCTTTAGATTCCAACAAACGTTGAAACACAATGCCCGACAGCGGGTGATAAGCCTTGGGTTTTTGCTGTGCCATCGCTTGCGCTTGCAGGGCCCATTTCAAACCATCGGCTTCACCAAAGGCGGCTTGCCATGCAGCGACATCCAGTGGGTAATCTTCAGGATCGATGGCCACCACCATGCCGGCGTTGGCGTTGCGTTCGTTGCGTGAGTATTGGCTCATGCCGTTGGTGACGACACGTCCAGGTTCGCTGGTGGCGGCCACCACCGTGCCGCCGGGGCACATGCAAAAGCTGTAAACCGCACGACCGTTTTGCGCATGGTGCACCAGTTTGTAATCGGCCGCACCCAGCAAAGGATGGCCGGCATGACGGCCCCATCGGGCTGCATCAATCACACTTTGTGGATGTTCAATGCGAACGCCTATCGAGAAGGCCTTGGCCTCCATGTAAACGCCGCGCTCGTACAACAAGGTGAAGGTGTCGCGCGAGCTGTGGCCCAAAGCCAGCACCACATGCTGGGTGGCCAAGTGCGAACGCTTGCCCGTGTTGCGGTCTTCCATGTGCAAGCCGGTGACTTGTCGGCCTTGCGCGGTGGTTTCAATGTCGATGTCGACCACGCGTTGTTCAAAACGCACTTCGCCGCCCATCGCAATGATTTGCTCTCGCAAGTTTTCCACCACCTTGACCAACTTGAACGTGCCGATGTGGGGATGCGCCGCAAACAAAATGTCGCTAGGCGCACCCGCTTGCACAAACTCGTTCATCACCTTGCGACCCAAATGACGCGGGTCTTTGATTTGGCTGTAGAGCTTGCCGTCAGAAAAAGTGCCGGCGCCGCCTTCGCCAAACTGCACATTGCTTTCGGGGTTGAGAGTTTTTTTGCGCCACAAGCCCCAGGTGTCTTTGGTGCGTTGACGCACGGGACTGCCGCGTTCAATGACGATGGGCTTGAAACCCATTTGTGCCAAGCTCAAGGCTGCAAAAATACCGCATGGGCCAAAGCCCACCACCACGGGGCGTTCACCTTCTTCCAAGCCAAAGTTGGAAGGTGCATGACAAGGCGCCTGCCAAGTCATGTTGGGCGTGGCTTGAATGTGAGGGTTGCCAGAAAACTGCTTGAGTAGCGAGTCCTCGGCTGCGGGATCTTTCAAGGTGATGTCGACAATGAACACCGCCAACAAATCGGCTTTGCGTGCGTCGAAGCTGCGTTTGAAAACATGCAATTGGTCAATCGCGACCGCATCAATGGCCAGCGCTTTTGCAGCCAGTTGGCGCAAAGCCTCTTCGGGATGGGGGGGCGGAATTCGATCTTCGTCAGTTTCTGACGGGGCATCTGCGGCGCGGCGCACTTCGACTGGCAATGCAGTCAAAGGCAACTTGAGTTCTGAGATTCGAATCATGGCAGTCGATCAATGGGCTTGTGGTTATCAAGCAGACCCGCCAATTATCGCGCGAGATGCAAAGCCAGGAAACCCTGCTTGGCATCCGCAGGCGCTGATATTCAGTTTGGCAAGAAGCCTTCAATCGACAAGTAACGCTCGCCAGTGTCGTAATTGAAGCCCAGCACGGTGGCGCCGGCGGGCAGTTCTTTCAATTTTTGGGCAATGGCGGCCAAGGTGGCGCCTGAAGAAATGCCAACCAACAAACCTTCTTCGCGTGCAGAGCGGCGTGCGTATTCGCGTGCGTCTTCGGCCTCCACTTGAATCACGCCGTCTAGCAAGCTGGTGTCCAGGTTTTTAGGAATGAAGCCAGCGCCAATGCCTTGAATGGGGTGGGGTGCAGGCGCACCGCCAGAGATGACAGGCGATGCGGTGGGTTCGACGGCATACACTTTGAGATTGGGGAATTTGGCCTTCAAGACTTTGGCAGTGCCCGTCAAGTGGCCACCAGTGCCCACACCTGTGATGATGGCGTCGATGCCTTCGGGAAAGTCCGCCAAGATTTCTTGCGCCGTGGTGCGCACGTGGACATCGATGTTGGCGGGATTGTTGAATTGTTGCGGCATCCAAGCGCCGGGGGTGCTGGCCACCAATTCTTCGGCGCGGGCAATGGCGCCTTTCATGCCTTTTTCGCGGGGTGTCAGATCAAAGGTGGCGCCATAGGCCAACATCAAACGGCGGCGCTCAATGGACATGCTGTCTGGCATCACCAAGATCAATTTGTAGCCCTTGACGGCCGCTACCATGGCCAAACCAATGCCTGTGTTGCCCGAGGTGGGTTCAATGATGGTGCCGCCCGCTTTGAGAGCCCCCGTTTTCTCGGCATCTTCCACCATGGCCAAGGCAATGCGATCTTTCACGGAACCACCGGGGTTGCTGCGCTCGGATTTGATCCACACATTGGCATTGGCGCCAAACAGTTTGTTGATGCGAATGTGGGGCGTGTTACCGATGGTCTGTAAGACGTTTTGAGCTTTCATGATCGCGGTCCTTGGGGTGTAAAGGGGAATGATTCGAATGACTGAGACGGATTTTGACCTACTTGTTCTGCCAATTCCTGCATATGGTTATGCCGCGAGGCGATAATGCATGTGTGAAGCCTGCCAGACCGTCGCTGGTGCAAGCTGCAAAGCCATGGCGAAAGATTTTCTTTGGCCATGGGCCGAAAGGCCGCACTGGAGGAACGTCCGGACTGCACAGGACAGCGTAGGAGGTAACACCTCTCCACCGAAAGGCCGCAAGGCAACAAGGTGAGGATTAGAGCAACAGAGACGAGCCGATTCAGTTCGGGTGAAACGGGCAATCTCTACGCGCAGCAATACCAAATAGGCACACGTTGATCTGGTTCCGGAGAGTGTGCGGGTAGGTAGCACCGAGCCGAGTGGGCAACCCTCGGCCCAGAGTAATGGCGGTCACATTGAGGGCAACTTCAATGCACAGAATCCGGCTTATCGGTAGGCTTCACACTTTATTCAAGGCTGTTTCAAAGCCAAAAAAAAAGCGCCCCTGGTCACCCAGGGCGCGTTTTTTGCATCGAATTTGATTCGATTAGCGAGTCGGCACCAAGCTGGCCGCCAATGCAAACACCGAGTTGGGCACGTTCATCTTGACGGGCTGGCTCTTGGGCTTGGCAAACACGCCACGCTTGACCACGGAGGGAGCTGGCTCAACCGTCACGCCTTTGGCGCGCTGCTCAGAGACCAGTTGACGCAAGCTGATGGACTGCAAGTGCGCCAACATTTTCTCGTTCAGGCTGGCCCACAATTCGCTGCTCATCCATGTGCTGCCTTCAGAGTTGCTGGCCTCTTCAGCTTCAACAGAGAAATCGACAGCGCTCACGATGTCGGCCATGGTGATTTTTTCGGCGCTGCGGGCCAATGAATAACCACCGCCAGGACCGCGCGTGCTTTCAACCAATTGGTGCTGACGCAGTTTGCTGAACAGCTGCTCCAAATAGGAGAGTGAAATTTGGTGACGCTCGCTAATGGCCGAGAGCGAGACGGGACCGCGATCTTCGCGCAAAGCGACATCGATCATGGCCGTGACGGCAAAACGACTTTTGGTGCTCAAACGCATATAGTTTTTCCTTTCAGCTCAAGCTACGAACATTCGTGTGAATATTCTCTCAAACTTACAAGTTAAATGAGGATGCCCTGATGAATTTCAAGGGTTTGCAAGGCCCGGATGTGGCAAATATGCGCAAAAACAGGGTTTTTTCTCAAAATCTTTCGTAGGGCATCAAGGCCCGCCACTCACCGGGGGCAAGGGGGGCCATCACAACACGGCCCATTCGGACGCGTTTGAGACCTGTCAGCCGCAACCCTGTATTTTCAATGACACCTGCAGCATACCCCGGTTGGTAACCTTTGAAAGCCATGCGCAAACCCGTTTTTTCGGGGGCGGCACTGCTGATGCTGGTTTTGAGCCCTGTGGGGCACATGTCGTGCAACTGATCAGGGCTCACGGGCCCTTGCACTTCGGCCAGCATTTCATGTTCTAAAGGCGTGCGTTCATCCAGCAATTTGCGCAACATGGCAGGGTCTTCGGTGAGCACAACCAAGCCCGTGGCAGCATCTTCTAAAGCGGCCGCACATTGCAATGATTTTTGCAATCGCGGTGTCAGTGTGATGCCAGAGCGATCTTGGTGAGAACGAGTTTTGGGTGTGAGGGATTTCCAGATGTTGTTGTGACTTTGCGACAAGCAACTTTGCCCTGGGGTTTTGTGCAAGATGACTGTGAGCAAGGGCACTTTGCCGCGTTGCGCAGTGCTGTGAATGTCGATTTGCTCGTCTTTGACGCGGTGCGCGGGTTCGTCCACCACCAAGTTGTTGACCTTGACCCAGCCGCCCACAATCACTTGCTCCGCCTCTGCGCGCGAGCATTTCAAAATATCGGCCACACGTTTGGACAGGCGAATGCCTTCGGTGCTAGCCGTTGCGTGAGGGTCTGTCATGGATTGCCTGGTGGCATGGACTGAATGCGGTCCACATGCGCTTGCAAAGATCGTGCAGCCACAGGCCACAGACGTTCGTGGACGTCGTCGTAAGCGTGTGCCACCCAGTCTTCTAGGGTGCCATGTGGCAAGGCGCGCATGGCGGCGATCACTTTGGCTTCACGCTTTAAGCGATGTGCTTTGAGTTGGGCAATGGCTTGTTCGGCAAAGCCCAGCACATAGCCGTGTGCTGGCAAGATGAACTCGAGTTGATGGGTGCGGCATTCGGCGGCCAACAAATCAAGCGAATCGAGGTAATCGGTCATGCCGCCATCGGGCGGATTGACCACCGTGGTGCTGCCATTGAGCACGTGATCGCCAGAAAACAAGAGGCCATCTTCGAGCAAGGCCAAACAAAGGTGGTTGGCCGCATGGCCGGGGGTGTGCAGCACCTTGAGGCTGTGCACGCCCACTTTCAAAATTTCACCGTGGGCCAATGAACGATCGGGCGTGAATTGGCTTTGTGCATTGGCCGTGCTGGCAGAAGGCAAGCCCAGCACGGGTGGCAAGCCATGCGAGGCCCCTTGGCAAAGCGCCTGCAGAGGCTTGGCGCCGGGTGAATGATCGGGGTGCGAATGCGTGCACACAATCATGCGAATTTGGCCGCTGGTGGCACGCCAAATTTTGTCCAAGTGATCGGGGTCGGCTGGGCCTGGATCGATCACGATGTAGCCGCTGTGGGGATCGCCCACCCAATACGTGTTGGTGCCGGGGCCAGTCATCACGCCAGGGTTGGGCGCAGTCAGGCGTTGCACATTTTTGAGCAAAGCCACGGGGTGATCGGACTGCCAATCGAGGTGGTGCACGATTTGGCCATCGGGGCTGGTGAGGGCCAATTCGCCATAGGGCGATTCGTGTTCCATGTAGCGCTCTTCTTTGCCTGCCAACCAGCCTGCGCGCGGGCAGCTGGTCCACAAGGGTTCGTCATTGACGGCACAGGCGTCTAATACGGCTTGCACATTGGCAAAAGGCGTCAGGCGCTGCAAGGTGCGAATGGTTGGGAAGATGATGAAAAAGTCGCCAGCTTCGTGGCGTTTGAGGGCGTCAGAGGGCCTCACCCACACAGGCTCAAATTGTTCCGATTCGTCGGCCACGGGCGTTTGATCTTCTGGCATGCGTGCCACCAAAAAGGGCACATCAAAGCGTTTGGGCAAATCGCGGTCGGTGATCCAATGGGCCAACACATAAACCTGATCGGCGGCCAACTTCAAGCCCAGCGCGGTGCATTGGGCGGCAAAGGGCTTGCTGCGATCGAGCAAGGCAATGTCTTGCGCGGTGGCCATGCTGTGGTCGGCGCGGTAAGCCAGCAAAATGCCCAGTTCCTCAAAGCTTTCCCGAATGGCGGCAATGGCTTGAGTGAGGTGCAGGTCACTTTGGGTGGGTCGTCGCAGGGCCTGCGCATGAGAAGCTGCGTCCAGTGCGTCAATGCCGCCACCTGGAAAGACATAAGCGCCAGGTGCAAAGCTGGCTGTCAACGAGCGCCGCGTCATGAGCACTTCGATGCCTTGCGCACTGTCGCGCAGCAACAGCACCGTGGCAGCCGGCCTTGTGGCGGCGGGTTCTCGCTGGGGATGCAATAGTTGTTGAGGTCTCACCATGGATGGATTATCGGTCCTAGTGCGAGGCTTGTCGCATTGGCGTGCTGGCATTGTTCAAACAATGCGCCGAACAGACGATAATTCGGCCATGCGAATTCGCTTTACAAAAATGCAGGGTGCGGGCAACGATTTTGTGGTGCTCGATGAAACCCGTGCGCGCTTCAATCTCAGCACGGCCCAATACCGTTTCTTGGCCGACCGTCATTTTGGGGTGGGCGCCGATCAAATTCTGACGGTGCGCCCCGCACCCAACGACACCCTGGATTTTGAATATGTGATTCACAACGCCGATGGCGGCGAGGTGGAGCACTGCGGCAATGGCGCGCGTTGTTTCGTGCGTTATGTGCGCGACAAAGGCCTGACCTCCAAAGACCGCGTTCGTGTGAAAGTTCAGCAAGGCGAAATTGAATTGCAAATGAACGCCGATGGCCGCGTCACCGTCAACATGGGTGCGCCCATACTGGATTTGCTCAAAGTGCCGTTCAAAGCAGATGGTTTGAAGCACGCGCTGGTCAATGGCTGCGAAGTTTGGCAATTGCCGTTGAAAGCTGCGAAGACAGACGCTGAAGCGCATGTGGCCGTGGTCTCGATGGGCAATCCACATGCCGTTCAGGTGGTCGACAACGTGGACACCGCGCCCGTTCTCACCCATGGCCCCTTGATTGAACACCACCCTTCCTTTCCCAATCGCGTCAATGCAGGCTTCATGCAAATTGTGAGCCGCGATGCCGTGCGCTTGCGCGTATTTGAACGCGGCGCCGGCGAAACTTTGGCCTGCGGCACAGGCGCTTGCGCCGCCGTGGTGGCCGGTATTCGCATGGGCCTGCTCAACCCCAAAGTGGACGTGCAAACCCATGGCGGTACCCTCACCATTGAATGGCAGGGCCTTGCCAAAAACGATCTGTCGCAAGCCGTCTTCATGACAGGCCCTGCCACATCGGTGTTTGAAGGCGAGATTGACGTTCCCAACTTACCTTGATTTGAAAGACAGGCATGACCCCCACCTCTATCAATCCGATGAACCCCATCACCGAAGATGACATCGCTGATTTTTTGGCCAACACGCCTGATTTTTTTGAGCGTCATGCGCAGTTGCTCGCCTCTGTGCAATTGCTCAGCCCCGACAACCACCGTTCGGTGAGCTTGCAAGAGCGACAAGCGCAAATGCTGCGAGACAAAATTCGTGCACTGGAAATGCGCATCATGGAGATGATTCGCCATGGCAACGAAAACATGATCATCACCGAGAAACTGCAAAAGTGGGCTTGTGAGTTGTTGCAGACGCCTGCGGCTGAGCGTGTGCCCTCTGCTTTGAAAAACATTGAAGCGCGATTTCAAGTGCCGCAAGTCGGCGTGCGTTTGTGGGGGGTGTCAGAAGCCTTTGCGAATGCAGCGTACAGCCAAAGTGTGAGCGATGAAGTTAAGCAAGCTGCCGCCAGTTTTACAGCGCCATTTGTCGGTGCAAGCTCGGGTGTGGAAGCTGTGCAGTGGTTACAAGAGCCCGCACAAGCGGCATCGGTGGCTTTGTTGCCCTTGCGTTTGAGCAAAGACCAAGCGCCGTTTGGTTTGTTGGTGTTGGCTTCGCCCGATGCACAACGCTTTCACAGTGGCATGGGCACAGACTTCCTGGAGCACTTGGGAGAGTTGTGCAGTGCGGCACTGTCGGCTTTGTTGCCCACGAAAGACTGAGGTTTAAAGCATGGACGAGCGCGTTGCTCGTTACCTCGACCATGTGCGTTTTGAAAAACGCCTGGCCGAGCGAACCACGACGCTGTATGCCTTAGACCTGCAAAAACTGACTGAGTTGGCGCAGGCCGCCAACGTCGATTTGGCACAAGTTCAAACCCTGCATGTGCGCCGGTGGGTGGCGCAAATGCACAGCGGCGGCCGCACGGGCCGCGGCATTGCCCTCATCTTGTCAGGCTGGCGCGGCTTCTACCATTGGCTGGCGCGCGAAAGCCTTATTTCGCACAACCCCGTAGAAGGCGTGCGCGCGCCCAAAGTGGCCAAGCCATTGCCCAAAGCCTTGGGGGTGGACGAAGCCGTGCAGTTGGCCGAGCACACCGAAGAAGCAGACGATCCTTGGTTAGAAGCGCGGGATGCCGCCATGGTGGAGCTGTTGTACGGCTGTGGCTTGCGTGTGGCTGAGCTCACGGGTTTGGATGTGGTGGCCAGTACGGAAGCTTCCAACAAGGGCCGCGGCTGGATTGACTTGCAAGGTGCCGAAGTGATGGTGCAGGGCAAGGGCGGCAAGCGCAGAACGGTGCCTTTGGGGCAAGCGGCCATCAAGGCGCTAGAAAACTGGTTGCCCTTGCGCAGCCAAGCCATGGGCATGATGACGCAATCGGTGCCCGGTTTGTCGGACGCAGCGCTGGCGCTGTTTCCGGGCAAGCATGGCACGCGACTCACAGCGCAGTCGGTTTGGCAGCGCCTTAAGCGCCGCAGTTTGTTGGCGGGCTTGGCCACCCCCGTGCACCCCCACATGTTGCGGCATTCGTTTGCCAGCCATGTGCTGCAGTCGAGCAGCGATTTGCGCGCGGTGCAAGAGCTGCTGGGCCATGCCAACATCAGCACCACGCAGGTCTACACACGTTTGGACTTTCAGCATTTGGCCAAGGCTTATGACGCGGCGCACCCACGCGCTAAGCGCGGTGCTGGCAACAAAGAGAAAAAATAATCGGCGGCACCAGCATCTGTTTTGAACCACCGAGAGTGGGACAATGGCAGTATGAAAACGATTCGACTCAAAGCTGGCAAAGAGCGCTCTTTGCAACGCCAACACCCCTGGATTTTTGAATCGGCCATTGCCAAGGGCAGCGCCGATGCCGGTGAAACCGTGCGCGTGGAGTCACATGAAGGTGTGTTTTTGGCGTGGGCGGCTTTCAGCCCCACCTCGCGCATTCGCGCAAGGGTTTGGAGTTTTGATGAAGCGCAGCGCATTAATGCAGCCTTCATCGAAGGGCTGATTCACAAATCGGTGCAAGCGCGCAGTTTGTTTGACATTCAAAGCAATGGGATGCGATTGGTGCATGGTGAGTCTGATGGACTGCCTGGTTTGGTGGTTGACCGCTATGACGACACTTTGGTGGCGCAATTTACCTCTTGCGGCACGGAGCGTTTCAAGGATGTGATGGCCGATGCGCTGCTCAAAGCCACAGGCTTGACCAAGCTTTACGAACGCTCAGACGCCAATGTGCGTTCACTCGAAGGTTTGCCTGAGGTGACGGGTTGGCTGCGCGGGGAGGGGCCCACAGAGATCACGCTGCAAGAGCATCAGTGGCAGCTGTTGCTGAACATTGCCGAAGGCCACAAGACGGGTTTTTATTTGGACCAACGCGACAGTCGTTATCGCTTTTACCAACACACGCTGTTTCGCAAGTTTCAAAGTGTGCTCAACTGCTATTGCTACACGGGTGGGTTCAGTGTGGCGGCTTTGGCGGGTGGCGCAGTCCATGTAACGTCGATTGATTCGTCGGGGCCTGCTTTGGAAAAGGCCAAGGCAAATGTGTTGCTGAATGGTTTTGAGTTGTCGCGCACCACGTTCATGGATGCGGATGTCAATGCGTCGCTGCGGTCTTTCATTGAACAAGGTGTGCAGTTTGATGCCATCGTGCTGGATCCGCCTAAGTTTGCGCCGACTGCAGCGCATGCCGATCGGGCTGCGCGGGCGTACAAAGACATCAATCGCTTGGCGTTTAAGTTGTTGGCACCGGGGGGGGAGTTGTTCACTTACTCTTGCTCGGGTGGGATCAGCGCCGATTTGTTTCACAAGATTGTGGCGTCTGCGGGGACGGATGCAGGGGTGGATGGGTACATCAGTGAGCGGCTGCAAGGGGCGCCGGACCATCCTATGACTGTTTATTTTCCTGAGGGGGAGTACCTTAAGGGCTTAGTGGTGGTTAAGAAGATTTGAACTTCACTTCACACGCTTCCTGGACAATGACGCCTTGTGCGGGTGCCTCATACTGGGGTACCAGAAATCGTTACCCGCACAAGTCATCCTTGCCCAGGAATGACCATTGGTAGCCGATTCCAACCTCTTTCTGCTGAGTTTTTTCTGGGGTGGGTACACTTCAGTCCTCTTTTGTTTTCTGTCTCTCGGAGTATTTCCATGGCTTTGATTCCTGCAACCATCCTGACGGGCTTTTTGGGTTCGGGTAAGACGACGCTGCTCAAGCGGGTGTTGACGGAGGCGCATGGCCAGAAGATTGCCATCATTGAGAATGAGTTTGGCGAAGAGAACATTGACAACGACATTCTGGTGTCGGACACGAATGAGCAAATCATTCAAATGAGCAATGGGTGCATTTGCTGCACGATTCGGGAAGATTTGCGGACGACGTTGCAGACATTGGCGGCTCAAAAGCGCAAGGGTGAGCTCGACTTTGAGCGCGTGGTGATTGAGACCACGGGGCTGGCTGATCCTGGACCTGTGGCGCAAACGTTTTTCATGGACGATGAGATTGCGGAAAGCTTTTTGTTGGACTCGATCCTGACCTTGGTGGATGCCAAGCATGCGGCGCAGCAATTGAACGATCGCCAGGAAGCGCGCCGGCAAGTGGGTTTTGCCGATCAAATTTTCATCAGCAAGGCTGATTTGGTTTCAAAGTCTGAACTCGAGGCTTTGCAACACCGTTTGGCCCACATGAATCCGCGTGCGCCTCAGAAGGTGGTGCATTTTGGTGAGGTGTCATTGGCAGAAGTGTTTGATTTGCGTGGTTTCAACTTGAATGCCAAATTGGACATTGATCCTGACTTTTTGAAAGAAGAAGCGCCGCATGTGCACGATGAGCATTGCGGGCACGATCATGGCCATGAGCACCATGATCATCATGACCACGAACATGGCGAGCACTGCAATCACCCCTCGCATCAAGGGGAGGGGCATGGCCACCACCATCACTTTGACGATGATGTGAAGAGCTTTGTCTTCAAATCAGACAAAGCTTTTGAGCCCGCCAAGTTGGAAGACTTTTTGGGCGCCATCGTGAATGTTTACGGTCCCCGCATGCTGCGTTACAAGGGTGTTTTGAACATGAAGGGCACCGAGCGGAAAGTTATTTTCCAAGGCGTTCACCAGCTGATGGGCAGCGATTTGGGACCACTTTGGGCTGAAAACGAGCCCAAAGTCAGCAAAATGGTGTTCATTGGCATTGACCTGCCCAAAGACATTTTGTTGCAAGGTTTGGAGCAATGCTTGGTTTAGTTTTCCAGAAAGCGTTTTGAGGGCTTTCAGTCGCTACAATCTGCGCCCTGACGGGGTCCCTTAATTGGGGTTCCGATGCGCCCAGAAGGTCGAAAAATATGGGTTTTGACGCAAATGAGCCGATGACCACAATTCATTTGCAAATGGCTGGTGCCTTGAGGGGCACGTAAGCCGCCACGGCTAGGAGACAGGACGTGAAAAAGCCCCTTAAAACGAGCTCAAAAACCGCAGTGAAAAAAACCAGTACAGCAGCGAGTGCCAAAGCCAAATCGGCTGCACCGGCCAATAAACTGAGCAAACCCGCGCCTGCGAAAGCAGTCAAGACTGCTGTCACCAAAGCCGTGGCCAAGGGCAAACCTGTTGTGAAGAAGGCTGCGCCTAAAGCGTCGGCCAAGCCTGCAGCCAAACCTGCAACCAAACCCGTGACCAAAACCAACAAAGCTTCTGCCAAGCCTGTGGTTCAAACCAAGGCCAAAACAGCGTCTAAGACGCCTGTCAAAGTCCCTGTTAAAGCCAATGTCAAAGCCAGCGCTAAAGTGGTTGCCAAGCCCGCTGCCAAGCCTGTTGTAAAGGCCAAACCTGCTGCAAAACCCGTGGTGAAAAGTGCGGCCAAAACAGTTGCCAAGCCCACACCGAAAGTTGCGCCAAAAGCAGCCGCCAAAGTGGCTGCCAAGCCAACGGCCAAGCCATCTGCAGCCGCCAAAGCGCCAGTCAAAGCACCGGCCAAAGTCGCACCCAAAGGTGCAAGCAAAGCGCCTGAAAAAGCCTCAGCCAAACCGGTCGCCAAGACAGAAACCAAACCCGTCACTAAACCTGTCACGAAACCCGTCGCCAAGCCTGTTGCCCCTGCCAAAGCAGAAAAGCCAGCCAAGCCTGCAAAAGCTGAAAAAGTTGTCACTCCGCCTGCAGCACCCGTTGCTGCACCTGTGGCAACGGGTGATGTACCCGCACGTGCGGTTCGTCCTTCAGCGCGACTTGCCCAAATTACAGTGCCATCGATGGCCCAATCGGTGGCTTCTACGGCTGCAAAAGCCAGTTATCTCCAAAACATGCCTTCACAAGTTCTCACACCTCCCCCCTTTGTTGCCGTTAAAAAAGACCCTAAGTTGGCCAATAACTGGAAAAAGAAGACGCCTGATCAACTCACCGACGCAGAGGTCATGGCCATGTCCGACAACGACTACATGAACGATGCGCAAATGGCATTTTTCCGCCTCAAATTGGTGGCTTTAAAGCAAGGCATCTTGGCGAACGCTGGCGAAACCACTGAGCATTTGCGTGAAGACACCGTGGTGGTGCCCGATCCCGCTGACCGCGCCACCATTGAAGAAGAACATGCGCTGGAGTTGCGTACGCGCGATCGTGAACGCAAGCTTTTGAAGAAAATCGAGCAATCCATTCAACGCATTGATGCGGGCGATTACGGTTATTGCGATGAAACAGGCGAACCCATTGGTGTGGGCCGTTTGTTGGCGCGCCCCACAGCCAATTTGTCCTTGGAAGCTCAGCAACGCCGCGAACTCAAACAGAAAATGTTTGGCGATTGATAAGGCATTTTCTTTTCATTTCAAAAAGGCTCCATCAGGAGCCTTTTTTCTTGAATTGAAAGAAAACAAAGTGGACAGAAAAAAAAGTGAAAAAAATGTCAATTTTTTTTGACGCATGAAAAGTCTCAGAAGTTACTTGCAGACAAACTTCTAAGTGCCTAATTTTCAACAGTTTTTTCTGCTAAATTCTGATGCAAAGAGCGTTCTAAGCCCTTGATTTCATTGAAAAAAACTCGAAAACCCCCTTGCGAGGTGATGAATTCCTGATACAGTGCAAAAAAGTGCAATTAAGTGGGAGAAATACCCAAATTGCGTGTGTATTGACCAGGAATTGAGAATCAAGTGTTTCAAGGTGCATCTTCGTTGAGTTTGGACGCCAAAGGCCGCCTGTCGGTGCCTACGCGTCACCGCGAGGTTTTGAGCGCCACAGCGGGTGGTCAATTGACCATCACGAAACACCCTCATGGCTGTTTGATGGTCTTCCCCAGAACGGAGTGGGAGCGATTCCGTGAGCGCATTGCCCAACTGCCCATGGAAGCGCAGTGGTGGAAACGTATTTTCTTGGGCAACGCCATGGATGTGGAGATGGATGGCACTGGTCGCGTATTGATCTCCCCTGAGTTGCGAGCTGCCGCGGGCATTGCCAAAGACACCATCTTGCTCGGTATGGGCAATCACTTTGAGTTGTGGGACAAAACAGCCTACGACTCCCAAGAGGCGAAAGCCATGCAGGGCGACATGCCCGATGTCTTTAAGGACTTTTCGTTCTGAGGCCTGCGTGACAACTACTTGGCAACACACCACCGTCTTGCTCACTGAAGCGGTTGATGCATTGTTAGGCAATGCAGGCGAAACCGCCGAAAAAAATGTTTATGTGGATGCAACCTTTGGTCGTGGTGGTCATTCACGTTTGATATTGTCGCGTCTGCCAGTAGGTGCGGCCTTGATTGCTTTTGACAAAGATGTCGAAGCCATTGCTGAAGCTGCCAGCATCAAGGATGCACGTTTCTCCATTCGACATGAAGGTTTTCGCAACCTCGGCGAATTGCCCGCAGGCAGCATTGCCGGTGTGTTGATGGACCTGGGGATCAGCTCCCCCCAAATTGACAACCCCGACAGGGGTTTTTCTTTTCGTTTCGATGGTCCCTTAGACATGCGCATGGACACCACGCGCGGTCATAGTGTGGCCGAGTGGCTGGCCACTGCCAGTGTGGATCAGATCACGGAGGTTGTGCGTGACTATGGCGAAGAACGGTTTGCTTTTCCGATTGCAAAGGCGATTGTGGCTCGCAGACAAGAGCGGGGCCCAATTTCATCCACCGCCGATTTGGCCGGGATCGTGGCTAACACGGTCAAAACCCGCGAGCCGGGCAAGGACCCTGCAACGCGGACATTTCAGGCTCTTCGGATTTTCATCAACGCCGAGCTTGAGGAGCTTGAACAAGCGCTAGAAGCCAGCCTGGATGTTCTCAAGCCAGGTGGCCGTTTGGTGGTGATCAGTTTTCATTCTTTGGAAGATCGGATCGTGAAGCAATTCATTGCGAAGCACTCCAAAGAAGTCTATGACCGCCGCGCACCTTTTGCAGTGCCTCAGGCTATGAAGTTGAAATCCTTGGAACGCATTCGCCCAAGTGAAGCGGAGGTGTCAGCCAATCCGCGTGCACGCAGCGCCATCATGCGCGTTGCTGAAAGAACCGAGGTGGCTGCATGACACGCCTCAATGTGTTCTTGGTCATTGCCATTATTTTCTCGGCCATGTTTTTGGTGCACAGTCATTACGAAGCGCGCCGCTCATTCATGGCCTTGGAAGCTGCGACCAAAGAAGCAACACGCCTTGAGTTAGAGCATGAGCGTTTGCAAGTTGAGCGACGTGCGCAAGCTTCGCCTTTGCGCATTGAGCAAATTGCCAAACAGCAATTGCAGATGCGTTTGGTCACGCCTGGCATCACGCAATACGTGAAGCAACCTGCAGATGTGCAAGTGCCTGCGGCCACGGCAGAAGAGAAGACATCGGGGGCAAAGCCATGAGCCGAAGTGTTCAGCTTTCATCCAGCCCTTTGCTTGCAAGCAAGACGCCTGTATGGCGCAGTAAATTGATTGTGGCCGCTATGGCCTTGGCCTTTGTAGGCTTGGCAGTGCGTGCATCGTATGTACAAGTTTTTGACAATGCATTTTTCAAGCGCCAGGGTGAAGTTCGCTTTGCACGCACACTGACATTGCCCGCCAATCGCGGCCGTATTTTGGATCGCAACGGATTGATTTTGGCATCCAGCGTGCCAGCGCCCAGTGTATGGGCCAATCCGGAAGAGATTGACCGCTCGCCAGAAGGTTTGCGTCAGTTGGGCAAGTTGCTGGAAATGTCGCCTGTCGAGTTGGCCAAAAAATTAGAAAACGAAGACAAGACCTTTGTGTGGCTACGTCGCCAAATGGACGAGTCGGTGGTGAAGGAAATTTTGGCCTTGAACATCAAAGGCATCTACACCATCAAAGAATACAAGCGCTTGTACCCCGAAGGTGAAGCGGCAGCCCACATTGTGGGCTTTACCAATGTTGAGGACAAAGGCCAAGAGGGCATAGAGTTGATTTTCCAAAATCAACTGTCAGGTAAACCGGGCGCACGTCGTGTCATCAAAGATCGCTTGGGTCGTGTGGTGGAAGATGTGGGCCAGATGACCTTGCCCGTTGATGGCGAGGATTTGCAGTTGAGCATCGACAGCAAAGTTCAGTTTTTTGCGTATCAAAAGTTACGCGAAGCGGTCCTAGACAACAAAGCCAAAGCGGGCAGTGTGGTGGTCCTGGATGCACAGTCGGGTGAAATTTTGGCTTTGGCCAATTACCCCAGCTATTCGCCCGATAAGCGTGTCAATTTGAGTGGTGAACAGCTGCGCAATCGCGCGTTGACTGACAGTTTTGAGCCTGGCTCCACCATGAAGCCTTTCACCATTGCGTTGGCGTTGGAGAAGGGTTTGGTTAAACCTGAAACCATCATTCAAACAGCCCCAGGCCGGATCAACATCACGGGCTCCACGATCACCGATGCGCATCCTCACGGTGCCTTGTCTGTGAATGAAGTGATTCAAAAGTCCAGCAACGTGGGCACGGTCAAAATTGCCATGCAAACACAGCCACGTGAAATGTGGGAAATGTTCACTGCAGTCGGCTTGGGACAAAAACCGCAATTGCCTTTCCCTGGTGTGGTCAGTGGTCGCCTACGCGCCGCCAAAACATGGCGACCTGTTGAGCAAGCCACCATGAGCTATGGCTATGGTGTGTCGGTCAGTTTGTTCCAAATGGCGCGCGCGTACACCATCTTCGCAAGTGATGGCAAATCACTGCCTGCCACTCTGATTAAAAATGGCCAAGTCCCGGTGGGCGTTCCCGTGATCAGTCCAGAACATGCAGCGGCCATGCGCCACATGCTGAACATGGCTGCTGGCCCTGGTGGTACAGCGCAAAAAGCTCAAACAGTGGGTTACTCTGTTGGTGGCAAAACAGGTACGGCGCACAAGCAAGAAGGCAAGGGCTACGCCACTAAAAAATACCGTGGTTTGTTTGTTGGCATTGCGCCGATCGACAAGCCCCGTATCGTGGTGGCAGTGATGATTGATGAGCCTACCAATGGCCGCTATTACGGCGGTGACGTGGCTGCACCCGTTTTCAGTCAAACCGTGCAACAAAGTTTGCGCTTGTTGGGTGTGCAACCGGACATGAGCGTGAAGCCGCAAATTGTGGCCAATGGTGTGGAGGAGACGTTCTGATGCAAACCTTGCACAGTCCCTCTCAAGCCGCACAGTGGTTGCGTCAAAACGTGTCAGGTGTTTTGTGCACCGACAGTCGTGTCGTCAAAGCGGGTGATGCTTTCATTGCATGGCCCGGTGCTGCCACCGATGGTCGTGCTTATGTGGTGTCAGCTTTGGCCCAAGGTGCTGCGGCTTGTTTGGTGGAAGCTCAAGGCAGTGAACAATGGACTGCAGAGTGGCTGAAAGCAGATGCTGATACGCAGACAAAAATGGCCGCCTACCCAGGTCTGAAAGCAGACACCGGTTGGATTGCCGACGCCTATTACGAACAACCCAGCCAAGACTTGAAAGTCATGGCGGTGACCGGCACCAATGGTAAAACCTCCACCACCTGGTGGTTGGCACAAGCTTTGAATGCCCTCAACAACACAGCACGTTGCGCGGTGGTCGGAACTTTGGGTGTTGGCGAGCCACCTGCGTTGATGTCGACGGGCATGACCACCCCCGATCCGGTCTTGTTGCAAGCGCAATTGAGGAATTTTGTGGCAGCAGGTGTGACCCATTGCGCCATAGAAGCCAGCTCCATTGGCATTGCAGAACAGCGCTTGGCAGGCACACGCATTCAAGTGGCCATTTTTACCAATTTCACGCAAGACCATTTGGACTATCACGGCACCATGGCTGCTTATTGGCAAGCCAAACAAGCCTTGTTTGCTTGGCCTGATTTGCAAGTGGCCGTTGTCAATGTGGACGATGTGCAAGGCGCTGAGTTGGCCGTGCAACTGCAATCGCAAAAAAACCTCGACCTTTGGACCTGCTCAAGCCAAGGTAAACCAGCGCGTTTACAAGCTTTGAACTTAGAGCGCACAGCCCATGGCATGGCCTTTGATGTGCAAGAAGATCAGCAGCGTGTGCATTTGCAAACCCATTTGATGGGTGACTACAACGTCGACAATGTGTTGGGTGTGATGGCTGCGTTGCGTGCATTGCAATTGCCCTTGAACCAGGTGATCGAGGTCTGTGCACGTTTGCAAGCTGTGCCTGGTCGCATGGAAAAGGTGGTCGGTGTTGAAGGCATTGAACTGCCCTTGACCGTGGTGGACTACGCACACACGCCCGATGCAGTGATGCAAACCTTGTCCAATTTGAAGCGCGTTACGCAAAGCTTGAACACCAAACTGTGGTGTGTCTTGGGTTGTGGCGGAGATCGCGATGTCAGCAAGCGTCCCTTGATGGCGGCTGCCGCAGAAGCTGCGGCCGATCATGTGGTGCTCACCAGCGACAACCCACGCACAGAGTCACCTGCCGCCATTGTGCAAGACATGCTTCAAGGCATGAAGATGCCGCAGGCAGCCTACCAAGAACTTGATCGCGCCAAAGCCATTGCCTACGCAGTGATGCATGCGGACAAGCGTGATGTCATTTTGATTGCTGGCAAAGGCCACGAAGACACGCAAGAGATTGCGGGTGTGAAACACCCCTTCGACGACCGACTGCATGCGCACGAAGCCTTGGTCAGCCGTGCCAACACCATGGCTTCTATGGAGGTTCGCTCATGAACTTCACATTGGCCCAATTGCAAACTTGGCTGCCCATCGCTGTGCCAGTAGTAGGCACCTTGAAGGCTGATCAATTGAAATCCGTCTGCATTCAAGCAGTTCGCACGGACAGCCGCAGTGTGGTGGCTGGCGATTTGTTTGTAGCATTGAAGGGCGAGAACTTTGATGGCGCAGCTTTCTTGCTGCAAGCGCAAGCGCAGGGTGCTGTTGCCGTTTTGTTTGAAGCTGCCCAAGTCCAAAGCCCCGAGACCCAAAAGCATTTGGACGGTGTTCACATTCCTGCCTTCTGTGTGCCGGATGCTCGCGCAGCCTTGGGCGAGTTGTCTGCGCAGTGGCGTCGGCAGTTTGACGTGTCCCTCATTGGTGTGACTGGCAGCAATGGCAAAACCACAGTGACGCAAATGATTGCGGCTGTGTTGCGCGCCGATGCCGCACACCCTTCGATGTCGACACAAGGTAACTTGAACAATGAGATCGGCGTCCCATTGACCTTGTTTAACTTGCGTGCGTCACATCAGCGTGCCGTGATTGAACTGGGCATGAACCATCCTGGTGAAATTGAAGTGCTGGCGCGTTATGCCCAGCCAACTGTTGGCTTGGTCAACAATGCGCAGCGTGAACATCAAGAATTCATGGCCACCGTGGAGGCCGTTGCGCGTGAGAATGGCGAAGTGATTCGCGCCTTGCCAGCCCATGGCGTAGCCGTGTTTCCGGCTGTCGACGCCTACACACCCTTGTGGCGCGAGTTGGCTGGCAACCGTCAGACCCTCACATTTGGATTTGAAGCCGGTGATGTTCAAGCCCACAACATTGCCTGGACCCACGGCGCTTGGCAATTCACACTGGTTGCCAAGGCTCAGTCCTTGCCATGTCGTTTGAACATTGCAGGCCGCCACAACGTCCTCAACGCTTTGGCCGCTTCGGCATGCGCCTTGGCAGCTGGCATGAAGTTGGTCGACATTGTCAAAGGACTTGAGTCCTTTGAGCCTGTCAAAGGTCGCTCTAAATCATGCCAATGGCAAATTGCGGGGCACGCCTACACCTTGGTGGATGACACCTACAACGCCAACCCCGACTCTGTGCGTGCAGCCATTGATGTGCTCGCTGAATTGCCCGCGCCGCGCTTGCTGGTGTTGGGTGACATGGGTGAGGTGGGTCAGCAAGGACCTGAGTTCCATACCGAGGTGGGCGCTTATGCCCAATCGCGCGGCATTGATGCTTTGTTCACCTTGGGCAATTTGTGCGTGCACAGCAGCCGTGCCTTTGTGGGTGCGCGTCATTTTGAAACGATGGAAGCTTTGCAAGCGGCCGTTGTGTTGCACATGCCTGCGTGCAACAGCGTGGTGATCAAAGGATCCCGATTTATGAAAATGGAGCGCGTGGTGGAAAGCTTGCGCGTGCTGACCGAGTCAGCTCAAGCAACCGAAAGAGAGTCCTTACATGCTGCTTAATTTGGCGCAGTGGTTGCAAACCTTGTCCCCTGAGTGGGGCTTTTTGCGGGTGTTTCAGTACATCACGTTCAGGGCAGTGATGGCCGCTTTGACCTCGCTCTTGATTGGCTTGATTGCAGGCCCCGCAGTGATTCGCCATTTGACATCTTTGAAAATTGGTCAGCCTGTGCGCGGCTATGGCATGGAAAGTCACTTGGCCAAAAGTGGCACACCCACCATGGGCGGCGTATTGATTTTGTTGTCGATTGCCATCAGCACCTTGTTGTGGTTTGACTGGACCAATCGCTTTGTCTGGATTGTGCTCATCGTCACTTTGGGATTTGGTGCCATTGGTTGGGTTGACGATTGGCGCAAGGTGGTGAACAAAGATCCTGAAGGCATGCGTTCACGCGAAAAATATTTCTGGCAATCTGTGATTGGATTGCTGGCTGCGTTCTATTTGGTTTTCAGCATTTCTGAGAGCTCCAATTTGCGCGTGCTCGATTTGTTTGTGAAGTGGGTCATCTCCGGATTTGATGTGAACTTGCCCCCCAAGGCCGGCTTGCTGGTGCCTTTCTTCAAAGAGATCAGCTACCCCTTGGGTGTGTTTGGTTTCATGGTCATGACCTATTTGGTCATTGTGGGTTCAAGCAATGCGGTGAATTTGACCGATGGTTTGGATGGTTTGGCCATCATGCCTGTGGTGATGGTGGGCTCTGCCTTGGGCGTGTTTGCCTATGTGACCGGCAGCTCTGTGTATGCCAAGTACTTGTTCTTGCCTTACATCCCAGGCACTGGTGAGTTGATGATTTTTTGCGCTGCCATGGCTGGTGCAGGTTTGGCCTTCTTGTGGTTCAACACCCATCCTGCACAAGTCTTCATGGGTGATGTCGGTGCGTTGGCTTTGGGCGGTGCATTGGGCACCATTGCCGTCATCGTGCGTCAAGAAATTGTGTTGGCCATCATGGGCGGTATTTTTGTGGTGGAAGCTTTGTCGGTGATGCTGCAAGTGACTTACTTCAAGTACACCAAAAAGAAATATGGCGAGGGTCGTCGCATTTTGAAGATGGCGCCTTTGCACCATCACTTTGAAAAGAGTGGTTGGAAAGAAACCCAAGTGGTTGTGCGTTTTTGGATCATCACCATGCTGCTGTGCTTGGTGGGTCTGTCGACTTTGAAGCTGAGATAAGCATGAACTATCTTCAAGGCCAACACATTTTGATTTTGGGGCTAGGCGCTTCAGGCCTGGCCATGGCGCGCTGGTGCGCGTTCGCAGGTGCAGAAGTCACCGTTGCCGATACGCGTGAAGCACCGGCCAATTTGGCCATCTTGCAAAGCGAGTTGCCCCAAGTGCATTGGGTTTCGGGTCCTTTCAGCGCCAGTCTGGTTGAAGGCAGCGCCATTCGTGCTGTGTTTGCAAGCCCAGGTTTGGCACCTGCCGATACAGCCCCTGTGTTGGATGCTGCCAAGTCCATGGGGCTGTGGACGGGTGGCGAGCTGACTTTGTTTGTGCAAGCCCTCGAAAAACTCAAGGCCACACGCGACTACACCCCCAAAGTCTTGGCCATCACGGGCACCAACGGCAAAACCACGGTGACCGCATTGACCGGCCAATTGATTGAGCGCGCCGGTAAAACAGTCAAGGTGGCCGGCAACATTGGCCCCACCTTGTTGGACACCTTGCGCGAATGTGTAGACGACGCATTGCCTGAAGTGTGGGTGCTCGAGTTGTCGAGTTTCCAATTGGACAACGCAGGACCGTTTGAGCCAACTGCGGCCACCGTGCTGAACGTCACCCAAGACCATTTGGATTGGCACGGCAGCATGGACGCCTACGCTGCTGCCAAAGAAAAGATTTTTGGTGAACAGTCTTTGATGCTGTTGAACCGCGACGATGCGCGTGTCATGGCCATGCTGCCAGACCCCATCCGCGCCAAGCTGCAAAAACCCATTGTTCGAGAACACATCACCTACGGTGCTGGTATGCCCGAGCGGCCAGGTGACTTTGGTTTGGAAACCGTCAACGGCATGACCTGGTTGGTGCGGGCTTTGGAATCTGATGAAACACGTCGCCTGCGCAAAGGGGAAGTGGAAGAGATTCACATTCAACGCCTGATGCCAGCCGATGCATTGCGCATTCGCGGTCGTCACAATGCCGTGAATGCTTTGGCTGCTTTGGCTTTGGCCAGTAGCACGGGAAGCAGCTTGGCTTCGATGTTGTTTGGTTTGCGTGAATACAAGGGCGAGCCACACCGAGTGGAATCAGTCGCCATCGTCAATGACATCGAATATTTTGACGACAGCAAAGGCACCAATGTGGGCGCCACCGTGGCTGCGTTGGTGGGCTTGGGTTCTGAGCGCCGCGTGGTGGTGATTTTGGGTGGTGATGGCAAAGGTCAAGATTTCTCGCCGCTGGCCGAACCTGTCTCTCGTTACACGCGTGCCGTGATTTTGATCGGCCGCGATGCTCCCCTTATCCGTGACGCGTTGTCACTGTGTGGTGTGCCCTTGATCGATGCCGCCACATTGCCCGAGGCTGTCAACGCAGCCAAAGAGGTGGCCCAAGCAGGCGACGCTGTGTTGCTGTCGCCCGCTTGTGCAAGTTTTGACATGTTCCGTGACTACCCTCACCGCGCGCAAGTCTTCTGCCAAGCTGTGGCAGAGATTGCAGAGGCAACCGGCCAAATTGTGGAGACCTCTCAATGAGTGGATGGATGGCACGTTTCACTGCTTGGAGCGCTGGCTTGTTCAGCCGCGCCGGCGGTGGTGCGTCCGTTCAGGCCGCAGGTGATGGCGGCTTGCCAGTTAATTTGGGCAGCTATGACTACGCCAAAAATGGTGCTGCGCAAGGCAAGATTCAGAACATTGACCAAGCCTTGGTGTGGGTGGTGGTGGCCTTGCTGATGTGGGGCATGATCATGGTGTACTCGGCCAGCATTGCCATGCCAGACAACCCCAAGTTTGCGCGCTACTCCCAAACGCATTTCCTGGTCCGCCATGTCATTTCCATTGTGATTGGATTTGGTGTGGCTTTGTTGGCTTTCCAAGTGCCTTTGGAAATGTGGGAAAAAAATGCGCGGCCTCTGTTCATTTTGTCTTTGGTCTTGCTGGCAGCCGTGTTGTTGCCTTTCATTGGCAAAGGTGTGAATGGCGCACGCCGCTGGATTTCCTTGGGGGTGATGAACTTTCAGCCCTCTGAATTTGCCAAGCTGGCCGTCATCATTTACGCATCCGATTACATGGTGCGCAAGATGGAAGTGAAAGAGCGCTTCTTCCGCGCGGTGTTGCCAATGGGCGCTGCTGTTGGCTTGGCCGGTATATTTTTGTTGGCCGAACCCGACATGGGCGCTTTCTTGGTGATCGCCATCATTGCCATGGGCATTTTGTTCTTGGGCGGTGTGAATGCCCGCATGTTCTTCTTGATCTTGGCGATCTTGGTGTTTGCATTTGCCATGATCATTGCCGCATCGCCCTGGCGCCGTGAACGCATTTTTGCGTACCTCGATCCTTGGGATCCCACGCACGCACTGGGCAAAGGTTATCAGTTGTCGCATTCACTCATTGCCATTGGCCGCGGCGAAATCTTTGGCGTGGGATTGGGCGGCAGCGTAGAAAAACTGCACTGGTTGCCCGAAGCGCACACCGATTTCTTGTTGGCTGTGATTGGTGAAGAGTTTGGACTGGTGGGCGTGATTGCCGTGATTGGCATGTTCCTGTGGCTCAGCCGCCGCATCATGGTGATTGGCCGTCAAGCGCTGGCTTTGGACCGCACATTCCCAGGTTTGGTGGCACAAGGTGTGGGCATCTGGATTGGATTCCAGTCCTTCATCAACATGGGCGTGAACTTGGGCGCGCTGCCGACCAAAGGTTTGACTTTGCCCTTGATGAGTTATGGCGGCTCGGCCATTTTGCTCAACATGGTGGCCATTGCCATCGTGCTTCGCATCGACGCCGAAAACAAACAGATGATGCGAGGGGGTCGTTCATGACGCGCTGCGCACTCATCATGGCTGGCGGTACCGGTGGGCATATTTTCCCAGGCTTGGCCGTGGCCGAGTCTTTGCGTGATGCGGGTTGGCGCGTGCATTGGTTGGGCGTACCCGGCAACATGGAAAGTCAATATGTACCGCAACGTGGCTTTGCATTTGAGCCTGTTGAATTTGGTGGTGTGCGCGGCAAAGGTCTGCTCAGTTTGGCATTGCTGCCTATGCGTCTGCTCAAGGCATTTTGGCAAAGTCTGCAAGTGGTTCGCCGTGTGCAGCCCCACGTGGTGGTGGGCTTGGGTGGCTACATCACTTTCCCAGGCGGCATGATGTCTGTTCTGATGGGCAAGCCCTTGGTCTTGCATGAGCAAAACTCGGTCGCGGGCTTGGCCAACAAAGTGTTGGCCGGTGTGGCCGATCGCATCTACTGCGCATTTCCAGACGTGCTGAAAAAAGGCGTGTGGGTGGGCAATCCCTTGCGTCAGAATTTCTTGAACAAACCTGCACCTGCAGCCAGATTTGCGGGCCGCACGGGTCCTTTGAAAATTTGGGTGGTGGGTGGCAGTTTGGGTGCGCAGGCCCTGAATGAAATCGTGCCTCAAGCGCTGGCCTTGATGCCTGCAGATCAGCGGCCTGTGGTGGTGCATCAAAGTGGGGCCAAACAAATTGAGGCCTTGCGCAACCATTACCAACAAGCTGGGGTGCAAGCAGAACTGACGCCTTTCATTGATGACACCGCACAAGCCTTTGCCGATGCCGATCTGGTCATTTGCCGTTCTGGGGCCAGCACCGTGACCGAAATTGCGGCGGTAGGTGCGGCTGCCATTTATGTGCCATTCCCATTTGCGGTGGACGATCACCAAACGACCAATGCGAATTTCTTGGTTCAACAGGGTGCGGGCTGGCTGATGCCACAAGCCCAGCTCACGCCTGAAACTTTGGCGGCCCGTTTGGCCAGCCTGACACGTGAAGAATTGTTGGCCTGTGCCGAAAAAGCATGGGCTTTGAAGAAGACACAAGCCACTCAAGAAGTGGTGGCAGCTTGCGAGGCATTGGCCGCATGAAACACGCCATTCGTCATATCCACTTCATCGGCGTCGGTGGCGCCGGTATGAGCGGCATTGCAGAAGTATTGTTGAATTTGGGTTACACCATCTCGGGCTCTGATCTGTCCGACAGCAGCACCTTGCGCCGTTTGGCTGCATTGGGCATCCAAACGCATGTAGGCCACAGTGCAGACAACGTTCAGGGCGCTGACGCCGTGGTCACTTCAACGGCCGTCAAAGCCGACAACCCTGAAGTGCTGGTGGCCAAGGCACGCCACATTCCAGTGGTGCCACGCGCCGTCATGCTCGCTGAGTTGATGCGCATGAAGCAAGGTGTGGCCATTGCGGGCACCCACGGCAAAACCACCACCACCAGCTTGGTGGCCAGCGTGTTGGCAGAAGGTGGACTCGATCCCACGTTTGTGATTGGCGGTCGCTTGAACAGCGCGGGCACCAATGCCAAGCTCGGAACGGGTGACTACATCGTGGTGGAAGCAGACGAATCGGACGCTTCTTTCTTGAATTTATTGCCTGTGATGGCGGTGGTGACCAACATCGATGCCGACCACATGGAGACCTACGGCCACGACTTTGAAAAATTGAAGTCGGCATTTGTTGAATTTTTGCACCGCATGCCCTTCTACGGCACGGCCATTTTGTGCAGCGATGACCCTGGCGTGCGCAGCATCCAAGACAAGCTGGCCAGGCCTGTGACCACCTACGGCTTGAAAGAAGGCGCACAAGTCCGCGCGGTCGATGTTCGGGCTGAAAACGGTCAAATGCATTTCACCGTCCAACGCCGCAACGGTGTGGTTTTGCCCGATTTGCCCATCGTGCTGAACTTGCCGGGTGATCACAATGTGCTGAATGCCTTGGCCGCCATCTCGGTGGCCGTTGAATTGGGTGTGGACGACGCGGCGGTTCAGCGTGCCTTGGCCCACTTCAAAGGTGTGGGTCGCCGCTTCCAGCGCTATGGCGAAGTGAAGCTGTTGAACCAAGCCGGAAGCTTCACGTTGATCGACGATTACGGTCACCATCCAGTTGAGATGGCCGCCACTTTGGCAGCGGCCCGCGGCGCCTTTCCAGGCCGTCGTTTGGTGCTGGCATTTCAGCCGCATCGCTACAGCCGAACACGCGATTGCTTTGAAGATTTTGTGCGCGTGATCAGCCACGGTGCCGACCACGTTTTGTTGTCCGAAGTTTATGCAGCAGGTGAGGCGCCCATCGTTGCAGCGGACGGTCGATCTTTATCTCGTGCTTTACGCATCGCAGGCAAAATTGAACCCGTTTTTGTCGATAAAATTGAAGGCATGGCGCAGGCTATTTTTGACAATGCAAAAGACGGTGACATCGTCATTTGCATGGGTGCCGGCTCCATCGGCGCAGTGCCTGCCCAAGTTCAAAAAATGGGAGGTGTTGCATGAGCAACGCACCAGCCCATTTCGGTAAAGTGGCCGTGCTGATGGGCGGTCAATCAGCCGAGCGCGAAGTCTCCTTTATGTCCGGCAATGGCGTGCTCAATGCCCTGCGCAGTCGCGGTGTCGACGCCCATGCTTTCGACCCTGCCGAACGCAATTTGGCCGATCTCAAAAAAGAAGGTTTCCAGCGCTGCTTCATTGCATTGCATGGCCGCTTCGGTGAAGACGGCACAGTGCAAGGCGCACTCGAATTGCTGGGCATCCCCTACACCGGCTCTGGCGTCATGGCCTCTAGCATCGCCATCGACAAAACCATGACCAAACGCGTGTGGTTGTCTGAGGATGTTCCGACTCCTCGTTATGTCTTGCTCAAGCAAGACAATTTGGGTGAGCAGGCGCAAGCCCATGTGATTCAAACTTTGGGTTTGCCCCTCATCGTGAAGCCAGCGAGAGAAGGCTCGTCGATTGGTGTGGCCAAGGTTACGCAGGCCAGCGAATTGCCTCAAGCCCTGAAGGCCGCCGCAGCATGCGATACCGATGTGCTGTGCGAGCAGTTCATTGCTGGCGATGAAGTCACGTGCCCTGTGTTGGGTGAAGGCGAAACAGCCCAGGCCTTGCCCGTGATTCGAATTGTGGCGCCCGCCGGCAATTACGATTACCAGAACAAATATTTCACCGACGACACGCAGTACTTGGTGCCGTCTGGATTGCCTGAATCTGAAGAAAAGGCCATTCAAGCCCTTGTCGTGAAGGCCTACCAAGTGCTGGGTTGCAAAGGTTGGGGCCGTATCGACGTGATGATCGATGCGCAAAGCCGCAAGCCTTACTTGCTAGAAATTAACACCTCACCCGGCATGACGGGTCACTCCTTGGTGCCCATGTCAGCCAAAGCGGCGGGCATGGATTACGAAAGTCTGTGCATGCACTTGTTGGCCCATGCGGGTCTTGAGCACTCTTTGTCAGCTGGGGGCTTGGCATGAAAAAGCCGCTGGTCTTGCCCATGGATGTGCGCTTGATGCAATGGACGTCAGGATTGATGTTTGCCCTGGCCCTCATCATGTGCGTGGCCAGTGGCATTGGCTGGTTGTTGCGCCATCCTGCTTTCTCCATTCAAGGCATCACGGTGCGCGGCAATGTGACGCACAGCAATGCAGTGACATTGCGTGCCAATGTGTTGCCGCAATTGACAGGCAACTTCTTCACTTTGAATTTGCTGCAAGCCCGTCAAGCCTTTGAGCAAATTCCTTGGATTCGTTCGGCGCTGGTTCGCCGCGAGTTTCCCAACCGTTTGTCGGTCACCTTGGATGAATTTCAGCCTGTGGCGCAATGGGGCACGGAAGGTGATGGCAAGTTTTTAAGTGCCGAAGGTGCCGTGTTTGAAGTCAATGCCGACGATGTGGACAGCGATGCATTGCCCACCCTGAAAGGGCCCGAGTCGCAGGCGAAAACGGTGTTGGAAATGTTCCAGTACCTCAAGCCTTTGATGGCCAAGATGGACATGCCACTGGACAGGTTGGAGCTCAGTCAGCGTGGCAGTTGGTCTGCCCAACTTGAGTCGGGTGCCAGCTTGGAATTGGGGCAAGGCACGCAACAAGAGTTGGGTGACAGATTGAAACTGTTTTCGAAAACATTGACCCAGGTGGCGTCTCGCTACGGCCGCACCACCACGTCATTGTTGTCGGCAGATTTGCGTTATGAAAGTGGTTACGCCTTGAGGTTGCGGGGCGTCAGCACTTTGGCGGTAGATGGTTTGAAAAAACCTTGATCGATTGAAGATATAGACAAGAACGGTTGGACATATGGCAAAAGAATACAAAGATTTGGTGGTCGGTCTCGACATTGGCACGTCCAAGGTCATGGTCGTCGTGGCCGAGGTCATGCCAGGTGGAGAATTGAAACTGGCAGGCATGGGCGTGGCCCCAGGTAATGGTTTGAAACGCGGCGTGGTGGTCAACATCGACGCCACGGTGCAAAGTATTCAGCAAGCTTTGAAAGAAGCCGAGTTGATGGCGGATTGCAAAATCACACGCGTCAACACCGGCATCACTGGCAGCCACATTCGCGGTTTGAATTCAAGTGGCATGGTGGCGGTTAAAGACAAAGAAGTCACGCCAGCCGATGTGGCGCGCGTGGTTGAAACAGCGCGTGCCATCAACATCTCCACGGACCAGCGTTTGTTGTTGGTCGCACCGCAAGAATTTGTGATCGATGGCCAAGATGTGAAAGAGCCCATTGGCATGAGCGGCATGCGCCTTGAAGCCAAGGTGCACATCGTGACCGGCGCTCAAAGCGCCGCAGAAAACATCATCAAGTGCGTGCGTCGCTGCGGCTTGGAAGTGGACCAGTTGCTGCTCAATCCTTTGTCTTCCAGCTTGGCTGTGTTGACCGAAGACGAGCGTGAGTTGGGTGTGGCCTGCGTAGACATTGGCGCTGGCACCACCGACGTGGCCATTTTCACCAACGGCGCCATTCGCCACACGGCGGTGATCCCGATTGCAGGCGATTTGATCACCAGCGACATTGCCATGGCTTTGCGCACCCCTACCAAAGATGCAGAAGACATCAAGGTCGAAAGCGGTTGTGCCAAACAATTGTTGGCCGATCCCGAAGCTCAAGTGGAAGTGCCCGGCTTGGGCGATCGCGCACCGCGCATGCTGTCCAAGCAAGCTTTGGCTGGCGTGATTGAACCCCGCGTTGAAGAAATCTTCTCGCTGGTCCAGCAAGTCATTCGCGAATCAGGTTACGAAGAGGTCTTGTCGTCCGGCATTGTGCTCACTGGCGGAAGCGCAGTGATGCCCGGCATGGTGGAACTGGGCGAAGACATTTTCTTGAAGCCCGTTCGCCGCGGCGTTCCCAAATACAACGGCGCGCTGTCTGACATGGTCAGCCAGCCCCGCGTGGCCACCGTGATGGGCCTGATGGAAGAAGCCCGTTTGGCCCGCTTGCGTGGCTTCAAAGTTTCGCAGAAGAAGGGTTCGATGAACAACGCCTTCACTCGCTTCAAAGATTTCATCGTGGGTAACTTCTGATGGATTGGCGCAAACTTTACTTGGCAAGGGGGAGTCCACATCAGCGATGTTGAAACCCTTTTAATCCAACAAAAATAAAATTTTCAAAAATCAATATTTAGGCAACTGCAACAGTTTTAGGAGAGCACCATGAGCATTGAAATGATCCAAGTCGAAGAGTTCAATCAAGGAACGCAAATCAAAGTGATCGGCGTGGGCGGCGGCGGCGGCAACGCTGTTGAGCACATGATCGAGCGCAACGTTCAAGGCGTTGAATTCATTTGCGCCAACACCGATGCACAAGCATTGGCACGCAGCGCAGCGCACCGCTTTATCCAACTGGGTCATACCGGCTTGGGTGCAGGTAGCAAACCAGAAAAAGGCCGTGATGCTGCAGAAGAGGCTGTGGAAGACATTCGCGCAGCCATCGAAGGTGCGCACATGTTGTTCATCACAGCCGGTATGGGCGGCGGCACAGGCACTGGCGCTGCACCGGTGATCGCACGTGTTGCCAAAGAGATGGGCATCCTGACCGTGGGTGTGGTCACCAAGCCTTTCGACTTTGAAGGCGGTCGCCGCATGCAAAGCGCCGAAGCAGGTTTGGCCGAACTCGAAGCCAACGTCGATTCATTGATCGTGGTGCTCAATGAAAAGCTGATGGAATTGCCAGGCGGCGAAGACATGACCCAAGACGAAGCTTTTGCGCACGCCAATGACGTGCTCAAAAATGCGGTGGGCGGTATTGCAGAAATCATCAATGTGCCTGGCCACGTGAACGTCGACTTTGAAGACGTGCGCACTGTCATGGGCGAACCCGGCAAAGCCATGATGGGTACAGCTTCTGCCAGCGGCCCAGACCGTGCACGCATTGCTTCTGAGCAAGCAGTGGCTTGCCCATTGCTCGAAGGCATCGACTTGTCTGGCGCCAAAGGCGTGTTGGTGTTGATCAGTGCAGCCAAAGGCTCCCTCAAATTGAGCGAGTCCAAGCAAGCCATGAACACCATCCGTGCCTATGCTTCTGAAAGCGCACACGTCATTTACGGTACAGCTTATGACGAAAGCCTCGGCGACGAAATTCGCGTGACCGTGGTGGCCACTGGCTTGTCAAGCCAAGGTGCTCGCCGTACAGCGCCCCCATTGCAAGTTTTGCGCACAGGTACCGACAACGTGCCTTTCACTGTAGACACTGGCGATGCTGTGTCCCCCACACTGGGTGGTCAAAACGCCGCCTTGGGTGGTGACTATGGCCGTTTGAACACACCTAGCGTATGGCGCACCAACCGCACGCAGGCTGCTGCCAAAGTCGACGGCATGGCCTCTGCTGGCATGGACGACATTGAAATTCCAGCCTTCTTGCGCAAGCAAGCTGACTGATTTTCAATTGGCATCGCGTCAGAGTGGGTCTGCAAAACCCTCTTTGTGCAAGCTTGGGCTTGAGAATTTAAAATCAGCCCATGCTTGCTCAAAGAACCCTTAAAACCCTCACCCAGGCCGTGGGTGTGGGTTTGCACAGCGGTCAACGGGTTGAGCTGACCCTGAGGCCCGCGCCAGTCGACACCGGCATTGTGTTTCGACGTGTCGATTTGGCCGAACCTGTCGACATCCACATCAATGCACTCAGCGTCACAGACACGCGATTGGCTTCCACCATTTCCAGTGGCCAAGCCAAGGTGCACACGGTTGAACATTTGATGTCTGCCTGCGCAGGCTTGGGCATCGACAATCTGATCATCGACATCACGGCTGAAGAAGTGCCCATCTTGGATGGCTCAGCTTCTTCCTTTGTGTTTTTGTTGCAAAGTGCTGGCATCGAACTTCAAAAAGCACCGAAAAAATTCATCCGCGTGCTCAAAACCGTTGAAGTGCGTGAAGGTCAAGGCGAGAACGTCAAGTGGGCCAAACTCGAACCCTACGACGGTTATCGCCTGAGCTTTGAAATTGAATTTAAGCATCCCGCAGTTGACTCCACAGGTCAGCAAGTGGTGTTTGACATGGGACGCGATGTCTATGCCCGCGACATTGCGCGGGCTCGCACTTTTGGTTTCACCAAAGACGTTGAAATGCTGCGCTCCAATGGCTTGGCCTTGGGCGGCGGCTTGGACAATGCCATTGTGATGGACGACTACAAGGTCTTGAACAGCGATGGTTTGCGTTACGACGATGAGTTCGTGAAGCACAAAATTTTGGACGCCATGGGCGACCTGTACATCATTGGCAAACCTTTCATTGCCAGCTACACCGCTTTCCGTTCTGGCCATGCCATGAACAACCAATTGCTTCGCGCCTTGCTCGATCAACCCGATGCCTATGAAATCGTCAGCTTTGACGATGTCAAAAAAGCACCCGAAGGATTTGCCTTGCCTGTGCGTGCTTGGTAATTGCAAGGCATGAACACGGCTGCCCAGTCTTCTTTGCGCGATTTGCTGTCGCACCAACCCTTCTTGCGTTTTTGGCTGGCGCGTTTGGCCGGTATCTTGGCCACGCAAATGTTGATGGTGGCTTTGGCCTGGCACATGTACGAAATCACGGGCAGTGCCTGGGACCTGGGTTTGGTGGGCTTGTTTCAATTTGTACCCGCGCTGATCTTGACATTGCCTGCTGGGCAAATTGTGGACCGTGTTCACAAGGTCCACATCTACGCCACGTGCATGCTGGTCCAAACAGCCGTGGCCGGTTTGTTGGTTTGGGGCACCGCCACCGATCAAGTCACGCGCGAGTTGGTGTTGTTCATCTCAGCTGTGCTGGGCATGGTGCGCTCTTTTCAAATGCCCACACAACAAGCACTCACGCCGCACTTGGTGCCCAGTCATCTTTTGCAACGCGCAGTGGCCTTGAGTTCCACAGGTGTGCAAACAGCCGTCATTGGCGGGCCTGCGCTGGGCGGTATTTTGTACGCCATGCATGTCAATGCGGTGTATGTCACGTGTGCAGCCTGTTTGTTCATCGCCTTTTTATTGGCCTTGACGGTTCGCTACGAGCATAAGCCTTCCAAAGCAGCTGCTGATTTGCGCAGCGTGTTGGCAGGTGCTCACTTTGTGTGGCATCACAAGGTCTTGTTGGGCGCCATTGCCTTGGATTTATTTGCTGTGCTGCTGGGAGGCGTCACAGCGCTCTTGCCCATTTATGCCAAAGACATTTTGCACACAGGGCCTGAAGGCTTAGGGCTCTTGCGCTCATCACCTGCTGTGGGTGCTTTGTTGATGGCAGTCGTATTAACGCAGTGGCCCATCGAGCGGCGCGTGGGCCGTTGGATGTTGATTGCCGTGGGCGTGTTTGGTTTGGCCAATTTTGTATTTGGCATTTCAACGCACTTTGTGTTGTCGATGGCGGCTTTGATGGTGGCCGGCGCTGCCGACAACGTCAGCGTGGTGACGCGCCTGACGTTGCTGCAACTGGAAACACCCGATGACATGCGTGGCCGGGTTGCCGCCGTCAACTCGATTTTCATTGGTGCTTCCAATCAGTTGGGCGAGTTTGAGTCGGGTACGACAGCGGCCATGTGGGGGCCCGTTGGCTCAGCGATTTTTGGGGGCTTGGCCACAGTGGGGGTGGCCGTGGCTGCAGTGAAGTTCTTCCCCGAGTTGGCCAAGCGCGACCGCATGGTCATGCCCAAGTAAAACAGCCCTGACACATAGCCTTCAAGCGAACTTGCGCAATGTGGCAACTGCCAATGGGTTCAGTTGCTGAATGACTGCGCTGCTTAATGGCTTCTCCCATCACGGTACATGCCGTGGGTCTTGCGATTGAGCACATCCAAGGCAGCCAGCTTGTTCATGGAGGGACTGGCATGGGCATGCGTGATGGCCAAACCCAGCGCATCGGCTGCATCGGGACCCGGCACCGAAGGCAACTTCAGCATGCGTTTCACCATCTCTTGAATTTGTGACTTGGCGGCACGGCCATGTCCGGTGATGGCCTTTTTCATTTGCAAAGCGGTGTACTCGGCTACAGGCAAATTGCAAGTCACCAAAGCTGTGACGCAACAACCGCGCGCTTGTCCCAATAGCAAGGTGGCTTGCGGATTGACGTTGACGAACACAATTTCGACCGAGGCTGCGTTCGGTTGGTAGCGCTGGTTGATTTCGACAATGCCGTCGTAAATCACCTTCAAGCGATTGGGCAAGTTGCCTTGCTGAACTTTGTCCGTGCGAATCACGCCACTGGCCACATAGGTCAGTTTGGAGCCGTCCATATCAATCACACCAAAGCCAGTGGTTTGAAGGCCGGGGTCAATGCCAAGAATTCTCATGGGTGGATTGTGATGGCTAGAGGGTGAGAGGTGACTCAGGGTAGCGCAACATCGTTCATGCGCGCCATGATGGTTTGCGCACGGTCGCTGAGGTAGACCGATTGCGGCAGCTTTTCAAAGTAGCGGGGTCGCGGCAGCATCACGGCCAAGCGGGCAGCCTCCCATTCGGTGAGCTGGCTGGCAGACTTTTGAAAATAATGCCGCGCTGCTGCTTCTGCGCCAAACACGCCGTTGCCCCATTCCACATGGTTCAGGTAGAGCGTGAGAATTTTCTTTTTGGACAAGAACGTTTCCAAGGCCACCGTGATGACCCATTCTTGACCTTTGCGAATCAGGGTTCGCTCACCACTGAGCAATAGATTTTTTGCCAATTGCTGGGTGATGGTGGAGCCGCCCACAATTTTGGGGGCTACCACTTTGCCATTTTTCTTTTGCGCAGCCTGCGCTTCTAGTTTGGCTTGGGCTTTGGCATTTTTGCTCCACGCTTTTTCCACAGCATCCCACCACACGCCGTTGTGGCTGGTGAAGGCGCTGTCTTCGGAGGCCAGCACGGCGCGTTTGAGCGGTTTGGCGATTTGCTCTGAAGGCATCCAAGTTTGGCGCCACAACAAGCGACCTTGGCTGCTCACAATTTGCCAGGCTTGTGAACGTTCAAATGCGGTAGAGGAGGGATCGACCACCGCCATAAAACCCACGCGTCCAATGAAAAACAATTGCAACAAGACGAAGCCAGCCAATAGCAACAAAAGCCATTGTTTGAATGCGTAGAGTGCGTAGCGCATGAATGACGTTGTTGAAAGAGAAGATCAGGACTGCGCCAACAAGGCGCGCAGCTCGGCCAAAACAGGTGCTGTAGGCGGACGGACGCCACGCCAGACATAGAAGGATTCGGCGGCTTGCTCGACCAGCATGCCCAGCCCATCACGCGCTTGTGCGCCATGTGCAGTGGCCCATTGCATGAAGCCTTGTGCCGCAGGGCCGTACATCAAATCGCAAGCCATACCGCCTTGTTTGAGAACACTGGGAGGCACGGGCACTTCGCCTTGATGCAAGCTGCTGCTGGACGCATTGATCACCACATCAAAGGACTGACTGAACAGTCCTTCGTGTTGCAAACTCAAGGCTTGGCAGTCGACCCCTTGCTCAGAGGCCAATGTGGCATGTCGTTGCACCAGTTCCGTGGCTTTCTCGGCCGTTCGATTGCAGACCCAGAGTTGGCGCGGTTTTTCGCACAGCAGGGGCCCTAAGACGCCAGCCGAGGCACCGCCCGCACCAATCAACAAAACGCTTTTGCCTTTCAGCTGACAGCCCGCGTTGCGAACCAAGTCGGTGACCAAGCCTAAGCCGTCGGTGTTCTCGCCATAGATGGTTTGTCCGTCAAATTTCAAGGTGTTGCAAGCTTGCGCCAGAAGTACACGGGGACTGGAGTGGGTGGCCAATGCCGCAGCTTCTGTTTTGAAGGGCAAGGTGACGTTGCAACCTTTGCCGCCTTGGTGTTGGAAGGCATGCAAGCTGTTGGCAAATCCGTCCAGCGGCGCTTTTGTCATGTGATACACCAAACTTTGATCGGTCAGCTGCGCAAAGCGTGCGTGGATCCACGGCGATTTGCTGTGTTCAATGGGATGGCCGAAAACGCAGTACGTGTCCATGCAATTCAATCGGTTATGGGGTTCGTTGAATGGGTGTTGAGCGAGCTGAAGCGGCACTGTTTTGAGGTGCCAACATGTTGGTTTCTAGGGTTTCATCGCGCGCAAAGTGAAAGCGTGACACCACCACCAATTGGTCCGCTTGACGCTTCATCTCTGGCGTGAATGCATCAAAGGGTGAGGCACCGCGCACGATGGCTTGCGCGCGTTTGTCTAGCAGGGGCTTGCCAGATGCACTGGCAATTTCAGTTTCAAGCACACGGCCTTTGGCATCGAGGGTGATGACCATGGTGAGGCTGCCGTAGAGTTTTTCGCCGCCCGCTTGCGGAAAATTTTCTGTCCCTGTGAGTTCGATGGTGCGACGCATCTTGTCGTAGTAACGCGCAAAGGAAACCTCTTGCGTGGCAGGGCCAATGTAGCGTTTTTTGGGTCCGCCCTGCAGAGCTTGTGATTGCTTTTCGATTTGTGCCAACTGGCTAGCGAGCTGGTGTTTGCGCTCGATCACGGCATCGGTCTTGCCTTCGTTGGAAGCGCTGGGCGCTTGATTGCTGAGCTGTGACAACTCTTGCTTGAGTTGTTCGATGAGCCGCACTTGTTCGTTTTTCAGCGTCTCAATTTTTTTCTCAATTTGCTGCAACTCTTGGCCGTTTTGATCTTGCACATTGGCACTGAAAGGGCTGCTTTGGATCGCGGTTCCTGGCACTTGACCACCGCCTGCCAAATTGACCTGCGCCAATGCCAAGGGTGCATCGGGCGCGTTGGTGCTGCGTGAATTGACCAACACCACTTCCAAAGTGTTGGTTTCAAACATGCGATCAAAGGTGGCAGGCGAGACCCATTTCAAGGTCAGCAGTGCCGCATGCACCAGCACTGAAACACCCAAAGCCCACATCAAGGTACGGTGCGAAGTACTTGCAGAAAAAGGTGCTGTTGACGTCGACATGAATTATTCTTCGGCGGGCGCCTCGTTGACGTTCAGCGCAATGGCAATGGGGCCTGTGGCCGCTTCGTCCAGATCTTCCATGGCCTCATCCAAACTTGCCTCGCTGTCCTCGGCTTCAGAATGTTCGCTGATGATTTTCTCGATGACGGTGCCACTGACGTCCAGCGCCATGGCATCGATGGCGCCCAATTGAACCTTGACCTTGTCACCCCGCGTCAAGCCTGATGCGCCCATGACAGTGAGCATGAGTGGCAGGTGGTCTGCGCGCACCAACCAACTGCCACCCGCCATTTCTTTGACCAAACTGGCCACCACTTCCGTGATGTTTTCTTGCTTCAGGTATTGCAATGTCCAAAAGCGCTCCATGCCGGATTGGTAGCCGTTGTAAGCGGTGTAGGCCGCATCAAAGGCACTGATGATGGCAAACAGTTGTGCATCTTTCGGTTTGAAGGGTGCGGCCAATGCTGCTGTGGCGCCGTGTTGGGCGCAGGCAATGATTTGCCATTGGTTAACCAAGTCGGTGTATCGGCGCAAGGGTGAAGTGCTCCACGCATACGCAGGCACGCCAATGCCAGCATGCGGCAGGGCCTTGGTGCCCATGCGCACTTTGACACCGGGTGCCATGCTGGCTTGGCTGCGGTAGATGGCCGGAACGCCCAAACTGGCCAGCCATTGGCCCCATGTGCTGTTGGCCAAGATCATGGCCTCGGCCACGATCAAATCGAGGGGTGCGCCGCGTTGGCGTACCGAAATCTGCACCGACTCTTGACCTGTGGGCGGCGTGTCTTTGTTGTCACGGACCAAGCGGAAGTTGTAGTCGGGACGATTGAAATTCTCGGGCTTGCCGCGCACCACTTCGCGACCCGCTTTGAGGTGTTGCGCCAAGCGCCAAAAAAATGCCAATTCGCTGTGCGCAATCGGCAGTTGTGGTTCACCTTCGCGGGCTGCGGGTGCAGCGTCCTCTAACCAAGCTTGTGTCACCCATTGATCGAGCTGATCGTGGCGCAAATTGGCGTTGATGGGCACGCGCTCCAATTTGGTCTCGGTGTGTTGAATGCTGAGCGTGGCTTCGTCCAACGTGACGTACAGCGACACCGCTGGGCAGGCCTGGCCTTCGGCCAAGGTGTAGCTTTGCACCACTTCATCGGGCAGCATGGTGATTTTGTAGCCCGGCATGTACACAGTGGACAACCGGGTGCGGCCCACATTGTCGATGGCGCTGTTGGGCGCAATGGCCAAGCCAGGGGCGGCAATGTGAATGCCCACCACCACTTGGCCGGAGCCCAGCCCTTGCAAAGACAAGGCATCGTCTATTTCGGTGGTTTGTGAGTCGTCGATGGAGTAGGCCTGTACGTTGGCCAATGGCAATTCCTGCGCAATGGCAGGCGCCTCCAATTTGGGAAAGCCAGTGCCCTTGGGAAAGTTGTCAAACAAAAAGCGTTGCCAATGAAAGTCATAGGCGCTGGCAATGGCACCGGCGTTTTGCAGCAAAGTCAGCGGCGCCGTTTGACTGGCACGACTGGCCTCGACCACCGCTTTGTATTCGGGTGCATTCTTGTCGGGGCGGAACAAAATTTTGTATAGCTGCTCTTTGATGGGCGCAGGGCATTGACCCGCCATCAGTTCGTGCGACCAACTTTCAATCTGCGCTTGAATTTGTTTTTTCTTCTCTATCCCTGCCAAAGCCAATTGCACTGTTTCGGCAGAGGCCTTTTTGAATCGGCCTTTGCCAGCACGGCGAAAATAATGAGGCGCTTCGTAGAGGCGAATGAGGGCCCCCACCTGCTGCGCGGTGGTGGCATCTGCATTGAAATACTCGCGGGCCACTTCGGCAAAACCGAACTCGGTGTCGGGCGCAAATTCCCACGCCAAATCAAGCTCAATGCTTTGGCTGATGGTGGCAGCGTCTGCCAAGAGTTGGGCCGGTGCTGGCTTGTCAAATTTCAAAAGCACATTGGCGCCTTTGACTTTGACCCGCTTGCCGCTGTCCAATTCCACTTGCACCGAAGCTTCTGCCTCTGACAAGACGCGTCCGGCAACAAATTTGCCAGCTTCTTCAAACAATAAAAACATGAGCGCAATTGTCCCATGCGCAGGCCCTTGGGCAAGCCTGAGGGGGTTCAAATTTAGGGTGAAAGCGCCTAAATCTGCCGAAGCAAAGGATAATTCGGCCATGTCCCGTGTCATCGAAAAACCCAGTTGGTCGTCTCGCCTCCTTCATTTGTTTGAAGGTTTTGACGGACCATTGGCCTTTGCGGTCTTTGTGCTGGCCTGCGCGGGCATGCTCATCATGTACTCCTCGGGCTACGACCATGGCACGCGTTTTGTCGACCATGGGCGCAACATGCTGATTGCCGGCACCATCATGTTTGTGGTGGCGCAAATTCCACCGCAGCGGCTCATGACCTTGGCGGTGCCCATTTATACGGCGGGGGTGCTGCTGTTGATTGCCGTGGCCATTTTCGGCATCACCAAGAAGGGTGCGCGGCGCTGGCTCAATGTCGGTGTGGTCATTCAGCCCAGCGAAATTCTCAAAATTGCCATGCCTCTGATGCTGTCTTGGTGGTTCCAAAAGCGGGAAGGCCAACTACGCCCGCTTGATTTCTTGGTGGCAGCTTTGTTGTTGATGGTGCCTGTGGGACTGATCATGCGTCAGCCCGATTTGGGCACCGCTTTGCTGGTGCTCAGCACGGGTGTGGCCGTGCTGTTTTTTGCAGGTTTGAGTTGGCGCTTGATTTTGCCGCCGGTCTTGCTGGGCTTGATTGGATTGAGTTTGCTGGTGGCGTTTGAAACGCAGTTGTGCGCTGAAGGGGTAGATTGGAAGGTTTTGCACGAGTACCAACGGCAGCGCGTTTGCACCTTGCTCGACCCAGCGCGAGACCCCTTGGGCAAAGGCTTTCACATCATTCAAGGCATGATTGCCATTGGTTCGGGCGGTTTTTGGGGCAAGGGGTTCATGCAAGGGACGCAAACCCATTTGGAGTTCATTCCCGAGCGCACCACCGACTTTATCTTTGCGGCTTTTTCGGAAGAGTTTGGCCTGCTTGGCACCTTCCTTTTGATCACTTGCTTCTTCTTTTTGGTGTTCCGCGGTTTGGTCATTGCCAAAGAGGCGCCCACCTTGTTCACCCGTTTGTTGGCCGGTAGCGTCAGCATGATTTTCTTCACCTATGCCTTTGTCAACATGGGCATGGTCAGTGGCATCCTGCCTGTGGTGGGCGTGCCTTTGCCTTTTATCAGCTATGGCGGCACCGCCATGGTCACATTGGGTTTGGGCTTGGGCATTTTGATGTCCATTGCCAAAGCCAAACGACTGGTTCAAACCTAAGCGCGTGAAACTCACAAGACCAGCTGACCGGTGTACAGCAGGGCCTTCTGAGCTTGCCTACAATGGCAGCATGATTTCACGCGAACCCACTCTCGAACGTCTGGCCACAGCCAGGTCCTTGTTACTCGAGCCTTTTGGCTTGGACGAAACCCATTTGGCCAAGGCCTTGAGCGCCATCCAGGCCCACAAGGTTGACGACGCCGATTTGTATTTCCAATACACCCGTGCAGAAGGCTGGAGCCTTGAAGAGGGCATTGTGAAAACGGGCAGTTTCAGCATCGACCAAGGCGTGGGTGTTCGCGCCGTTGCTGGTGAAAAAACGGCCTTTGCATACTCCGATGACATTTCAGAAGCTTCCTTGATGGATGCTGCGCAAACGGTGCGTGCCATTGCACAGGCCAACCAAAACAAAAAAGCCAAAGTTGCCCCGCGCAAAATTGCGGGCATGCGCTCGCTGTACCCCTCTCTTGACCCCATCAGCTCGCTCAACAGCACTGATAAAGTGCAGTTGCTCGAAAAAGTAGAGCAACTGGCGCGCGCCAAAGACCCTCGCGTGGTGCAAGTGATGGCGGGTTTGGCCAGTGAATACGATGTGGTCATGGTGGCACGTGCCGATGGCACCTTGGCTGCCGATGTGCGACCTTTGGTCCGCTTGTCGGTCACGGTCATTGCTGAACAAAATGGCCGACGCGAGGTTGGCAGTGGCGGTGGCGGTGGCCGATTTGGCATGGCTTATTTTGACGATGCCATGGTCAATGCATATGTGGACGATGCCGTGCATGCGGCGCTCACCAACTTGGATGCACGACCTGCGCCTGCTGGCGTGATGACCGTGGTCTTAGGCCCAGGTTGGCCTGGTGTCTTGTTGCACGAAGCCATTGGTCATGGCTTAGAAGGCGATTTCAACCGCAAAGGTTCCAGCGCTTTCAGCGGCATGATTGGCAAACGTGTGGCAGCCAAAGGCGTCACTGTGCTGGACGATGGCACCATTTCTGATCGCCGTGGTTCTTTGAATGTGGACGATGAAGGCTGCGCTAGCCAGCGCAATGTGCTGATCGAAGACGGCATTTTGAAAGGCTACATCCAAGACGCCATGAACGCGCGCTTGATGGGTGTGAAGCCAACGGGCAATGGCCGCCGTGAAAGCTATGCGCACATTCCCATGCCCCGCATGACCAATACCTACATGTTGGGTGGCGACAAAGCGCCTGAAGAAATTGTGGCCAGCATCAAGAAAGGCTTGTACGCCACCAACTTTGGCGGTGGCCAAGTGGACATCACCAGCGGCAAGTTTGTGTTCTCTGCCAGTGAAGCCTATTGGGTTGAAAACGGCAAGATTCAATACCCTGTGAAGGGCGCGACCTTGGTGGGCAGTGGCCCCGAATGCCTGAAACACGTCAGCATGATTGGCAACGACATGCGCCTTGATTCGGGTGTGGGTGTGTGCGGCAAAGAAGGTCAAAGTGTGCCTGTGGGCGTGGGTCAACCCACCTTGCGAATTGAAGGTTTGACCGTGGGCGGCACGGCTTGAGGGGGTTTATCTTAGATTTCTTGTCAGAAAACTGCCAAAAACTTGTGCTACATTCCAGATCTATGAATACGCGCTTCAGCTTTTTTAGCTTTTATTTTGCATTCTCAGTCCTAGGCGGACGAGAGGCCAGCGCATAAGTCACTGAACCCCTCTACCAACCGCCGGACTCAACCCCCGGCGGTTTTTTTTTGCATCTCACCGAACCCATTTTTATTTTTGAACAGGAGCACACGATGAACACCAAAGCCAAAGCCAATTCGGAGCCTCGTTATGCGAACCCCACAGATCGCACTGGGCAAACCGATGACGAACGCATCAAGGACATCACCGTGTTGCCGCCGCCCGAGCATTTGATGCGCTTTTTCCCGATCACGGGAACGGCGGTGGAAACGCTCATTTCACAAACGCGTCGCAAGATTCACAACATCATGGCCGGCAAAGACGACCGCCTGCTGGTGGTCATTGGTCCTTGCTCGATTCACGACCCCGCAGCCGCTTTGGATTACGCACGTCGTCTGAAGCCCTTGCGCGACAAATACCAAGACACCTTGGAAATTGTGATGCGTGTCTACTTTGAAAAGCCCCGTACCACGGTGGGCTGGAAAGGTTTGATCAATGACCCCTATTTGGACGAAAGCTTCCGCATTGACGAAGGTTTGCGCATTGCACGTCAGTTGCTGATTGAAATCAACCGCCAAGGCTTGCCTGCAGGCAGTGAGTTCTTGGATGTGATTTCGCCTCAGTACATTGGCGATTTGATCAGCTGGGGCGCCATCGGCGCACGCACCACCGAAAGCCAAGTGCACCGCGAATTGGCTTCGGGTTTGTCAGCACCCATCGGCTTTAAAAATGGCACCGATGGCAACATCAAAATTGCCACCGACGCCATTCAAGCCGCCGAGCGTGGCCACCACTTTTTGTCGGTTCACAAGAACGGTCAAGTGGCGATTGTGCAAACCCAAGGTAATCCCGATTGCCATGTGATTTTGCGCGGCGGCAAAGCGCCCAATTACGATGAAGCCAGTGTCAATGCAGCTTGCAAAGACTTGGTGGCAGCCAAACTGAAGCCCACCTTGATGATCGATTGCAGCCATGCCAACAGCAGCAAGCAGCATGAGCGTCAAGTGGATGTGACGAATGACATTTCAGCGCAAATTAGCAAAGGCTCACATCAGATTTTTGGTGTGATGGTGGAAAGCCACTTAGAAGGGGGTGCGCAAAAATTCACGCCTGGCAAAGACGACCCCAGCGCATTGAAGTACGCGCAAAGCATCACCGATGCGTGCATTGGTTGGCCTGACAGCGAGAAGGTGTTGGAGACGCTGTCCAAAGCCGTGTTGGCACGTCGACAAAAATAAATGCAAAGGACGCGGACCTTTTAGACAAGGCCCGTGCCTATGCTTCACAAGCGCCTGTGTTCAGGCGCTTTTTTTATGCAGGCTTCAATGCCTTCAAGAGCTTGTCGTGAATACCGCCAAAGCCGCCATTGCTCATGCACAGCAAATGGTCGCCAGGTTTCGCGGCGGCAAGCACTTGTTTGACCAAGTCGTCAATGCTGCTGGCCACTTGCGCTTTGGCGCCCATCTCGGCCAAGGCTGCATTGGCATCCCAGTCCAAGCCACCGCTGTGACAAAAGGACAAATCGGCTTGTTCCAAGCTCCAAGGCAGTTGCGATTTCATGGTGCCCAGTTTCATGGTGTTGCTGCGCGGCTCGAAGATGGCCAGGATGCGCGCTTGACCGACTTGTCGGCGCAAGCCATCGAGGGTGGTGCGAATGGCGGTGGGGTGATGCGCAAAGTCATCGTAGACCGTCACACCCGCCACGGTACCGCGCACTTCCATGCGGCGCTTCACATTTTGAAAACTCGACAAAGCTTTGGCGGCCACATCGGGTGAGACACCTGCATGTTCGGCCGCTGCAATGGCGGCCAATGCGTTGTGTTGGTTGTGCACGCCGCCCAGCGACCATTGCACGTGCCCCACTTTTTGGCCTTGGTGCAGGACTTCAAAATCACTGGGTTCGCCCAGCGCTGAGAAATCACTGACGGCCGCGCCAAAGCTGCGGACTTCACTCCAGCAACCTTGCGCCAAGACACGCGTCAAACTCTCTTCCAGACCATTGACCACCAAGCGGCCTTGACCTGGCACCGTGCGCACCAAGTGGTGAAACTGACGCTCAATGGCTTGGAGGTCATCAAAGATATCGGCGTGGTCAAACTCCAAATTGTTCAAGATGGCGGTGCGAGGACGGTAGTGCACGAACTTGCTGCGCTTGTCGAAAAAAGCTGTGTCGTATTCATCTGCTTCGATCACGAAGTAGGGGCGCGAGTGGCCGTTGGTCAGTTGGCCAAGGCGTGCTGACACACCAAAGTTCAAGGGTACGCCACCCACCAAGAAGCCCGGCTTGAGACCGGCAGCTTCTAAGATCCATGTCAGCATGGAGGTGGTGGAGGTTTTGCCATGGGTGCCAGCAACAGCCAGCACATGGCGACCTTGCAGCACGTGTTCTGCCAACCACTGGGGGCCACTGGTGTAGGGGGCGCCAGATTCCAAAATGGCTTCCATCAAGGGAAACTTGGGCTCGCCCGAGGGCAATCGGCTGCGGCTGACCACGTTGCCGACCACGTACAAATCGGGTTGAAGGCGCATTTGCTCAGCCCCAAAGCCTTCAATCAACTCAATGCCCAAGGCTTCCAGTTGGTCGCTCATGGGGGGGTAGACGCCAGCGTCACAGCCTGTGACGCGATGTCCCGCTTCTCTTGCCAAGGCGGCCAAGCCTCCCATGAAGGTGCCGCAAATGCCCAATATATGTATATGCATAGGGAGATTTTAGGCGGTGCACAATGGCGTCATGGCAGATTTAACAGATGAAATTGCAGCCTCGGCTGCCCAATGTGTGGTGGAGGAGGGCTTGGAGTACGGGCCTGCCAAACGCCGCGCCTTGAAAATGCTGGGCTTGCCGCCAAGAACACCCCTGCCCAACAACGATCAAGTTGAAGCGCAGGTGCATGAATACATTGCCGTGTTTTGCGCGGACACCCAAGCTGCCGAATTGTTGGCATTGCGTCAGCATGCTTTGATGTGGATGAAGCGCTTGCACGATTTCAGACCCTATTTGGGGGGTGCGGTGTGGCATGGCACGGCCACCCGGTTGTCAGACATTTACTTGCAGTTGTTTTGCGATGATGAGAAATCGTGCGAAATTGAGCTCATCAACCAGGGTGTTGACTTTGAAGCGCGAACGGTCAATGGCCTGCATGGTGACCCTGTGGAGGCCTTGAGCATCCACAGTTACTGCAAAGAGTTGGGTGAAGAAATTGGCGTGCACTTGCTGATCAATGAATACGACGATGTCCGAGGTGCCTTGAAGCTTGATTCCCAGGGCCGCTCGCCTCGCGGTGATGCCTTGGCTGTTCAGCGCTTGATTGATGCATGATTCGGTTAAATGAACGAAGTTGATGGAAAAAGAATGTCAGATCAAGAAAATTTAAAGAAACAAGCTGCTCACGCCGAAGATTTGCAGGACAGTGGCATGGCGCGCCGTCACTGGATCACGGCAGGTGTGGCTGCGGCAGCCGGTTTGACGGGTGCTTTTGTGGCTTGGCAAAAATACCAACCACAAGGTGTGATGGATGTGGCTGTCCAGAATTTCTGGAGCCAGACCTTCGAAAAGCCTGAAGGTGGTACTTTGGAGATGAAGTCGTTTCGAGGCAGACCCCTGTTGGTGAATTTTTGGGCCACCTGGTGTCCGCCTTGTATTGAAGAACTTCCTTTAATTGATGCCTTTTATAAGGCAAATCAATCTAAATCCTTCCAAGTTGTTGGTTTGGCTGTGGATCAACCTAGTCAGGTTCGACGCTTTTTGACGCAAAAGCCTTTGCAGTTTCCCAACGGTTTGGCGGGCATGGTGGGCACTGAGTTGGGGGTTAGCCTTGGCAATGCGCAAAGCGCTTTGCCCTACAGCGTACTTTTCGATGCAAAAGGTAGGCTTTTAGCGCAAAAAGCCGGCAAATTAGATCAAAAGGATTTGGACAGCTGGTTGCAAAAAGTAGCCTGAGCCCGGCACTTGCAAAGCGGACCTGCATCCTTGCCCCTCAAAAACTGGCTTCTTTCGGCCTTTAAGCATGGAAATGAGTGCATTTGTAGCTATTTAAGAGGATTTTTAGTGTAAATTCCATGTTTTCGACAGCAAACGCAGGGGGTAACATGGATTTGCGCAAATTGAAAACCTTGATCGACTTGGTTTCCGACTCCAACGTCACAGAACTGGAGATCACCGAGGCAGAAGGCAAGGTTCGAATTGTCAAAGGTGCTGTCGCTTCTGGCGCACCTGTCCTCACGCATCAAGTCATGGTGCCAGCTGCTGCACCTGTTGCTGCCCCCGCCGCTGCGCCTACGGTGTCAGAAATTGCAGAAGCTGCCGCTGTCACTGCGGCTGCCGTAGCCGCCGAGGCTGCTGCTGCAGGCCATACTGTCAAATCTCCCATGGTTGGCACGTTCTACAGATCGTCCAGCCCAGGTGCGGCCCCATTTGTTCAGGTGGGCGACACCGTCAAAGAAGGCGACACGCTGTGCATCATTGAAGCCATGAAGATTTTGAATGAAATCGAATCTGACAAGTCTGGCGTTGTGAAGCAAGTCTTGTGTGAAAACGGTCAGGCTGTTGAGTACGGCCAAGCTTTGTACATCATCGAATAAACCACCGGGATTCTCATGTTCAAGAAAATTCTGGTTGCCAATCGCGGGGAAATTGCCCTGCGAATTCAGCGTGCATGCCGCGAGCTCGGCATCAAAGCTGTTATGGTTTATTCCGAAGCCGATCGCGAAGCCAAGTACGTCAAACTGGCCGAAGAGGCCGTTTGCATTGGGCCCGCCGCGTCCAACCTCAGCTACCTCAATATGCCGGCCATCATTTCGGCAGCAGAAGTCACAGATGCTGAAGCCATTCACCCAGGCTACGGTTTCCTGAGCGAAAACGCCGACTTTGCCGAGCGTGTCGAAAAGAGCGGTTTCCAATTCATTGGACCTACGCCCGAGTCCATCCGCATCATGGGTGACAAAGTGTCGGCCAAACAAGCCATGATCAAGGCGGGCGTGCCCTGTGTGCCCGGCTCTGAAGGCGAGTTGCCCGATGATCCCGTCATCATCCGCCGCACGGCCAAAAGCATTGGCTACCCGGTCATCATCAAAGCTGCCGGTGGTGGTGGTGGGCGCGGCATGCGTGTGGTCCACACCGAAGCAGCCCTGATCAATGCGGTGCAAATGACCAAGGCCGAAGCGGGCGCTGCGTTTGGCAATCCTGCGGTGTACATGGAAAAGTACCTGCAGAATCCACGCCACATTGAAATTCAAATCTTGGCGGACAAACACAAGAACGCGGTTTACTTGGGTGAGCGCGATTGCTCCATGCAGCGCCGTCACCAAAAAGTGGTCGAAGAAGCACCAGCGCCTGGCATTCCCCGTAAACTGATCGACAAGATCGGCGAACGCTGTGTGGCCGCTTGCAAAAAAATCAATTACCGCGGTGCTGGCACCTTCGAGTTTTTGTATGAAAACGGCGAGTTCTATTTCATTGAAATGAACACCCGCGTCCAAGTTGAGCACCCCGTGACCGAGTGGATCACTGGCATCGACATTGTCAAAACACAAATCATGGTGGCCGCAGGTGAGAAGTTGCCATTCTCACAACGCCAAATTGAAATTCGAGGCCATGCCATCGAATGCCGTGTGAATGCTGAAGATCCCTTCAAGTTCACGCCTTCTCCTGGTCGAATTACCACTTGGCATGCACCAGGCGGTCCTGGTATTCGCGTGGACTCGCATGTCTACAACAATTACTTTGTGCCACCTAACTACGACTCCATGATTGGCAAAATCATTGCACATGGCGACACGCGCGAACAAGCCATTGCACGCATGCAAACTGCTTTGGGTGAAATGGTGGTGGAGGGCATTAGCACCAACATTCCATTGCACCGAGAAATTTTGCGTGATTCCAAATTCGTCTCAGGCGGCACCAACATCCATTACTTGGAAGAGTGGTTGCGTCAACGCAAAAGCTGACCTATGTATGAACTGAACTTGTTGTGCCCCGAGGCACGTGTGGATGTCTTGAGTGAAGCACTGGATGCATTGGATGCTTTGAGTGTGTCTGTGGAAGACGCCGACGCGGAAACCGAGCACGAACAAGCTTTGTTCGGCGAACCTGGCATGCCGCCCCCCAAAGACGGTTGGCAGCGTTCCAAGATGGTGGCCTTGTTTGCCAAAGAAGAACAAGCCCAAGAAGCGGCTGTCTTGTTGGCAGCGCAAGATTTTTTTGAGTCCTGCCAAATCTTGTCCATCGCAGCGGTACCCGATCAAGATTGGGTTCGCCTCACACAGTCCCAATTTGCGCCAGTCGAAATCACGCCTGAATTTTGGATCGTGCCGACATGGCATGAGCCTCCCGCCCAAGCGCGTGAAGTGATTCGCCTCGATCCAGGCCTGGCCTTTGGCACCGGAACGCATCCTACCACACGCATGTGTTTGCGTTGGATTGCCACGCACGAGGTGACATCGCAACGGGTCTTGGACTACGGTTGCGGTTCTGGCATTTTGGCCATTGGTGCTGCCAAGTTTGGCGCGTCACACATTGATGCAGTCGACATTGATGAGGCGGCTGTCACGTCCACCGAACTCAATGCGCAAGCCAACGGCGTTCAGCTCAACGCGGGCTTGCCCGAATTGGCGCAAGGCACTTACAACACCGTTTTGGCCAATATTTTGGCCACGCCCTTGAAGGTGCTCGCCCCTCTGCTTTGCAGTCATGTGCATGCAGGCGGTCATTTGGTATTGGCAGGTATCTTGGAGCGCCAAGAAGAAGAACTCATCCAAGCCTATGCGCCCCACATCACCTTGAAGGTGGCGGATCGCGAAGATGGCTGGATTTTGATGACAGCGCAACGCAATTAAGCAATGACCAACGCTGGCTTGATCGCCTGGGCCTTCTTGGGTGTTTTGGGATTGGTGTTTCAGGCCAGCTTGTTTTTCAAAGATGAGTTGGCGGCGCATCAACCTGATTTGCGGCCAGCACTTGCCCAGTTGTGTTTGTGGGCGAATTGCAAAGTGGGCCCTCTGAAGCAAGCCGATGCGGTGGTCATTGATCATGCAGCCATTGACCAATTGTCCTCCAGTTTGGACCCCTTGGACACGGCAGCCTCTTTGCATTGGGCCTTTGAAGTTCACCTGAGGAATTCGGCCAAAGTGCCTGTGGCAACGCCTTGGATCGAGCTGACCCTCACAGATGCACAAGACCAAGCGGTGATGCGCAAGGTCTTGGATTTGTCGCAGTGGGGCGCACCGCCAGTCATGGCCGCAGGTGACATTTTGCCCATGTCACTTCAACTTAGCTTGGTGAACCCCGAGGTCAATTTCGTCGGTTACCGTTTGCTGACTTTTTACCCCTGAATTTGGCAATGCCATGAAAAAAGCCCGACGCTTTTCAGCATCGGGCTTTTGCTTTCGCTAACGTATCAACGTTGAATCAAGGCTTGGCGGCCGAAGGAAACGGCCATGCAGCTTGAGGATTCAGTGCTGTCGAAGCGGGAGCAGGGGCAGCGGGTGCTTTCGCTGCTTTCTTAGCTACTTTTTTTTTAGCAGCTTTTTTGGGAGCTGCTTTTTTAGGAGCAGCTTTCTTTACAGCTTTCTTAGCAACGGCTTTTTTAGCGGCTTTTTTAGGAGCTGCTTTTTTAGCTGCGGCTTTTTTAGGAGCTGCTTTTTTAGCTGCGGCTTTTTTAGGAGCTGCTTTTTTAGGAGCTGCTGCCTTTTTTGCTACGGCCTTCTTAGGAGCTGCCTTTTTAGGAGCTGCTGCCTTTTTCGCTACGGCCTTCTTAGGAGCTGCTTTTTTAGGAGCTGCTGCCTTCTTAGGAGCTGCCTTTTTGGGAGCAGCGGCTTTTTTCACTACGGCCTTTTTAGGGGCTGCTTTTTTTGCTGCGACTTTTTTGGGTGCCGCTTTTTTTGCAGTTGCCATGATTTTTTTCTCCTTGATCAATTAGAAAAATCAACAGGGTGAAACACTTTGCAAATGTTGGAGTCGCAAAGCGATTCAAGGTGCTGAGAGTGAATCTCAACACCTTGAATGGGGAAAAACCTCACCCCGGCGCCGCTGTGAGCGGTCGTGGTGTGAGGTTTAAACTGGATCGTCATGTAGAAAGGTTCAGTCCCAAGACAGGGCGCCGCCCGACTGGTATTCAATGACGCGGGTCTCGAAGAAATTACGTTCTTTCTTCAAGTCAATCATTTCGCTCATCCATGGGAAGGGGTTCTCTTCGTTGGGGAAGAGGGCTTCCAAGCCAATTTGGGTGGCACGGCGGTTGGCGATGTAGCGCAAGTAACCTTTGAACATGGAAGCGTTAAGGCCGAGCACGCCGCGGGGCATGGTGTCTTCGGCGTAACGATATTCCAATTCAACAGCTTTCAAGAACAAAGCATTGATTTCGGCTTTGAATTCGGCAGTCCACAACTGGGGGTTTTCGAGTTTGATCTGGTTGATCAAGTCGATGCCGAAGTTGCAGTGCATGGATTCGTCGCGCAGGATGTACTGGTACTGCTCGGCAGCGCCAGTCATCTTGTTTTGACGGCCTAAAGCCAGAATTTGGGTAAAGCCCACGTAGAAGAACAAGCCTTCCATGAGGCAAGCAAACACGATGAGCGACTTCAAGAGGGTTTGGTCAGTTTCCTGCGTACCCGTTTTGAAGTTGGGGTCCATGATGGCGTGAATGAACGGAATCAGGAACTCGTCTTTGTCACGAATGGACTGAACTTCGTTGTAGGCATTGAAGATTTCGCTTTCGTCCAGGCCCAAGGACTCAGTGATGTACTGGTAGGCGTGGGTGTGAATGGCTTCTTCAAAAGCCTGACGGAGCAAGAACTGACGGCACTCGGGCGCCGTGATGTGACGGTAAGTACCCAAAGTGATGTTGTTGGCAGCCAAAGAGTCGGCCGTGACGAAAAAGCCCAAGTTGCGCTTGACCAAGCGGCGCTCGTCTTCGGTCAAACCGTTGGGGTCTTTCCAGAGAGCGATGTCGCGTGTCATGTTGACTTCTTGCGGCATCCAGTGGTTGGCGCAAGTGGCGAGGTATTTTTCCCAAGCCCATTTGTATTTGAAAGGCACCAACTGGTTGACGTCGGTCTGGCCATTGATGATACGTTTGTCGGCGGCGTTGACGCGCTTTGAAGTGCCAGTGGCAGCGGTCATGACGGGAGAGGGTGCTGCAGTTACTGTGTTGACAGGTGAGCCGCTGAATGAAGACAGATCAGCGAAGCGGTCGGCAGATGGACCGCTTGGGGGAAAGCTTGGCATTGCAGGTTGCAACGCAGGTTTAGATGAATCGTCCCAGGACAACATAGAAATTTCCAATGAGTGAATTATGAAAGCTTGCGGACGAAATGCAAAGCAATGTTTTGAAATGAAATGAAATCACGCGAAGAAGTGTTGCGTTTTTGCATTGTATTTCTTCGTCGTGATTTTGAAATTGAGAAAAAGAATTTCCTGACGCTTGAAAAGTTATTGGCAAGCTTCGCAGCCAACATCGTCGATGGCTGTGAACTTCACATCGGTTGCAGGCACACCTGAGAACTGTGCGGGTGCAGATGCACTCGATGCAGATACGCCGCCAGTTGAAGAGCCAGAAGACACCGCATTCATCTGGTTGTTTGACACAGTTGATTTCTCGGCGTGTGTGGCGCTGATGGTGCGCAGGTAGTAAGTGGTTTTAAGACCGCGCAACCAAGCCAGCTTGTAGGTGTCGTCCAATTTTTTACCCGACGCGCCCGACATGTAGATGTTGAGCGACTGGGCTTGGTCAATCCATTTTTGGCGACGTGCAGCAGCTTCCACAATCCATGTGGTTTCCACTTCGAAGGCCGTGGCGTACAAGGCCTTGATTTCTTGTGGCACACGGTCGATGGGGCGCAATGAGCCGTCGAAGTGCTTCAAGTCCATGACCATGACATCGTCCCACAGACCGAGGCGCTTCAAATCGCGAACCAGGTAGCTGTTGATGATGGTGAACTCGCCAGACAAGTTGGACTTGACGGACAAATTGCCGAAGCAAGGCTCGATACAAGCGTCGACACCAATGATGTTGGAGATGGTGGCGGTAGGCGCAATGGCCACGCAGTTGGAGTTGCGCATGCCGTCTTTGGCAATCTTCTTGCGCAAAGCATCCCAGTCCATGGTGCTGCTGCGGTCGACTTCAACGTAACCACCGCGGGCTTTTTCCAGCAGGTTGAGGGTGTCCAAAGGCAAGATGCCTTGGTCCCACAAAGAACCTTTGTAACTAGAGTACTTGCCACGCTCGGCAGCCAACTCGGTAGAAGCCCAGTAAGCGTAGTAGCAGATGGCTTCCATGGACGTGTCGGCAAATTGCACGGCTTCTTGGGAGGCATAAGGCACACGCATTTGGTACAGCGCGTCTTGGAAGCCCATGAGGCCCAAGCCCACGGGGCGGTGACGCATATTGGAGTCACGCGCTTTTTTGACCGCGTAGTAGTTGATGTCGATCACGTTGTCGAGCATGCGCATGGCCGTTTTGATGGTGCGCTGCAGTTTGGCGTGGTCGATTTGTTTGCCGTTGGGGCCGTCCATCAAGTGCTGTGGCAAGTTGACCGAACCCAAGTTGCACACCGCTGTTTCGGTGTCGCTGGTGTTCAAGGTGATCTCGGTGCACAAGTTAGAGGAGTGCACCACGCCAGCATGCTGCTGAGGTGAACGAATGTTGCAAGCATCTTTGAAAGTGATCCAAGGATGGCCTGTTTCGAACAGCATGGAGAGCATTTTGCGCCACAGGTCGTTGGCCTGGATGGTGCGGCTGGGCTTGATTTCGCCGGCGGCAGCTTTTTGCTCGTAAGCCACGTAGGCTTTTTCGAACTCAACGCCAAACTTGTCGTGCAAATCGGGGCAATCGGAAGGCGAGAACAAAGTCCAAGTGCCTTTTTCCATGACACGGCGCATGAACAAGTCGGGGATCCAGTTGGCGGTGTTCATGTCGTGCGTGCGGCGGCGGTCGTCGCCGGTGTTCTTGCGCAGTTCCAGGAACTCTTCAATGTCGAGGTGCCAAGTTTCGAGGTAAGTACAGACCGCACCTTTGCGCTTGCCGCCTTGGTTGACCGCCACAGCGGTGTCGTTGACCACTTTGAGGAAAGGCACCACGCCTTGTGATTCGCCATTGGTGCCCTTGATGTGGCTGCCCAAAGCACGAACGCGCGTCCAGTCGTTTCCCAAGCCGCCTGCAAATTTAGACAGCAAAGCGTTTTCTTTGATGGACTCGTAGATGCCGTCGAGGTCGTCAGGCACCGTGGTGAGGTAGCAGCTGGACAGCTGTGAGCGCAAACCTGCGCTGTTAAACAGTGTGGGGGTGCTGGACATGAAGTCGAATGAAGACAGGACTTCGTAGAACTCGATGGCGCGGGCTTCGCGGTCGGCTTCGTTCAGGGCCAGGCCCATGGCGACGCGCATGAAGAAAGACTGGGGCAACTCGATGCGTGTTTTGCGAACGTGCAAGAAGTAGCGGTCGTACAAAGTTTGCAGGCCGAGGTAATCGAACTGCAGATCGCGCTCGGCTTTCAGGGCTGTGGCCAGCTTGCGCAGGTCAAATTGCAGGAGTTTTTCGTCGAGCAAGCCGTTGTCGACACCCTTTTTGATGTAGCCAGGGAAGTAGTCCACATAGTGAGAAGCCATGTCCTTCAAGAGCACCTCTTGGCCCAAAACTTCTTTGGCAATGGTGTGCATTAAGAGACGGGCTGTGACGTAGGTGTAGTCAGGATCCTTTTCGATCAGGGTGCGAGACGCCAAGATGGACGCCTTGTAAACCTCTTCCATGGGCACGCCGTCGTAGAGGTTGCGCATGGTTTCGGCCACGATGGGATCGGGATGGACGTCTTGGCCCAAACCGTGGCAAGCATTGACGATGAGGCCTTGCAAATAGTTGACGTCGAGGGGCACGCGCTGGCCGCCGTCCAAAACGTGCAAGGTGGGGTGGGCACTGACCGCGGCTTTTTCTTCTTTGACTTGGGCGCGTTCTTGGGTGCGACGTTCACGGTAGAGCACATAGGCACGAGCGACTTCGTGGTTGCTGCTGCGCATCAGGCCCAGCTCAACTTGGTCTTGCACGTCTTCAATGTGGAAGGTGCCGCCACCAGGACGTGAGCGCATCAGGGCGCGCACCACGTTTTGGGTGAGGCCGTCCACCACTTCTCGCACGCTGGCAGAAGCCGCACCTTGCGTACCGTGAACCGCCAAAAAGGCTTTCATCAAGGCAACCGCAATTTTGTTCGGCTCGAAGGGCACCACAGCGCCATTGCGGCGAATGATTTGGTAGTTGGCCAAAGCATGGGGTGCCGCAGCCGATGCGGTGGATGCATCGTTGGCACCCAAGAAGCCTTGGGGGTTCGATGTCGGATTTAGCTCAATTTGCATAGCGTTCTCTGTGGTCAGTGTCGGTTCAAAATTCTGGTTGGCTGCAGCCTTGCGGGGGCTTGGTTGAGCAGTCAAACGGGGTCGTCAAAGTGGCTTGTTTTCTGGTATTTCACCGAACAGTGTCTTTGGCGTTGGGACACTATATCTGGGGTCTGGGGTGAATTCAAGCCACTAGGGGTAGTGTACAGGCTAGCTTGGGTGCCTACAAACTTCTTGACAAAGGAGAGCGCATTTGTCCAACAAAAAAAGAGCAAATTTGGGGCATCAAAACGATGCCTTGAAATGCGCATCAAATCAGTCTGTTTGAATGGCCAATGAGGGCTGGCGTGCTTTGGCTTGCATTTGCTTGCGCAAAGCCTTGCAAATTCAAGGATTTGAGAATTCCCCTGATTTCACAAGTGACAAGCATGCGCCTGCTTGGTGCAAAAAAAAGTGCCTCAAGGGCACTCCAAATATTTTTGGATATTCAAAAATATTTTCAAAATTCGGGAAAGTACTGAGGCGGCCACGCGACATTTTTTTGCAACAGTGCCCAATCAAATCCAGGTCCTGGATCTTTTTTGCGACCCGGCGCGATGTGTTCGTGACCGGCCAGATACGCGATGGGGTATTGTTGTTTCAAGGCTTGGCATAGCTGCGTCAAACTGTCGTATTGGGCGGCTTCAAAAGTTTCACCTTCCAGGCCCTCCAGTTCAATGCCAATGGAGTCGTCGTTGCAGTTGCCGCGGCCACGGTAATGTGAAGCGCCGGCATGCCATGCACGGTCGTCACAACTGACGAACTGCCAGACTTTGCCTTGCCGCTCAATGAAGAAATGCGCAGACACTTCCAGGCCGCGAATGCTTTGAAAGTAAGGGTGTGCGTCCCAATCCAGTTGGTTGGTGAACAACTGTTGCACAGCTTGTGTGCCGTACTCACCCGGTGGCAAGCTGATGGAGTGAACCACGATCAAATCGATCTTGGCTTGCGCTGGCCGCGCGCCATGGTTGGGTGACACACATTTCTCAGCCGCTTGGCACCAGCCGTTTTGCCATTGATCGAAGCGCATGGTGTGGGCGTCGTGAGGGATGAAGGGCTGTTTAGACCCGGGTGTCCGAGGCGGCTTGGCAATGCACCTGAGAGCAGTAAATGCCGCGCTGCCCTTGCACCATGTCAGCCGCGGGCATGTGCACACCGCATTGGGTGCATGCCTGCATGGGGCTGGGCTCTGAGGTGGGGGGAGTGGGGGCTGGATGGGTTTCGGCGGACTTGGACTTGCGCTCGTTCAAGGCATTCAAGCGGTTTCTGCGCCACAGCCAAACCGCAAACAAAATCGTCAGCAGGAACAGCAGAATTTTCAAAGGCTGCGCCCCAAAACGACTTCCAGCACAAAACGCGAGCCCGCATAAGCCAACAGCAGCAGCGCGGCGCCCGAGTAAAGTACGCGAACAGCACGTCGGCCGCGCCAGCCAAATTGATGTCTGCCCAGCAGCAAGGCGCCAAAGGTGAGCCAGGACAGGATGGAGAAGACAGTTTTATGGTCCCATTTCCAATGCGCGCCCGCTGCACCATAGAGCTGCTCGCCAAAAGCAAAGCCCGCAATGAGGGTGAGGGTGAGCAGAACAAAGCCCAGCATCACAAATCGGAACATGAGCCGCTCTAGCGTGAGCAAGGGCAAGCCACTTTGGTTTTCATTGCCTTGTCGGATTTCAATTTCGGCGCTGGTCATGAGTGCTGCATGAATGACGGCCGCGGCAAACATGCCATAGGAGGCAATGCCCAAAGCCCAGTGCAGGGGTAGCCAAATGGAGGCGGTGACTTGAAGTGCATGACCAGGAAACACCCAAGCCAGTGCCACAGCGGCGCTGCCCAAGGCCGCCATGGTCCAACGCGCTTTCAATTGCGGGAAGTATTGGGTTTCGACGGCGTAGGCTGTGAGAACCCACCAAACCGTGACGGACAAAGCGGGGGCAAAGCCAAAGCGCGGTGTTTCACCCAAGAGGCCAATGCCAATGGTGGCGCCATGCAAGAGCCAAGCGAGCCACAAATAGCGGCGTGCCAAGCTGGGGCCCATTCGATCTGCCGTGATGGCGGGAATGGCATAAGCGATGGCAGTTAAAAGCGTCAACCACATCGCCAAATCAGATGGACTGGCTAAAATCATGCTTCCTAGTTTAGCGTTTTGAGCCCTTGCAATCTGGCAATCGGCGCAAAACCTAGCGGTTTATGAGAAATTTTCCCTATGGCTTCCGCCCTCACCGACAAACTCTCGCAACTTGTTAAGCAAATCAGTGGTCAAGCGCGGATCACGGAGTCCAATGTCACGGACATGCTGCGCGAGGTTCGCATGGCCTTGCTGGAGGCTGATGTGGCCTTGCCGGTGGTGCGCGATTTCATTGCCCGTGTGAAAGAAAAAGCCTTGGGGCAAGAGGTGCTGGGCTCCTTAAAGCCTGGCCAAGCCTTGGTGGCCATCGTGAACCGCGAGTTGGCTGCCACCATGGGCGAAGGTGTGGCCGATATCAACTTGGCAGCGCAACCGCCTGCTGTGATTTTGATGGCAGGTTTGCAAGGTGCCGGTAAAACCACCACCACCGCCAAGTTGGCCAAGCACCTGATTGAAAAGCGCAAGAAAAAAGTGCTGACCGTGTCGGGCGACGTGTACCGACCTGCGGCCATTGAGCAGCTGAAAACAGTCACAGCACAAGCCGGCGCCGAATGGTTCCCCAGTTCGCCTGACCAAAAGCCTTTGGACATTGCCCGTGCCGCCATCGATTACGCACGCAAGCATTTCTTTGATGTGTTGCTGGTCGACACGGCAGGTCGTTTGGCCATTGACGAAGCCCTGATGGCTGAAATTCGGGAGTTGCATGCGGCTTTGAACCCTGTGGAAACTTTGTTTGTGGTTGATGCCATGCAAGGTCAGGATGCGGCCAACACCGCCAAAGCTTTTAAAGATGCTTTGCCTCTGACCGGCATTGTTCTGACCAAGATGGATGGCGACTCCCGAGGTGGCGCGGCTTTGTCTGTGCGTCAAATCACGGGTGCGCCCATCAAGTTTGCAGGTACCAGCGAAAAAATTGACGGCCTCGAAGTTTTTGATGCCGAGCGACATGCAGGCCGTATCCTTGGCATGGGCGATATCTTGGCCTTGGTGGAGCAAGTCACTGCCGGCGTGGACATGGAAGCCGCGCAAAAGTTGGCGGCCAAAGTCAAGAGCGGCAGCGGTTTTGATTTGAATGATTTTTTGGCGCAAATTCAGCAAATGAAGCAAATGGGTGGCTTGTCCAGTTTGATGGACAAATTGCCCACGCAGTTGGCGGCCAAGGCTGGCAGCATGGATTTGGGCAAAGCCGAAAAAGACATCGCGCGCAAGCAAGGCATCATTCACAGCATGACACCGCGTGAGCGCAGTAAACCTGAACTCATCAAAGCCACGCGCAAGCGCCGCATCGCCATGGGCGCAGGCGTTCAAGTGCAGGATGTGAACCGCTTGCTCAAAGAGTTTGAGCAAATGCAAGACATGATGAAAAAAATGTCCGGCGGCGGCATGATGAAGATGATGAAGCGCTTGGGTGCCATGAAGGGCATGGGCGGCTTTGGCGGCATGGGCGGTGGCGGTTTCCCTGGTATGAAACGCTAAGGGCCCAGCCTTTGGGCTTGATTCATCAAATGCGGCTGAAATACTCTCGCCGCTGAAATTCCACCTTGTCTTCCGCGTCATTGAAACGCGTTTGCTCTGACTGTTTGATGCGCTGGTAATAGCGCACAAAGTCAGCGCCCAAACCCGCGCTCAAAATTGGGTCATCGCCCAATCGCGCTAAGGCATCACCCAAAGTCAAGGGCAAACGCTCGGCACTTTCTGCGTAAGGTGCTTCTGTGGCGAATGGCGCCGTCAGATCGTTTTCAATGCCATCCAAGCCCGCCAAAATTTGCGAGGCCATGTACAGGTAGGGATTGGCAGCAGGCTCGCCCATTCTGTTTTCAATGCGCGTGCCAGCATCGCCGGGGCCACCCACCACGCGGAGCATGGCGCCGCGATTGTCGCGGCCCCACAAAATGCTTTGGGGTGCCAAAGCGTTGGGCTTGAAGCGACCAAAGCCATTGACTGTGGTGGTGCACAAAGACGTCATGCCTTGACCGTGGGCCAACAAGCCGGCCAGATACGTTGCACCGATCTTGGAGAGAGCGTGACAGGCATCGTCTGCACGCAGCGATTGCGCCTCTTGAATGTCTTGCGCAGTGGTGCGCGCAAACAGGTTCTGACCTGTTTGCAAGTCGTAGAGAGATTGATGCAAATGCCAGCCACTGCTCATGATGTTCTCAAACGGCGGTCGGCACATGAACGTGGCGTGATAGCCGGCGCGTCTCAAGGCTTGTTTGATGGCGCTTCTAAAAAGCACCATGTTGTCGGCTGCCGTCATGGCATCGGTGGCTTTGAACACGGCTTCAACTTGACTGGGGCCCAGTTCAATTTCCAGGGACAACAATGGCAAACCCAAATCTTGGGCTGTTTGTTTGACGATGCGCAGCGCAGGTTCTGCGCGGTCAAACCACAACTCATTGAGCAAGTTGTAGCCTGGATGAATCATGCTGACCTCGGGCGCTGGTCCTGGCCATGCGGCTTGCGCAGGGTCGGCATCGTCACCGTGCTCGGCGTCTTTGAGTTTGTAAATGTGAAACTCAACTTCTAGGCCGCATCGCATGCCCCAGCCTTTGGTGGCCAACTTTTCCAAGGCAGTTTGCAAAATACGACGCGAGTCGTAGCTTACAACTTGGCCATTCGGGAACCAAGGCTGACACATCAGCCAGCCTGTTTTTTCGGCCCAAGGCAAAATTTTGAAGGTGCTGGGGTCGGGCAACAACATCACATTGCTGGCGCCTTCAAAACCAGGCAATTCATATTTGACATCGGCTTCAAACACCTTGTAGACGGTGCGATCTGAAGTGTCTTTGAGCATCAAGGTGCTGACCATGCCCATGCCTTGCGCAAAGGCAGTGGCCAACTCGGAAGTGACCCACGTTTTGCCGCGCAAGCTGCCGTGCACATCACACCAAACCAAGCGGATCCACGCCAGGCCAGAGGCTTGCGCCAAGGCCAGTACGCGTTGCACCTCGGCTTGTCGGGCCTGGGTGTTGATGCCGCATTGGTCCGCGAAAGAAGGGATGACTGTTGAGCTCATGTCGTAGAACTCAGGGCGAATTGGGTGTGGCTGCATCCCACGGCGCGCCATCGCGCTTGGCTTGCATGGTTTGCTGTGACCACGTGGACCAATCTTGGGCGGGCGCTATGCCGTCGACGGTATCGGGGCCAAATCGGGTGGCTGCAACTTCGGCCTTGGCAAATCCGGGAGGCAATGCGCCTGCAGCCACATCGTCAATGGCTTTGGCCAACATGCGGCGATTGGCAATGATCACTTTGTCAGAGGTACCCAAATGTTCGCGAGTTCTGTTTTGAATGGCCCCCATGCTTTCGCAGGCCCATTGATCGTGCACATTGATGTCGTCCTCGCCCATGCCCAAAAACGTGCGCGTCATTTGTTCTTCGGGGTTGAAGCCCCAGTTGTTGTGACGTCCTGATTTGGGGATGTAGTCGGGCAAGCTGACGGCCTCAAGCCGTTGATTGCGCATGGCAACTTTGTTGACAGGATCGGCAAAACTCGTGAAGACGGCATACCAGTAGGTGCGCGTGTCGTCCACCGGCACATGCATCTGCGTGATGGTCATGGTTTCTGACAAAGGAATCACAAAAGTGTTGGGGAACAGCGAATTAGTGATGCGCACATGAGTCAGCTTGTCTGTCATGTGCCGGAGTGTGGTCAGTTGGAGGCCATAAGCTTTTTCGGTGAAGGCAATGTCGGGTTGGTCAAACTCGCGCATGACGCGGGTCATGGGCCATTTTTCACCATCGATTTCACCTGCACTGGCGCCGCGAAATTGTTTGCCGTAGGTGTCTTCCAAGGAGGCGTCGTTGAAGAAACGGTGCAAGAAAGATGCGTGCGCAGGGTCGATGCCCACTTCAAAGGCCTGGAGCCAATTGCAGTTCCACAAACCTTTGAAGGCAAAGGTGTGGGTGCCAGGCGCTTCAAAACAATCGATGGCCGGAAGTGGCGGTGGTGTGCTGCCCTCAGGCCCCATCCACGCAAACAAAATACCGCTGCGTTCTTGAATGGGGTAATTGCGTTGCTTGATGCGGGTGCACAAAACACTGCCTTGGGGTTCGGCGGGGGTTTCGAGGCATTGGCCCGTGACGTCAAATTTCCAGCCGTGAAAGGGACAGCGCAGGCCATCGCCTTCATTGCGACCAAAGGCCAGGTCGGCGCCGCGATGCGGACAGTCGCGATCGAGCAATCCAAACTGGCCCTGCGCATTTTTGAACAAGACCAAGTCTTGGCCGAGCAAGCGAACCGCTTTGACAGGTCGGATGGCCATGCGGGGATCGAGTTGGGGGTCGAATTCGTCCATCAAAGCCACAGGGTGCCAGTAATGGCGTAGCATTTCGCCACAGGGTGTGCCTTGACCAATGCGCGTGAAGCGCTCGTTTTGTTCTGCTCTCATGAATTCACTTTAACGCAAAAACCAGAGGAAGAAAATGATTTCGCGCAAGCCACCCTTTGCTGAAAACGAATTGCTTTTTGTCTACGGTACTTTGTTGTCTGGCCTCAGCAATCACCACCACATGCAAGGTGCAACTTGCCTTGGACCGGCCACGATGCAGGGTGCTTTGTTCGATTTGGGGGACTACCCGGCCATGAAGTTGCTGGGTGACAGGGCTGCGCCGCTGGGAACAGTGCTGGGGGAGTTGTACAAAATTGAAGCGTCTCAGTGGCAGCGGTTGGACGATCTAGAAGAAGTTGATCCTGAATCGATGGCGAATTCCATGTACTTGCGCGTCACAGCCGATGTGACTTGGCTCGCAACTGAATCGCCCCAAGCAGTGCGCGCGCAAGTCTATGTCTACAACTGGTCCTTAGAGGGCAGACCTCCAATCAAAAATGGCGACTTTCGTCGCCATATTTCACTCAAAAAAGCTTAGGCTTTATTCAGGCAACACCAAGTCACCGCGCAAAGAATGTGACAGCGCTGTGTTGATGCGCACATCCACCATCTGACCCACCAAGCGCATGCCATTGGGGCCGGCAGGGAAGTTGACCACGCGATTGCATTCGGTGCGTCCCGCCATTTCAGTGGCGTCTTTGCGCGCAGGGCGCTCGACCAAAATGCGTTGCACCGTGTTCAAGCGGCTGTCGCCAATGCGTTTGACGTTGGCTTCAATGGTGGCTTGCAAATGGTGCAGACGTTTGAGCTTCACATCGTGCGGGGTGTCATCAGGCAAGTTGGCTGCAGGTGTGCCGGGACGTGGGCTGAAGATAAAACTGAAGCTGGTGTCGTAGCCCACATCGTCAATCAGCTTCATCATCTTGTTGAAGTCTTCGTCGGTTTCGCCAGGGAAGCCCACAATGAAGTCGCTGCTCATGGCCATGTCGGGGCGAATGGCGCGCAGTTTGCGAATGGTGCTTTTGTATTCCATCGCGGTGTAGCCGCGTTTCATGGCCATCAAAATTTTGTCAGAGCCGTGTTGCACGGGCAGGTGCAAATGGCTGACCAACTTGGGCACCTTGTCGTACACATCGATCAGGCGCTGTGTGAATTCGTTGGGATGGCTGGTGGTGTAGCGAATGCGCTCGATGCCGGGAATGTCGGCCACGTATTCAATCAGCAGCGCAAAGTCGGCAATCTCGGCGGTGTCGCCCATCTTGCCGCGGTAGGCATTGACGTTTTGACCCAGCAAGGTAATTTCGCGCACGCCTTGCTCAGCCAAGCCGGCGACTTCGACCAACACGTCTTCAAAGGGTCGGCTGACTTCTTCACCGCGGGTGTAAGGCACCACGCAATAGCTGCAATATTTGCTGCAACCTTCCATGATGGACACGAAGGCCGTGGGGCCGTCCATCTTGGCCGGTGGCAAGTGATCGAACTTTTCAATTTCAGGAAAGGTGATGTCCACTTGCGGACGTTTTTTGGCGCTGCGTGCCGCCAAAAGTTCGGGCAGGCGGTGCAAAGTTTGCGGGCCAAACACCACGTCGACATAAGGAGCGCGTTTGATGATGTCGGCGCCTTCTTGGCTGGCCACACAGCCGCCTACGCCAATCAGCACACCCCGTTCTTTAAGGTGCTTGACGCGACCTAAATCGCTGAAGACTTTTTCTTGGGCGCGTTCACGCACCGAGCAGGTGTTGAACAAAATGAGGTCGGCCTCTTCGACGTCTTGGGTGGGCTCGTAGCCCTCGGCAGCTTTCATGACATCGGCCATTTTGTCCGAGTCGTACTCGTTCATTTGGCAACCGAAGGTTTTGATAAATACTTTTTTGCTCACAAGAGACTCCAAGCGGTGACTGGTTTATATCCAGGGGCTGATGGAAGGTGCGCGTCGTGCAGACGGGCGGATTAGCCCTCGATTATCGCAGGGACTGAAGCGCAAACAGCGCCATCACTGAAGGGCGCTGGTGCCAAAGCGTCTTACGTCGCTTCGGGTTTTCTGTAAAACATGGGGTAATAACGCTCGACCACCGGGCCATCAAAGGCCCATGACATGCACTTGCCCACGTGCGGCGGCGGTGTGGTGGGCACGTGCTCTGGCAGTCCTGCTTGTTGCGCTCTGAATTGGCGCGCAGAAGGGATGGTCTGATAAGCCGCGGTGGCCATGTTGAACAACATTTCACGCAAATGGGTGCAGCCTGCAACGCCCCCCAGATGGGCTTCAATGGTTTTGCGCCAACCAGAACCCAAAGTGCAGCCGACCAGCTTGTGCATGTTGAGAGGGGCTCGGTCACATTCTGGATGGGGAATGTGTGCCATGTCGGTGATCACTTCGTGAATTTTGAATTGGTCGTCCACCGTCAAGCGGATGTTCAAACCATGGATCGGCTGTCCTGCTTCCAAGGGGCCTTGGCTGGGGATGACGAAGTTGTAGGTTTTGACATCGGTCAGGGCGGCTTCGATGTCCCACAAGCCATCTTTCCGCTCAAAGCCTGAATAGACCACGGTTCGGGTGTGTGACAGTTTGCGGGGTGCAGGAGATGGCAGTGCCAATGTTGGCCTCTTTGGTAACAAGTTCAATTCACTGATTATCGATTTGATTTGCCTGATTGAATGACCTCAATGACTTCTACTGCCACACATTCATTGGAGAAACTGCGCATTTGTCCTAACAAATGTCCTATTGACAGGTCATTAGGAGTAATGAAACATATCGCCCATGAACCAAAACCTGCCATTGCCCAAGTACCACCAGATTTATCTGGTGTTGTGCGAGCAATTGCAAGAAGGCAAATTCGACGAGGGTTTGCCTGGCGAGTTAGCGCTGATGAAGCAGTTTTCTGTGGCACGCGTCACGGTGCGTCGTGCGCTTCAGCAGATGGCTGAAGAAGGACTCATCAAACGTGAACCAGGTCGCGGCACGCGTCCCGTGAAACGCAATGAAGTCAGTGCCTCCAAACTCGGTGGTGATGTATCAGGTCAGGGCGCTCAACAAGCTCGCTTGACGGGATTGCTGGAAAACCTGGTCACCATGGGTTTGCGCACCTCCGTGAAGGTGTTGTCCGTGCAAACCTTGCTGGCGCCAAAAGAAATCCAAGACAAACTCAAACTTTCAGCCACAGACTGGGTGCAAAAAGCCGAGCGGGTTCGAAGCACGCGAGAAGGGCCGTTGTCGCACATGACCACCTGGGTACCTTCTGAGATTGCCCAAGGTTTTGGTCAGCGTGAATTGGCGCAAAAACCCATTTTGATCTTGCTGGAAGAGGCGGGCGTCAAAGTGGGCCGCGCAGAGCAAACCATTTCTGCGCGCCTGGCCGATGCCGACATGGCGCGCCACTTGGATGTGCCGGTAGGATCCGCCTTGTTGTCCGTGCGCCGTTTGATTTACGACCAGCAAGACAAACCTGTTCAGTGGTTGCTGGGCTTGTACCGGCCCGACCGTTACGAATACCAAATGCAGTTGTCCCGTGTTGGCAGCATTGACGCCCAAATTTGGGTGGACAAAGAGCTGTCGGCGAATTTTCATTGACCGTCCCTTGATTTTCCCTTGACCTTTTAAAGGAGCTTCCCATGACCACACGTCGTCACTTTATGAGCCAGACCGCTGCAGCGGCTTCTGTCATGTCCTTCCCTTTGATTGCTGGCGCGCAAGCCAAGACAGTCAAAGTGGGTGTGTTGCATCCTGTCACAGGTGCTCTGGCGTATTCAGGACAGCAGTGCCGTTTGGGCGCACTGATGGCCATTGAAGACATCAACAAAGCGGGCGGCATCAAGTCATTGGGCGGCGCCAAAATTGAAGCGGTGTTGGGGGATGCCCAATCGAGCCCACAAGCCGGTACTGCTGAAATTGAAAAGATGAACGAAGCTGGCGTGAGCGCTGTGGTGGGTGCCTTTGCATCGGCCATTTGTTTGGCGACAACGCAAGCAGCGGCCAAGTACAACTTGCCCCACGTGGTGGACGTCGGTGTGGCCGATCAAATTGTGGAACGTGGTTTGAAAAACACCTTCCGCTTCGGTCCTGGTTACAAAAAATGTGCGGAAGTGGCTGTGGCCAATTTGCACGTGCTCAACACAGCCGCTGGCAAACCAGCTCGCAGCGTGATGATCATTCACGAAGAGTCTTTGTTTGGCACAGGTACCGCCAACTTGTTGTCTAAAGAATTGCCTGGCTACGGCTACGACGTGAAAGAAGTGATCAAGCACGCCAACCCCACGCGCGACTTCAACAACATTGCCTTGCGCATCAAGCAAGTCAACCCTGACATCGTGATTCCTGCCAACTACTACAACGAGTACGCTTTGTTGGTTCGCACGATGCAGCAGCAAAAAATCACACCCAAAGCCATTTACTCGGTCTTGGGCGGCGCAGCTTCCAGCTACAAGTTTGTCAAAGAATTCCCAGAAGCCGCCAACGGCATCATCGATTGCAACCACTGGTTCAACCCCCGCGACAAGCGTTCTTTGGAATTGAAAAAACGTGTGGAAGCGCAAGGTCAGTTCTTCAGCTACGAGGTGTTCATGACCTACACCGCCATGACTTTGCTGGCTGATGCCATTGAGCGCGCCAAGTCAACAGACCGTGCGGCCATCATCGATGCTTTGAGCAAGAGCACTTTCTCCAATCACATCATGCCCTACGGCGCGACACAGTTTGTGAACGGCCAGAACATGGGTGCGCAACCTTTGATGACGCAAGTGGTTAAGGGTGACATCAAGGTGATCGTGCCTCGTGACTACCGCGAAGTGGAACCGATCTTTCCTTTGAAGGCATAAGCCTTGAGCCCACGCCTTGAACCTTAATTTGAATGGGTCACGATGATGTTTGACGCCAGCATTTTGCTGTCCGCTTTGCTCAACGGTTTAACCACCGGCGCAGTCTATGCTTTGATTGCGCTGGGGTTGACCTTGATCTATGGTGTGCTGCACATCATTAACTTTGCGCACGGGGCCTCGCTCATGATGGCGCTGTATGGCGTGTATGCGCTCAAAGAAAGGTGGGGTGTGGACCCTTATGTGGCTTTGCCTTTCATGGTGCCTGCCATGTTTGTGCTGGGCTATGGCATGCAGCGTTTGATCATCAACCGGGCCAGTCACGGCAAAGATGAAAACATCTTGCTGGTGACTTTGGGTTTGTCCATCGTGATGGAAAACTTGGCCTTGTTGTTTTTCAAATCAGACACGCGCACCATCGACACGGCCTACACCTTGAGCACAGTGGCCATTGGGCCGGAGGCTGTGCAGGTGATGGTGTCCTTGCCTAAATTGGTGGCCTTTGCAGGTGCGCTGGTGGTGTCTGCATTGCTGATCGTGATTTTGCAGCGCACGGATTTAGGCCGTGCCATACGTGCTGTGGCCAAAGAAAAACAAGGCGCACGTTTGATGGGCATTGATGTGGAACACGTCTATGCCATGTGCTTTGGTTTGGGCTTGGCCTGTTTGGGCGCCGCTGCATGCTTCTTGTTGCCCGCTTATTACGTCAACCCCCAAGTCGGCAACGGCTTTGTGTTGGTGGCCTTTACGGTGGTGGTGTTGGGTGGCATGGGCAGTTTTGCGGGCGCCTTGTTGGGCGGGCTGCTGATTGGTGTGGTGGAGTCTTTTGGCGGTTTGTTCTTGGGCGAGTCCTTGGGGCAGGTCGGTATTTTTGTGATCTTCATCGCCGTGTTGTTGTTGCGACCTCAAGGTCTGTTTGGGGCGAAGACATGAGGTTGACACCATGAATCAATTGTTCAAAGACTTGTTGAGCATTGCCCTGTTTGTAGCGCTGGTGGCGGTGATCCCTGTGTTGACTGAATCGGGGGTCACGCTGAACTTTGTGATGATGGCGCTTTTTGCTTGTTTGATTGCCCAAGCTTGGAATGTGCTGGGTGGCTTTGGCGGACAGTTTTCATTTGGTCACGCTTTGTTTTTTGGTACGGGCGCCTACTTTCAAGCCATTGCACAAATGAGTTGGGGGTGGAACCCTTGGTTGGCTTTGCCTTGTGCCATGTTGGCTGCAGGTTTGGTGGGCGCCTGGGTTGGCGCACTGTCTTTCAGGTATGGCTTGAAGGGCTCTTACTTTGCCTTGATCACCTTGGCTTTTGCTGAAGTCTTTCGCATCGTGTCACTGTCGGTGCCTTTCACGGGCGCAGGTGTTGGTTTGATGTTGCCCTTGAAAGAGTCTTGGACCAACATGCAATTCGGTTCGCGCGCCGGTTATGTTTGGTTGATTTTGGGTTTGGTCACTTTGGCTTTGTGCGTCACCGCCTATTTGCGCAACGCCAGGTTCGGTGCTTATTTGCAGGCTGTGCGCGACAACGAAGATGCAGCGCGGGCTGTGGGGGTCAACCCCTTTCATGTCAAAACATGGGCCACTGTGATCTCTGGTGCTTTGATGGGCTCAGCGGGTGCTTTTTATGTTCAAGTGTTTCAGTACATCGATCCCGGCATTGGCTTTGGCTCGCACACATCTGTCGAGGCTTTGGTGGGTGCCATTGTGGGCGGTATGGGCACCTTGTGGGGGCCTGTTTTAGGTGCAGTGGTTTTGCATGTGCTGGCCGATATGACGCGCAACTTGTTTGGCCAGATGCCTGGCATCAACATGGTGATCTACGGCGCGGTGTTGATTGTGATTGTGATGTTCTTACCGCGCGGCATTGCCGGTTTGAGCGACTACTTGCCCAAGTCTTGGAGACGTCATGACTAAGCCAAATGCCTTGTTAGAAGTGCAGGGCGTGAGCCGCTCCTTTGGTGGCTTGAAGGCGGTTCAAAACGTCAGCCTGCAAGTGCCTCAAGGCTCGTTGACGGCCTTGATCGGCCCCAACGGTGCCGGTAAAACCACCTTGTTTGCTTTGCTGTCAGGCTTTTTAACGCCGGACACGGGTCGTGTGATTTTCAAGGGGCAGGACGTTACGGGTCAAGCGCCGCACTTGAATGCCAAATTGGGCATGACGCGCACCTTCCAAATTGTGCAACCCTTTGCCGCACAAACAGTGCGAGAAAACATTGCAGTCGGCGCGCATTTGCACACGGCATCTCGCGAGCACGCTTTGGCAACCGCAGAGCAAGTGGCGCAGCGTGTTGGCTTGGCCGATCAACTCGACAAGCTGGCCAGTGATTTGACAGTGGCGGGACGCAAACGCCTGGAGCTGGCACGTGCCTTAGCCACAGCGCCACAATTGTTGCTGCTCGATGAAGTGTTGGCGGGTTTGAACCCCCAAGAAATTGCAGAAATGATTCCCGTGGTGCGCGCCATTGCAGCATCGGGTGTGACTGTGCTGATGATTGAACACGTGATGCAAGCCGTCATGAGTTTGGCTGAGCATGTGTGGGTGTTGGCGCAAGGGCAATTGATTGCCGAAGGCTCGCCCGCCGAAGTGACACGCCATCCGCAAGTGATTGAAGCCTATTTGGGACACGGTACGGCAGCACGCCTGCGCCAAGCGGAGGTGTCAGCATGAGCGAAATTTTGAACGTGTCACAGCTGCGCGCTGGCTATGGTGCGGTTGAGGTGTTGCGAGGCGTTGACCTGACGGTGAATGCCGGCGAAACGGTTGCCTTGCTGGGCAGCAATGGGGCGGGTAAGACCACTTTGAATGGCGTGCTGAGTGGCTTGGTCAAAGCGCGCAGCGGACACGTGAACTTTGAAGGCCAAGACATCACAGGTTGGCATGCTCGTAAAGTGGTGCAAGCTGGTTTGATTCATGTGCCAGAAGGACGCAAAGTATTTCCCAACTTAAGCGTTTTGGAAAACTTGTCTTTGGGGGCCTTCACCCGCGGCCGTGAAAGACGTGACGCCAACTTGGAAAAAATCTTTGGCATCTTTCCACGCTTGCGTGAACGAGTGAAACAACTGGCTGGCACCTTGAGCGGTGGCGAGCAACAAATGTTGGCCATTGGTCGTGGCTTGATGGCCGAGCCCCAACTCTTGATTTTGGACGAGCCATCCTTGGGTCTTTCACCTTTGTTGGTAGAAGAAATGTTCACCTTGATTGGCCAACTCAAAGCCAATGGCTTGGCTGTGCTGCTGGTGGAGCAAAACGTGGGGCAGTCGCTCGAGATTGCAGACCGTGCTTATGTGATGGAAAACGGTGCGATCCGTTTCAGCGGCAAGCCCGCAGAGTTGTTGGCCAGTGACACCTTGCGACAAGCCTACTTGGGCATGTGAGCAGGACTTTCCCATGAAAAAATTTTTCTTGAAACTGAAATTCTGTGTGTTGGCGTGCGCTGTGGTCTTGGGCAGTGCCCATGCGCAAACCTCTGCTACGGCACCCATTCGCATCTTGGTGGGCGCACCTGCAGGCGGCACTACCGACACCATGGCACGCACTTTGGCGCAGGCGATGGGACAACAATTGGGCCGCGTGGTGGTGGTCGAAAACAAACCGGGCGCAGGCGGTAACTTGGCCGCAGACATGGTGGCAAAAGCGGCACCAGATGGCAATACCTTGTTGATGAGTTTCACCAGCCACGCCATCAATGCGTCACTCTATCCCAGCTTGCCCTTTGACCCCATCAAAGACTTCACACCTTTGACCATGGTCTCCACTTCGCCTTCCGTGCTGGTGGCACATCCCTCTTTGCCTGTGAAAAATGTGGCGGACTTGGTGAAGTTGGCCAAAGAAAAACCAGGGCAGCTGAACTTTGCCATTGGCGCGCTGGGCTCATCTCTTCACTTGGCAGGGGACTCGTTCAAAATGAAAGCAGGGGTCTTCATTGTCAACATTCCTTATCGCGGTACAGCCCCTGCGGTTCAAGATGTGTTGGCGGGGCAAGTGGAATTGATGTTTGCGGCCGTCGGTAACGCGCAAGCGCACATCAAGGCGGGCAAGTTGCGTGCGTTGGGTGTGACCAGCCCCAAGCGCTTGCCAGCCTTCCCCGATGTGCAGGCCATTGGCGAAACACTGCCAGGCTATGAGTCGAGTGCATGGTTTGGTTTGTTTGCACCAGGTCGCATGAACCCCGACTTGGCCAAGCGTTTGAGCGATGCAGCACGCGTGGCGATTCAAACACCCGACGTGAAGCGTCGCATTGAATCTGAAGGCGCCATTCCCGCAGGCAACAGCCCGCAAGAATTCTCCAAATTTGTTGAAGCCGAAATTGTGCGCTGGCGTTCAGTGGTGCAGTACTCTGGAGCTAAACCAGAATGAGTGCTGCCAACATTTCTACCAGCTTGATTGCCAAGCCGACTGGCGCCACTTTGGCGCAAAAGTTGATTGCGCGCGCAGCAGGTCGTGAACAGGTCAGTGTGGGTGAGGTGCTGACGTGCCAAGTGGATTTGGCCATGTTCCACGATTCATCTGGGCCTCGTCGCCTCAAGCCGATGCTGACCGACATCGGTGCGCAAATTTGGGACCGCAACAAAGTGGTCTTGGTGCTGGACCACTATGTGCCCGCCCAAGATGCAGACTCGCAAAAAATTGTTCAAGTCACACGTGACGTGGCCAAAGAATGGCAACTGCCCCACGTGATTGACTCTGAAGGCATCTGCCATGTGGTGTTGCCAGAGCGTGGTCATTTGAAACCTGGTTACTTTTGTGTGGGCGGCGATTCGCATTCACCAACTGGCGGCGCCTTTGGCACTTACATGTTTGGCATCGGTGCAACCGAAATGTTGGGCGTGGTGGCCACCGGCGAAATCTGGGTGCAAGTACCGCAAACGCTGCGCATGGTGTGGTCAGGTGCTTTGCAAAAAGGCGTCTGTGCCAAAGACATGATGCTGCACATGATTGGCAAGTTTGGTATGAACGGTGGCAACTACCAGGCGGTAGAGTTTGCCGGTGATACGGTGCGAGGTTTGGGCATGCAAGAGCGCATGACCCTTTCCAACATGAGCGCAGAAATGGGCGCGCAAGTGGGCCTGATAGCAGCCGATGACGTGACCACAAACTACTTGAAGTCGGTGGGCGTGACAGATGCACAGTTGGAGGCCAGTCATTTTTTTCAAACCGATGAAGATGCCGACTGTCAGCGTTTTGAGTTTGATGCGTCGCAACTCAGCCCTCAGGTGGCCGCGCCGCACAGTCCAGAAAACACGAAGCCAGTGGCCGCATTTGCCAACATTAAACCCACAGTGGCTTACATCGGCGCCTGCACTGGCGCCAAGTTGGCCGATTTGCGTGCCGCCGCTGAAGTCTTGAAAGGCCGCAAAGTTGCGGCTGGTGTTCAATTGCTGGTCGCCCCCGCCAGTGCCCGTGATCAAGCGCAAGCAGCACGCGAAGGTGTGATGCAAATTTTGACCGATGCGGGCGCCAGTGTGCTCCCCAATGCCTGCGGTGCCTGTGCAGGCTACGGCGGTACGTTTCAGGAAGGTGCCACGGTCATTTCCAGTACGGCGCGTAACTTTCAAGGTCGCATGGGTCCCGCCAGTGTGCAAGTGTATTTGGCCTCGCCTTGGACTGTGGCTGCTGCGGCAGTGACGGGTCACATCTCTGATGTGCGCGAGGTGTTGTCATGAGCCAAAACGCCATCACAAGCCACAAGGTTTGGCGCGTGGGTGCCAACATCGACACCGATGCCTTGGCGCCAGGTGCCTACATGAAGCACGGCATTGAGGTGATTGCCGCCCATTGCTTGGAAGTGCACCGCACAGATTTTGCAAATGAAGTGAAACCTGGCGATGTTTTGGTGGCCGGTCCCAACTTCGGCATTGGCTCTTCCAGAGAACAAGCGGCAGGCGCATTGAAATACTTGGGTCTTGCGGCCGTCATTGCCCCTTCTTACAGTGGCTTGTTTTTCAGAAACGCTTTCAACTTAGGTCTCTTGCTGTTGACATGCCCAGAGGCCGACAGTTTGCAAGAAAACGAACACGTGCAATTGACCTACGAAGGCACAACACCTCAAGTACTGACCTCTTCAGGGCGCTTGTTGGCTTGTGCGCCTGTGCCTTCCTTTTTGATGGACATGGTGAAGGCGGGCGGCTTGGTCAATGTGTTGAAACAGCGCATGACCTTGAAGTCTCAGCCGCCATTGAGCGCCCATCTGTCCTCCTGAATTTTTCGCAATGAATGGAAATCCAATGAGTGAGCGAAAGCTTTCCAATTCAACGGCCCTTGATCCCGTCACCTTGGCGGTATTGAAAGGTCGTTTAGAACAAGTGGCCGACGAGATGGACGCCACGTTGTACCGCAGCGCCTTCAACCCTATCATTGCGGAAGCGCATGATGCGTGTCACGGTATTTATGATGGCGTGTCTGGCGACACACTGGTTCAAGGCAAATCTGGCCTGCCCGTGTTTGTGGGGGCGATGGCCTTTGCAGTGCGCGCTGCGGCCAAAGCTGCTGCCACGCGCGGTGGCATGCAAGACGGCGACATTTGGTTGTTCAACGATCCGTATGAAGGTGGCACCCACGCCAATGACTTCAAATTGGTTCGTCCGTTTTTCCGAAATGGCCAATTGTTTTGCTTCTTGGCTTCAGCGGCGCATTGGCACGATGTGGGCGGCGCTGTACCGGGCAACTACAACCCTGCAGCCACCGAGTGCTGGCAAGAGGCGGTGCAAATTCCGCCCGTTCGCATTTTGCGGGCTGGTGTGTTGGATGAAGATGTATTGGCCATTCTGCGCGCCAACACCCGTTTGCCCGACAGCCTCTGGGGCGACCTGAATGGTCAACTCGCAGCGCTGGAGTTGGGTGCCAAGCGCTTGAATGGTTTGCTCGATGAATATGGCGACGCCAAAGTGGCGCAAGCCATGGTGGAGTTGCGCTCACGCGCAGTGCGCTTGATGCGCTCGCACATTGCCAGCTTGCCCGACGGTTGCTACAGCTTCGAAGACCTGCTGGACAACGACGGTGTGGTCGACACACCACTCACCATTGCCTTGGACATGACTGTCAAGGGTGATCGTTTGACCTTGGATTTTTCTCGCACGTCTGCGCAGTGTGCCGGCCCTGTGAACATTTCCAAAGCGACTGCCGTAGCGGCTTGTTATGTGGCCTTGAAGCACGTATTTCCGGATGTACCCGCCAATGCGGGTGTGCTTGATGCCGTCGATTTCATCATTCCCGATCGCTTGGTGATCAGTGCAGAGCGTCCACGTCCCGTGGGTGGTTACACCGAAACCATCTTGCGCATGATCGATGTGATCTTCAGTGCCACAGCACTGGCCGATCCCAAACGTGCTGTGGCACACGCTTACGGCACCATCAATGCGTTGTCGATTGCGGGCCACCGCACCGATGAAAAACGCAAAGGCCAACGCTGGGTGATGTTCAGTTTCTTTGGCGGCGGCCATGGCGGTCATTCAGATGCCGATGGTTTGTCGCACAGCAATGCACCCATTTCGACAGCCACCATTCCGCCTTTGGAAATTTTGGAAGCGGCTTACCCTGTGCGCTTTACGCAATGGGCCTTGCGTGCCAACTCCGGTGGCGATGGGCAACACCGAGGTGGCTTGGGTGCCGTCTACGAAATTGAACTGCTGGAAGAATCGGCAGAAGCCTTTATTTTTGGTGAACGTGGTAAAGCCTCGCCCAAAGGCATTGCGGGTGGACAGCCTGCCTTGCCCAATGTGTTTGAGTACGAAAATGAGGGCGTGTGGAAAACGCCGCCCATGGTCTCCAAGATGTTGGGGATTCGTTTGAAGAAAGGCGAGCGCGTGCGTTTGCAAACACCCGGTGGCGGCGGTTGGGGCAAGCCTAGCGATCGCAGCGCCGAAGCGCGCGCCAAAGACATTGAAGAAGCCTACGTTTCAAAGGAAAAATCATGAGCCAGAAACGCTGGGTGGTCGGTGTGGACGTGGGCGGTACGTTCACCGATTTGTTTGTGCTCGATGAGCAAACCGGAACCGCACGCATTGTGAAAGTGCCTTCAACACGCGGCGAAGAAGCGCGTGGTTTCATGAATGGCATTCAGAAAATTTCAGAAGATGGTTCTGCGTCAGGTGTGGCCAGCATTGTGCATGGCACCACCGTGGGCACCAATGCATTGTTAGAGCGCAAAGTAGCCCGCACCGGCATCATCACCACACGCGGTTTCCGTGATGTGTTGGAAATGCGACGCCGTGATCGGCCTCAAACTTGGGGTTTGCGCGGCAGCTTCACGCCCATCGTCCCACGTGCTTTGCGTTTGGAAGTGGACGAGCGCGTGTTGGCCGATGGTCAAATCCACACGCCTGTCGACATCGATCAAGTGAAAGCCCAAGCGCAAGCTTTGCTGGACGCTGGTTGCGAAGCGGTGTGCGTATTCTTCATCAATGCCTATGCCAACATGGCCAATGAACAAGCCGCCGTGGCGGCCGTGCGCGCCATGTGGCCCAACCCTCACGTGACCGCGGCCAGCGAAGTCTTGCCCGAAATTCGCGAGTTTGAGCGCTGCTCTACAGCCACCTTGAATGCGGCTTTACAGCCCGTGGTGGGCAGTTATTTGACGCGTTTGGAATCTGATTTGCGCGGTCAAGGCTTTGAAGGCGAATTGCTGATTGTGCAAAGCAATGGCGGCGTGATGTCGCGTCAAACTGCGTGTGATGTTCCGGTTCGCACAGCCTTGTCAGGCCCTGCAGCAGGTGTCATGGCCTGTGCGGCCATTGCGCGCGCAGCCGGTTACCCCAATGTGATGACCGGCGACATGGGTGGCACTTCGTTTGATGTGTCCTTGGTGGCGCAAGGCGAGGCAGCCTTGGCAGCGCAGACGTCCATTGAGTTTGGCTTGGTGGTGCGCTCCCCCATGATTCAAATTGAAACCATTGGCGCAGGCGGTGGCTCCATTGCTTCTGTAGATGCCAGTGGCATGTTGCAAGTAGGTCCCGAGTCGGCCGGCAGTGTGCCAGGCCCGGCTTGCTACGACCGTGGCAACACACGGCCTACCGTGACCGATGCCAATGTGTTCTTGGGCCGCATCGCTGCCGACCGTCCTTTGGGTGGTGGCTTGTTGCAAGCCTTGCGTGCGGACCTGTCGGAGCAGGCCATTCAAAAGCATGTGGCAGAGCCTTTGGGTCTCAGCACTTTGGAAGCAGCCGAAGCCATTTTGACGGTTGCCAATGCCAAGATGGCCGGTGCTGTGCGCGTGGTGTCGATTGAAAAAGGTCACGACCCCCGTCAATTTGCTTATATGCCCTTTGGTGGCGGTGGTGGCTTGCATGTGTGCGCCATGATGCGAGAAGTGGGCGTGGCCACCGGTATCGTGCCACGTTACCCCGGCGTGACTTCAGCCTTGGGTTGTGTGATGGCCGACATGCGCCATGACGCCGTGCAAACTTTGAACCAAGCTTTGAGTGATGTGAACTTCACAGAGGTGCTGGCGCGCATCGACCAATTGGCAGAGGCTTGCCAAGCTCGCCTTGATTCTGCGGGGGTGCGCTTTGTCGCGGTAGATGAAAACATTGCGCTCGACATGCTGTTTACCGGCCAAACCCACACACTGCAAGTGAACGTGCAACGTTCGCAGTTGTCAGCCGAGGGTTTGCGCCAAGCGTTCACTGAAGCGTATCAAAACGCCTTTGGCCGTGTGCTTGAAGGCCCCGTGATTCGCGTCATGAACTTGCGCTATGCCCGCATTGGCCGTCGCCCCAAATTTGACTTGTCAGTGTTAGCGCCTGTGGGTGCCGGTAGCACGCAGCCTTTGGGTGTGCAGCGCGTGTATCACCAAGGACAGTGGTGGGATGCCCAGCGCTATGCCCGTTTGGAATTGCCGATTGGCGCCAAGGTAAATGGCCCGGCCATTTTGGAACAGGCCGACACCACCGTGTGGTTGGAGCCAGGCTTTGAAGCCAAAGTGGATGACATGGGCAATCTGCTGGTCACCGCACAAGTTTGAATTCAGCGCACGCTTCCATGAAGAAAGTTTTGTCATGACCCAGCACTCAAAAATCGCAGCGGCACGCACAGCCTTGATCATTGTGGATTTGCAAAACGACTTTTTGTCGCCCCAAGGCGCTTATGCGCGTGGCAATACCGTCAGTGCAGAAGCCTTGTTGTTGCCTGCCCGTGTTGCACCTGTTGCTAAAGCCTTGAAGGCTCAGGGGGGCTATGTGGCGGCCAGCCAATTTACCTTGTGGCCCGATGCCAAAGGTGAACCGATGGTGTCACCTCATTTGCTGGAAAAGCGACCCTTCTTGCGCAAAGGCGACTTTGCACCTGGCAGTGTGGGTCAAGCCAATGTGCCAGAACTTCAAGATTGCGTGGACTTGGTGGTTTGCAAAGTGGCCTACTCGGCATTTTTCAACACCCAACTCGATTGGGTGTTGCGCAAAGCCGGTATTGAAACCGTGGTGGTGTGCGGCATTGTGACCAACGGCGGTGTGGCCAGTACCGCACGCGACGCCCACTTGCGCGATTACAACGTGGTGGTGTTGAGCGATGCTTGCGCCGCGTTCAGCGATGCTTTGCACCAAGCTTCATTGGCCGACTTGGCCTCGATTGGCAAAGTCACAACTTGCCGTGAATTTGTCAGTAGCCTGGCATGAGCGTCGTGGAAGAAACCATCCACACACCTGTGGCCATTGTGGGAGCAGGTGCCTGCGGCCTGACAGCGGCATTGGCTTTGCACCGACAAGGCATTGAATGTGTGGTGCTAGAGCGCGACGCGGTACCGGCTGGATCGACCGCCTTGTCCTCAGGTTTTGTGCCTGCACCCGCAACTCGTGTGCAAAAAGCTGCCAAAGTTGAAGACTCGCCTGAATTGTTTGCTCAAGACATTCAACACAAAGCACATGGCCAAGCCGCGCCTGTTTTGGTCAAGGCCTACAGCGAGGCCATAGGCACTGCGATGGATGATTTAGAAAAACATCATCACATCCCATGGCAATTGCTGGACCAGTTTTTGTACCCTGGTCACAGCGTGCACCGCATGCATGCTGTCCCTGAAAAAACGGGCGAAGGTTTGATGACCCGTTTGCGCGCAGCCGCCGATGCGGCCGGTGTGGTCGTGTTAACGCAGGCGCAAGTGACGGCGCTGCATGCCGATGACACGGGCCGCATCAACAGCCTCAGCTATTCACAACCGGATGGCGCGACCAGCAACTTAAATTGCGACGCCGTCATCTTGGCTTGCAACGGTTTTGGCGGCAATGCCGACATGGTGAAGCAACACTTGCCCGCCATGAAAGATGCGCAGTATGCCGGCCACGTGGGCAACGACGGGAGTGCCGTTGCCTGGGGCTTGCAGTTGGGCGCTGCCTTGGCCGACATGGGGGCCTACCAAGGCCATGGCTCGTGGGCCATTCCGCAAGGCAGTCTCATTTCGTGGGCCCTGATGATGGAGGGCGGCGTGCAGATCAACGCCTTGGGTCAGCGTTTTCACGATGAGACCCAAGGCTACTCAGAAGCGGCTGTTCAAGTTTTGAATCAGCCGGAGGGTGTCGCATGGAATGTATTCGACAACCAGCTGCTGCGTTTTGCGCAAGACTTTCCAGATTTTGTGGCAGCGCAAGCGGCCGGTGCAGTGAAGTCGGCTGCCGATGTCGCGTCTTTGGCGGCCATTGTGGGGTGCCCTGTTGAGACCCTAGCAAACACCTTGTCTGCTGTGAATCCAAACAATGCAAAAGATGCTTGGGGCCGCACTTTCAAGCGCGCCTTAGAAGCCCCCTTTCATGCCATCAAAGTCACCGGTGCCTTGTTTCACACACAGGGTGGCTTGAACATCAATGGACAGTGCCAAGTGCTGAAACCCCATGGCGAGCCATTGCCCAATTTGTATGCTGCCGGTGGTGCCGCACGGGGCGTTTCTGGCGCTGAGGTGTGGGGCTATTTATCAGGCAACGGCCTGCTCAGTGCCATTGCAGGTGGCCACATTGCGGCACTTGCCGTTGCACAAACCATTTCGGAGAAAACAAGATGACTTCCAAAGCCACCCACCCTGCCAACTTGGCCCAAAGACTGACGCAACAAAAGGCTTTGTTGGCCCCGGGTGTCTATGATGCCTTCAGTGCGTTGATTGCAGAGCAAGCTGGTTTTGAAGCCTTGTATTTGTCGGGTGCGTCCATCGCTTACACCCGCTTGGGTCGCTCAGACATTGGGCTCACCACGGCAACCGAAGTGGCACAAACTTTGGCGCATATCACCGATCGCATTCGCGTGCCCGTGATCGTGGACGCTGATACGGGTTTTGGCAATGCCCTCAACACGCAGCGCACTGTGCGAGATTTTGAACGTGCGGGTGCTGCAATGATTCAAATTGAAGATCAAACCTTTCCCAAGCGCTGTGGTCATTTGGATGGCAAGGGTGTGGTGCCTGTGTCAGAGATGCAAGGCAAGTTGAAAGCAGCACTGGACGCACGTCACAGCAGCAATACCTTGATTTTGGCGCGCACGGATGCATTGGCCGTGGAAGGTTTAGAGGCTGCGCTCGAACGAGCAGAAGCCTATTTGGCTTGCGGTGTCGATGCATTGTTCATTGAAGCTTTGCGCACCCCCGAGCAAATGGACCAGGCTTGTGCCCAATTTGCGCAACGCATTCCATTGCTGGCCAACATGGTGGAAGGCGGCCAAACACCCATTCAAAGCGCCCATGAATTGGGTGAGCGTGGTTTCAGAATTGTGATTTTTCCGGGTGGTACGGCACGCGCAGTAGCCCATACTTTGCAGGGCTACTACGGCAGTTTGCATGCGCACCAAACCACCACGCCTTGGCGCGATCAGATGCTCAATTTTGATGACCTGAATCAAGTGATTGGCACACCGGAATTATTGGCACACGGAAAACAGTACGATGGCAAGTCATGAATCCGCAAACTAAACACGTCTGTGTCATCGGTGCTGGCATTGTGGGCTTGTCCACGGCTTGGCGCTTGATGCAAGACGGTTGGCAAGTCAGTGTGATTGAAGAAAGCGCTGCACCTGGCCTGGTCACCAGCTATGCCAATGGTGCCCAACTTTCTTACAGCTATGTGGCCCCCTTGGCCGAACCTTCTGCGCTCAGCAACTTACCCAAGTGGTTGCTGAAAAAAGATGGCCCCTTGCGAATTCATCCCTCTTTGTCGCCTGAGTTTTTGCGCTGGGGTTTGAGTTTTGCTTCGCATTGCACAACGGTCCGCGCCCATCAAACCACCCGCGATTTGCTGGGTCTGGGTTATTTGTCTCGTCGCATCTTGCGAGAGTGGTTGGCCGATGTACCCGCCAGTTGGGCCGCCTCAGCAGGTTTGGATTACCGTACCAATGGCAAGTTGGTGGTGTTTCGCGATCCAGCAGCCTTGGCCACGGCCAGCGCTCAAGTGGACTATCAACGCAGTTTGGACGTGGGCTGCGAGCAGTATGTACTTTCAGCAGCTGAATGTGTTGACAAAGAACCTGCGTTAGCGGCCATGCAAAGCAAGTTGGTGGGCGGCATTTACACACCTTCGGAAGATGTGGTCGACAGCCACGGCCTGTGCATGTTCTTGGAGCGCTTGATAGTGTCCCGCGGCGGTGAGTTGCGTTACGACACACGCATCACAGATGCTGTGATCGAAGGTCAACGCTGCGTGGCATTGAAACTCAAATCACAAAGCGCTGCGCTAGACGATGGGGATGCGTCTGCGCAAGTTGAAGAATTCAAAGCAGATTTTTTTGTGGTCGCTGCGGGTCTCAGCAGCCGCGAGTTGCTTCAAAAATTCGGCACCCGCGCACCCTTGTTAGGGCTCAAAGGTTTCTCTATCACGCTCGATTGTGAACATGGCATTGCGCCCTCAGTGTCCATCACAGACAGCCATCACAAAATTGTGTTTGCCAAACTCGGACATCGCTTGCGGGTGGCTGGCATGGTTGATTTGGGACGTGAAAACCGCGACATCGAGGCCCCTCGCATTGCGGCTTTGATCAAGCAATCACAAGACAATTTTCCAGAGGCAGGGGACTACAGCAAAGTGCAAACTTGGGCGGGTCTGCGCCCTGCAACACCATCGGGGCGTCCGATCGTTGATCAAACTGTTTGCGAAAACGTGTATGCCAACATCGGGCATGGCACCCTGGGGCTAACCTTGGCTGCCGGATCGGCCGATTTGTTGGCCGACAAAATGGCAGGCCGCCCTAGCAGCCTGCCAATGATGCCTTTCTCCTTCAAAGCCGCTTAGGAATTTTTTACGGCTGCTTCTTGAATTCGAAGCGTTAACAAAGCCGCAATGCACAGCAAAACACCAGCAAAAACAATGACATTCGTTGGGTTGCTGTCCAGCCAATGTGTGTAGATGAAGGGCAAGGTGATCATTTGGAAAATCATGGGCAACACGATGAACATGTTGAAGATGCCCATGTAAACACCCGCCCGCTCTTTGGGAATGCTACCGGCCAGCAAAATGTAGGGGTTGCCCATGATGCTGGCCCAAGCCAAGCCAACACCCACCATGGGCACAAACAGCAGCCAAGTTTGTTGCACCGAGGGCAAGAGCATCATGCTGATGCCTGCCAAGCTGAGGCACAAGGCATGAATGTATTTAGGGCCCCATTTGCGAATCAAGGGCATCAATGCAAACGCAGCAATGAAGGCCACGAAATTGTAGAAACCACCAATTTGGCCATTCAACAAACTGGCATCTCTGAAGGCACTGGTATTGGGGTCGCGGGTGCCAAAGATCGACAAGGCCAGAGCAGGCACGATGTAAATCCAGTAGCACATCATGGCGTACCACTGAAACAGCTTCATCCACCAAAGTTGGCGCATGGTGCTTGGCATGTTGCGAATCGCATCCACAATTTCAGCCAGCGTTGCTTGGATGCCTGTCTTTTGCGACTTGATGTGCGCAATCTCCTCCTCCGTCAGGGGCAATTCGGGGGTTGATTTCACGGACCATGCCACCGTGCTGATGGAGAACACAGCGCCAATCATGAACGCAATGACGGTGAGATGCGGGATGTTGCTGCTGTTGACGGCGTCTTTGTCAATGCCCATCAAGAACAGCAGCGTAGGCGTGAGGTAGGCAAATGTTTGCGCCAGACCCGTGAAAGCACTTTGCGTTAAAAATCCCAATGCATGTTGATCTTTGTTGAGTCGATCGCTGACGTAAGCGCGGTAAGGCTCCATCGTGACGTTATTGGCAGCGTCCAAAATCCAAAGCAGACTGGCGGCAAACCAGAGTGCAGGGCTGAATGGCATGACCAACAAACAAATGCTGCACAGCAACGCCCCAATCAAAAAGTAAGGTGTTCGGCGTCCCCATTTGCTCAGCGTTCGATCGCTCATGGCGCCAATCAAAGGCTGGATCAACAAACCTGTCATTGGCCCTGCCAGCCACAGGTAAGGCAAGCTGGCTTCATCTGCGCCCAAGTACTGATAGATGGGACTCATGTTGGCTTGTTGCAAGCCAAAGCTGTATTGAATTCCGAAGAACCCAAAATTCATTTGCAAGATTTGCCAGAGCGACAGGTGTGGTTTCAGCAAGTTCATGGGTTGTCCAATCAATGACAAACGAGTCAGTCAATCAATGTGCGAAGTGTGGCGCTGGAACTGCTTTGCAGCCAAACAAAGCCGTAGGGTTTTATCGCAAGGGTTTGACCATTGCCTACATCTTGATCAACAGGTAGGCGTGAGAAATTGAAGAAGCCCTTCAATTCTGCACCGCGTTGCAATGCCAATACGGTGGGATGTTTCGACTCAATGGCATTGACCGGTACATCACCATGAAAGGCTGTCAGTGACTTTCGCAGTTGCGCAAAGGCCTGCAGCTTGGAGAAGATGCGGTGTTGAACCGAGCCCTCTTGCTTGCGCAATTGCGCCAGGGCCTCTTGCCAATTGGGGCGGTGCAACTCGCGGCCATCTGGGCCTTGACGGGCTGCAAGCACCTCTGCGGAGGTGTTGCCCATGCCCAATTCATCGCCCATGTACAGAAGCGGTAAGCCACCGGTGAAATAAGACAAGCTTTGCAATAAGAGCAAGCGATCCAGTGCGAGCTGGGAATCGGCAGGCGTTGAGGCCGAGTACATGCCTACCAGCGCAGAGGCCATGCCATTGGTGCCGTGTGCAGTTTGCAAGTCGGTGGTTTGAAATGACGCCCCTTGCGCATAACTGCCAGGCGCAATGCCTGCAAAGAAATGCGAAGCGTTTAGCAGTCGTTGATAGTGGGTATCACCCAGTGCTTGCGCTTCGGGACGCAAGACGTTCCAGCCGATGTCGTCGTGGCATCGCACATAAGTCAACCAAGAACTGCCTTGGGGTACGGCGGGTGTGTTTTGCATGACGGCTTGAAGAATGCTGACATTCTCTTCTGCCAGGGCCACCCAACTGGCGGCCATCATGCTGGAGTGATACGCCAAGTGACACTCGGGTCCGGGCGTTTCGCCCAAGCCGAAATAGGGTGGCAGCTGATGCGTGGGCATGATGGCCTCGGCCTTCAAGAGCACGCCTGGGCAGGCAATTTCCATCAGCGCGCGCATGGCCTGCAAAAGCCAATGCACTTCCGGTTGGTTTTGACAGTTGGTGCCTTCGCGTTTCCACAAGAAGCCCGTGGAGTCCAAGCGGAATGCCTCAACCCCCATGTTGGCCACGCGCATCATGGCGCTGACCACTTCAAAAAACACTTTGGGATTGGCGTAGTTCAAATCCCATTGGTAAGGGTAGAAAGTGGTCCAGACCCAAGCTTTCAAACTGGGCTGGTAGGTGAAATTGCCTGGCGCTGTGTCAGGAAAAATTTGAGGCAGGTTTTTTTCCCAGCCATCGACCTCTGCTTGGCTGTGCGCCATGCAGAAAAAATTCTGAAATTCTGGATTGCCATTGCGCGCTTCGACGGCCCATTCGTGGTCGTGTGCCACATGGTTCAAAACAAAGTCGCTGCACAAACTGATGCCTGCTGCTCGCAGGGCTTGCGTTAACAATTGCAGATCGGCCTGCGTGCCCAAGCGCGGCTCAACAACTTCGAAGTTGGCCACTGCAAAGCCACCATCGTTGGGGCCTTCCGCTGCTTTGAAAAAAGGCAGCAGGTGCAAGTAAGTCACACCCAGTGACTTCAAGTAATCAATGCGATCCACCACACCTCGCAGATTACCTGCAAAGTGATCCACGTAAGCGGTGTAACCCACAGCACCTTTTTGGTGCCAATGCGGCTGTGATTGACGTGATAAATCCAAATCCCAAAGTGCTTGGGAGCGTTTCCGTGCGATATCGACTGCTGCTGCTAGCAATTGCTCGGTCAGTTCTTCGACTTGATTCCCTTCGCCGTAGGTGCGACTTAAACGGTTTTGAAGGATGGGAAGTTGTTGGGCAATACGCTTTGCCAATTCGTCTGCACGATCTGGCGATGCATTCATCAATGCCACGCGCCAAGCTGAAGCTTTTGGCACAGAGACTGAGCTTGACATGGTGGGCATCGGGGACAGTGTAAGGGACATAAAAAACCAAAAAAAAGGCTGCCGACCGAAGTCGGCAGCCCAAACCTCAGATTAGAAGTTGTACTTCAGACCTGCTTTGATGGAGCGACCATTGATGGCACGTGCAGCCATGCGGCCGTCGTTGCTCTCTGTGTAGCCCAAAACATTGGTCAAGTTGTTCACACCCAATGATGCCACTGCGTTTTTGCCAATGTTGAAGTTGGCAAATGCATTGATCACTGTGTAGGCAGGCAATGTCACGTCATAGCCAGAACCTTGAGCATCTTTCGAGCTAGAAGTTCCAACGATGGCGGCACCGATTGTGGCGTCACCCAAAACATAAGAGGGGCTCAATTGGTAAACCACTTTGGCTTGACGGTTAGGTGTCAAACCGGTGGCCACAATTTTGGCATCGGTCACGGTCACGCCACCGTTGATACGGAACGCGCCCATTTTGTAACCGGCTTCCACTTCCACACCGGAGGCATCGTATTTGTTGGATGTGCTCTTTTGTGTGGTTGCGTCGTAGTTGCTCTCGTCAGTTTTAGCGTTGAACAAGGTCACGAATGTGCTCAAGTTGCCGTTGCGCAATTTCACGCCACCTTCAACTTGTTTAACTTCGTTGATGGGCACCACACCTGAACCGTCCAAAGGCATTTTCTTAGGATCGAACATGATGCGGTCTGCATTGAAGGCCGCACCTTTGCTGACACGTGCGAACAAGGCAGTGTCTTTGTCCAACTGGTAGTTACCACCGAATGAATAAGAATTGAAGTTCTTGGTGTAGTTGATGGCTTGTGTGTTCTCTGGCTTGAACTGGTTGTTCGAAGCTTGGTTGTAAGAACCTGTGGCCACTTGTTGGTCGGCGCGCAAGCTACCGTCCAAGCTCAAAGCACCTTTTTCCCAACCCAAAACAGCGTAGGGAGATGTTGTACGGTAGGTGCCATCGATGGCACGTGTGCAGCAACCGCCCCAAACGTTGGTGCCCAAATCAATGGCGCCATAAGAATTGGTTTTGGAATTGGCCAACAACGCGGGGTTGTTGTCTGTGGCTTCCATCAAGTACTGGTTGAAGTTCCATGTCAGTGCAACTTTTTGCACGTTCACAAACAAACCAGCTGTGGTGGTGATCTTGGAACCATCGGCTTGCGCAAATGTTTTGCTCAATTTAACGTCGTTGGTGGTTGAACCCATGTCATCCATGGACGTGTTGAACACGGTCGCTGTGAAAGACTTGCCTGTGTAGGCTTGGCCTTTCTTGGGGCCAGTTGCGTACTTGCTGCCAGATGCAGCGTTGGCCACATCGTCGCCAGGGAAGATGCTGATGAAGCGGCCGCTGTTTTCTGAAGTGCGGAACTTTTCGCTCAATTTCCAGCCACCTGCCAATTTCAATTCGGTTTCAACACCGAATGAATCGCTCTTCACGCGCAAACCATCGTTCACGTTGGAGTTCACGAGGGTGTTGTTCTTAGACAGCGTGGCATCTTGCACCCAGTAAGGTGAGTAGAAAGTCGCTTTGCGGGGGTCAATGCCAGGCAACTCGCTCAACACGCCGTTCTTGATGCTGACGGGTGCGGGCATGAACAAAGGCGACTTGTCGTCCAATGTTTTGAAGTTCAAGCGAACAAAACCATTGTCAACGTCTTGTGTGATGTTGGCTTTGATCTGGTGACCTTGCACGCCGTTGGCAGATGCATTGCGGGGACCTTGGCCCATGTTGGCGTAACCGCCCACGAAGAAGCGAGTCTTCTCGCCCAATTTGCCGCTGTAGTCAAAGTCGAAACGCTTTTCGTCGTAGCCCAAACCGGTGGTCACACCCATAGAGCCGCCTGGTTCTTCACCTGTTTTGGAGATGAAGTTGATGATGCCGCCAGGTGCGTTGGTGCCCAATGTGGAGGCAGAGCCACCACGAACCACTTCCAAACGCTCCAGGCTGCCATCGGCGCGCAAGAACATGTCGGGTGTCGCGAAGGCCACATCGCCGAACAGCAAAACGGGCAGACCGTCTTCTTGGAATTGCACATAGCGTGCGCCACCTGCAGAGATGGGCAAGCCACGAACGGTAACGTTGGCGTTACCGCCGCCGCCGCTGGATTCAGCGCGAACACCAGGAATGGTGCGCAGAATGTCAGAAGAGTTGGTGGGCTGTGCTTGCAAAATTTGATCCACACCCACGGTTGAAATGGAATTGGATTGCTTCATTTTGCTGGCGCCAGAAGCGGTGCCAGTCACCACCAATTCGTCCAACTTCAAAGTGTCGTTGTTAGGCGCTGTTTGCGCCCATGCGCTGCCCATGTGGGCAACTGTTAAGGCGCAGGCCAATGCAACTGCATTGGGAACGATTGCATTCATTCGTTTGGACATTGAAAGTCTCCAGAAAAAATATTGAATTACTTAAGTGTATGAATTTATTGAATATTTTCAATAAAATTCGAGAATGGATACTTCTTGGCAATCCCGAATGCCTAGATTCTCCGAAAAATTGCAAACGTTTGCAATTGGAATTTCCTCAAATTGGGGCACTGACCGCCATCCGAGACCCGTTCCGCATAGCTAAGTCATTGAATCTTTTGAAAAAAAGGCCTTCTTTAGGTGCTTTCCCTAGGCTAGTGCATTAGAAACCATGTTGATTTCATGGCGATTGAAGTTTTTCAAACGTTTGCATTCATTTCTTATACTTAGGTCAAGCAACCGGAGTCATTGCAGTTTTTATGGCCAAAGCAGACGCAGACAACAAGAAGATTCAGATGGTCGACATTGCCCGATTGGCGGGTGTGTCGACCTCGACGGTCTCGCGCGCGCTCAATGGCAGCCCACTGATCAATGAAGAAACGCGCCAACGCATTGCCGACTTGGCCAAGTCGCTCAGCTACACCATCAACCTGAGCGCTAAAAATTTACGCTCTGGCGAGAATCGAACCATTGGTGTGGTGATTCCTTACCAAGACCAAATTCGCCAAGATGTGACCGATCCGTTCTTCATGACCATGCTCGGTCATTTGGCGGACCAACTGACCAAGCAAAATTTTGATTTGCTTTTCTCCCGCATTTCAGCAGATCACTTGGAAGACTTGGCACAGCTTTATGAATCAGGCCGCGTGGGCGGTTTGATTGTGGTGGGCCAGTGGGACCAACACGAAAAACTCAATGAGCTGGCGCGCCGACAAATTCCCTTCGTGGTGTGGGGCGGTCAGTTGCCAAGGCAGTTGTATTGCACGGTGGGTGGCGACAATTTCAACGGCGGCTTTTTGGCCGCCAACCATTTGCTGAGTCTGGGCCGCAAACGAATTGTTTTCATGGGCGACAAACATGCAACAGAAACGCAGCAACGCTATGCGGGCTATGTGCAGGCTCATCAAGCGCACAAAGTGCCCATCGCGCCAGAGCTCTACATTCCATCCCCCTTCACAGTGGCGGAGGCCAGAGAAGACATCAAAGTTTTCTTGCAAAAGAAATTAGCCTTTGATGCGCTGTTCGCAGCCAGTGATTTGTTGGCGATCACCGCCATGGGCGCCTTCACCCAAGCGGGCCTGCGCATTCCGCAAGATGTGAGCGTGGTGGGCTATGACGACATTGGCATGGCCGAGCACACCTACCCGCCACTCACCACTATTCGTCAGCCGATGGATTTGGCGGGGGCTGCCTTGGTGCAAAACCTCATGCGAGTGTTCAGCGAAGGTCACTCCGACTCTGAAGTGGTCAGCACCGATTTGATCATTCGAGGTTCAACTTGCCGGGTTTGAAAAAAAGCTTTGTTGCGAGTGCATTGCACATAGCCCCGCAAGACTGACTTTAAGGGTAACCGTTGGGATTTTGTGATTGCCAACGCCAGGTGTCTTGGCACATGTCGTCGATGGTTTTTTCAACTTGCCAACCCAGCGTGTTGAGCGCGTGTTGCGGGTCCGCCCAATAGGCATCGAGGTCGCCCGACCTACGCGGCGCGAAGTTGTAAGGCAAATCCCGGCCACAAGCTTTTCCAAAGGCATGCAACATGTCCAACACACTGTGGCCGATGCCACTGCCCAAGTTGAACACGTGATGGCCAGGGCGTTCATGCGAATAGGCCAAGGCTGCCACATGGCCTTTTGCCAAATCGTTCACGTGAATGTAATCACGTACGCCAGTGCCATCTGGGGTGTTGTAGTCCTTGCCATAAATTTGGAGCGCCTCACGGCGGCCAACGGCCACTTGTGACAAATAGGGCATGAGGTTGTTGGGAACATCTTGCGGGTCTTCGCCCATTTGCCCACTGGGATGGGCCCCTACTGGATTGAAATACCGTAAAGAAGTCATGGCGCATGTTGCGTCAGCCGCAGCCACATCGGCCATGATGTGGTCCACCATGAGTTTGCTTCGGCCATACGGATTGGCTGGCGAGGTGGGCACTTGTTCGTTCCAAGGTGGCGCAGATGAATGGCCATAGACCGTGGCCGATGAACTAAAGACCATCGTTTTAACGCCGCACTGTTGCATGGCTTGCATCAGCACCACGCTGCCGTGCACATTGTTGTCGTAATAGCGCAGGGGTTGCGCAACAGATTCACCAACGGCTTTCAAACCAGCGAAGTGAATCACAGCCTCGATGCCGTGTTCTAAAAGAAGCTTGCCGAGCAAGTCAGCATCACGCACATCGCCCTGAATGAAGGGCGGGCGATGCCCAGTGATGCTTTCAATTCGATCAATGACACTGACTTTGGAATTGACCAGTGAATCCAAGATGACGGGTTGCCAGCCTTTGTCGATCAACTGCACGCAAGTGTGGCTGCCAATGTAGCCGGTGCCACCCGTCACCAAAATCTTCATGCATCAATTCCAGGAAACAGCCGCCATGTCGTTGGCAAAAATAGGCGAGCTGGACCACAAGCCCTTCAAGCCTTTTTTGTACACCGCGGTGTTGGTGGCGTTGAACAAGAAGACGTTGACAGCGTCGTTGGCAATCATGCGCTGCATGTCGCCAAACAACTTGGTACGGTCTTTGGCGCCTGTGGTGGCGGAGTGCTTGGCAGCCAAGTCACGGAAGGCCTTGCTGTCGTAGCCCCAGTAGTAATTGGGGTTGGCATAGGCCATGTAATCGAGCGGCTCGACGTGGTTGATGACGGTGAGGTCAAAGTTGCCTTTGAAGGTGCCGCCAAGCCACTGTGCCCATTCCACGTTTTCAATTTTTGCCACGATGCCCACTTTGGCCAGTTGGGCGGCCAAGATTTCGCCGCCTTTACGGGCGTAGGGTGGGGGAGGCAGGGTGAGTGTGACGTTCAGAGGCGTTTGGACGCCAGCTTCTTTCAGCAAAGCCTTTGCTTTTTCTGGATCAAAGGGGTACTGACCGGTCAGGTCCACATAGCCCGCATCGGTGGGTGCCATGTGGCTGCCAATGGGTTTGGCCAAGCCTTCGAACACGCCATCAATGAAGGCTTTTTTATCGATGGCATGTGACAAGGCGCGACGAACACGCACATCATCAAACGGTTTCTTTTTGTTGTTGATGGTCATGATGCCCTTGCCGGCCGTGCTGCCCAACTCGACCACAAAGCGCTTGTCGGTTTGGAACTGCTTCAAACTTTGGGGCGATTGGAAGCGGGGCATGCCATCGATGTCACCGGCCAACAAAGCAGCCACTTGTGCAGACGAATCGTTGATGAAACGGAAGGTGACTTTTTTGAGTTTGACGTTGGCCGCATCGCGGTAGCCATCCCACTTGGTCAAAGTCACAGCAGTGCCCTTGGCCCAGTTGTCCAATTTGTAAGGGCCAGTGCCGATGGGCTTGGTGGCCGCCGCATCGGCTGAGTTGGGGTGCAAGATGACGGCAGTATTCTCGCCCATGCGGAACAAGAAATTGCCATCGGGGTTGGTGAGCACCAAGACCACGGTGTGGGCATCGGGCGTTGAAATGTGGGCAATGTTGTTGAACACGGCGCCTTTGGCTTTGTTGGTGCTCTTCTCGCCTTTGGCGCGTTCGAAGCTGAATTTCACAGCCGATGAATCAAAGGGTGAGCCGTCTTGAAACTTGACGCCTTTGCGCAATTTGAAGGTGAAGGCTTTGCCGTCGGCGTCCATGGTCCAACTTTCGGCCAACAAAGGTGTGACAGAACCGTCGACATTGATTTTGGTGAGGCCTTCCAAGATGTTGTAGTGCACCACTTCACCAATGGCCGCAGCAGGCGCAGTGGTGGGGTCAAGGCTGGTGGGCTCCAAAATCATGCCAATCACGGCGCTGTCTTTTTTGGACTGGGCCTGTGCCGCAGGGTGGACGAGAACCATGCTGGCCGTAGCAATCAGGGCCAGGCCAAATTGGCCCAACTGACGACGCGTTGAACGAGGTGCTTGTGTCATGAAAAACTCCTTCATCAAAAATTAGGCGGAATGCAAATGGGCGGATGCGGCATGGCCAGGGATGGCCGCAAGCAATGCTTGCGTGTAGGGATGCTGTGCATGTTGAAAGATGGCTTCGGATGCACCTGCTTCCACCACGTGACCGTGCTGCAAAACGAGCACATCGTCGCACATCAGGTTCACAACCGCAAGATCATGGCTGACAAACAGGTAACTCAAACCAAGCCGGTCTTGCAGGTCCATCATGAGGTTCAAAACCTGGGCTTGCACGGACACGTCCAAGGCGCTGACCGGTTCGTCGGCCACAATCAAAGAGGGCCTGGTGATGAGTGCCCGGGCAATGGCAATGCGTTGACGCTGGCCGCCCGAGAATTCATGGGGGTATTTGTCGAGGTCAGAGGCACGCAAACCCACTTCGGTCAGTGCTTGCGCCGCCCGGTCTTTCAAATCTTGCGAGCTCAGTGATTTCCCTGAGCCGCTGTTCAAGGTGCTGTGCAGCGGCTCGGACACAATGCGCAAAACCTTTTGACGTGGATCGAGCGAGCCATAGGGGTCTTGAAAGACCATTTGAAAATCACTGCGCGCTGCGCGCAATTGATCGGCACTCAAGGCGTTCAGATCTTGCCCTTTGAAGACCACCTTGCCCTGCGTTGGTTTTTCCAAGGCCATCACCAAACGGGCCAGCGTCGATTTGCCAGAACCCGACTCGCCCACAATGCCCAAACTTTGGCCAGCCTGGAGTTGAAAACTCACATCGCTCAAGGCTTGAATGTGGCCCGCTTTGGCAAACAAAGAGGGTTTGGGCAATGCGTATTGTTGGCTGACGTGTTGAACGTCTAACAACACGGATGACGGGTTGCTCATGCGGCCACCTCCAAGTGTTGCCATTGGGGGCAGCGCACCCAGTGTTCAGCCGCAGCAGGCAAACCTTCTGCTTGCTTTGGGTTGGGGACCTGTTCAAGCTGCGGCAATGACTGGCGGCAGTTGGTTTGCACATAAGGGCAACGGTCTGCAAATGCACAGCCTTGCGGCCAATTGAAAATATCAGGCACATTGCCTGGAATGGTTTGAAGCCTTGTGCCGCGTTTTAAGCCCAGCTGCGGACGTGCTGCAAACAGCCCCTGCGTGTAGGGATGCGCACGTTTTTCAAACAGAGCCTCCGTGCTGGCGCTTTCAACCACCGCACCGCCATACATCACCATGACACGGTCCACCTGATCACGCATGAGGCCTAAATCGTGGCTGATCAACAGCAAGCCCATACCGTCTTCAGCCACCAGTTGGCGAATCAAATTCAGCACTTCTTTTTGCACTGTGACATCGAGTGCTGTGGTGGGTTCGTCGGCAATCAAGATATCGGGTTGGCATGCGAGTGCAATGGAAATCATCACGCGTTGCCGCTGACCGCCCGAGAGTTGGTGCGGGTAAGCGTCGAGCCGCTCTTTGGCGCGTGGCAATTGCACACGTTCTAGCAATTCAAGGGCACGTGCTTTCGCGCGGCTTAAGTCCATGCCCTGGTGCAATTGAAGGGGCTCGGCAATTTGCTTCCAAATGGGATGCAGCGGATTGAGCGCCGTCATGGGCTCTTGAAAAATCATGGCCATGCGCGCACCGCGCATTTCGCACAAGTCGGCTTCGTTAAGTTGTGTGAGGTCGGTGCCATTCAAATGGATGGCGCCCGAAACTTTGGCGCGCTCTGGCAGCAAGCCCATCACAGCCAGTGCGGTGAGCGATTTTCCGCAGCCGCTCTCGCCAATCAAACCGAGCGTGTCGCCCCTTTGCATTTCAAAATTTACACCGCGCAAAGCTTCGACATGGCCATGCGAGGTTTGCAGGGCCACGCGCAAATCGCGGACAGACAGCAAAGGGGGGGCGTTGCGAGACATGTTCATGTGAATGGCTTATCGCGCCCTCGACAAACGTGGATCGAGCAGGTCACGCAGACCGTCGCCCATCAAGTTCAGACCCAACACGGCCAAGGCAATGGCTACGCCTGGGTACACCGCCAACATGGGGGCTTGGAACATTTGCGATTGCGCTTCGTTCAGCATGCGACCCCAGCTGGGATTGGGGGGCTGCGTGCCCAAACCCAAATAAGACAAAGCAGCTTCGGCCAAGATGGCGATGGCAAATTGCACCGTGGCTTGCACAATCAGCACGCTGGCCACATTGGGCAGCACATGCTCCCACGTGATGGCCCATTTGGTTTTGCCGGCGGCTCTAGCGGCCAAGGTGTAGTCGCGTGACCACACTGCGTTGGCAGCACCGCGCGTGATGCGTGCAAACACTGGAATGTTGAAGATGCCGATGGCTGTGATGCTGACCACCAAGCCTGGGCCGTAAATGGACGTGAGCAAAATGGCCGAGAGCAAGGCGGGAAATGCAAACGTAAAGTCGGCAGCGCGCATCACCACTTCTTCAGTCCAGCCGCGTTTGGCAGAGGCCAAAAGGCCCAGTGGAACGCCAAAACCCAGGCCAATGCCCACGGCGATGAAACCCACCAACAAAGAGTTTTGACTGCCCACCAACAACAGCGAAGCGATGTCGCGGCCTAAGCTGTCTGTGCCAAACCAATGCTGCGCGCTGGCTTTGGCCAATTTGTTGGGAATGTCGATGTCGCCCACCGGGTAGGGCGACCAGAACAAAGAAACGATGGCGCTCGTCACCAAGAGCGTGACCAAAATGGCGCCTGCCACAAAGCTGGGATGCTTGAATGCACGCTTCATGCGTCAGCCCCGCCTGACTTCAAACGCGGATCAATCCAGGCATACAACAAGTCAATTAAAAAATTGATCAAGATGACCATGGCCGATAGCAGCATGACCACATCGCGCACCACAATCAAATCGCGGTTGGCAATGGCTTGAAAAATCAAGCGGCCAATACCTGGCAACACAAACACGTTTTCAATCACGATGGCGCTGGTGATCAGGTTGCCAAATTGCAAACCCATCACGGTGACCACCGGAATCATGGCGTTGCGCAGCACGTGGCCCCACAGTACTTGCTGCTTGGACAAGCCTTTGGCACGGGCGGTGCGCACATAGTCTTCCGACATGGCCTCAATCACGGCCGAGCGTGTGACGCGCGTCAAAATGGCAGTTTGCACAGCGGCCAGCGCCATGGCGGGCAAAATCAACGCAGAAAATCCAGCCCACAAACCTCCGCCATCTTCTTCCGACCATCCCGGAAATCCGCCAGCACTGACCCATTGCAATTGCACCGCAAACAGCAAGATGAGCAAAATGGCCAACCAAAAATTGGGCAAAGCCAAACCGATTTGGCTGAGGGTCATCACGCCTACATCACCCGCGGTGTTTTGTTTGGAGGCGGCATAAAGTCCCAGGCACAAAGCCATCAGTACCGTGAGGCTCATGGCCATGACGGCCAAGGGCAAAGTGACGTGCATGCGCTCCATCATGAGCACGGCGGTGGGTGTGTCGTAGGAAATGCTGATGCCTGATTGGCCTTGCAGCAAACCGCCTGTCCATTGCAGATAGCGGTTGAGGGCGGGTTGGTTCAATCCCAACTTTTCTTCCATTGCCGCCAAAGATTCGGGGGTGGCTGTTTCGCCCAAAATGACCTGTGCCGCATTGCCGGGCAACCATTCCAGCACCCCGAACACCACGACCGAGGTAACCGCCAACGTGACGAAAAAACTGAGCAAGCGTTGGAGCACAAATGACGACACGCGTTATCCTTGTGTCTTCAGAGTCTGTGTTTCATTTGCCGTGTCGGCAAGCAAGAACAGGGGCATTGATAAAAGGGTTTCAAATGACATCTCAGAACATTGTAATCACCCGTTTGAGTGAAAGAGCCAACCCGCATTACGGCAGCATTGCAGACATTGCTGGACTGCACATTGGCCACTTTACCTCTGGCCAGCGCTTAACGGGTTGTTCCGTGGTTCTTGCGCCGCAAGGTGCCGTAGGGGGCGTGGATGTGCGCGGTGCGGCCCCCGGCACCCGCGAAACCGATTTACTCGACCCCAGCAACCTGGTCGACAAAGTGCATGCGGTCTTGCTGTCGGGCGGCAGTGCCTTTGGTTTGGACGCAGCCAGTGGTGTCATGCGCTGGCTAGATGAGCGCAACATGGGCTTTCAAACGGGTCATGGCTGTGTGCCCATTGTGCCGGCTGCGGTGTTGTTCGATTTGCCCATGGTGCGCGAAGGTGACAACGCCAAAATTCGACCTGATGCGGCGGCAGGCTATGCCGCTTGTGAAGACGCCCTGTATCAAAAACCTTTGACAGCCAGCGCCATGCGTTCCATGGTGCCGCCCATGTCGGGCAATGTGGGCGCGGGCGCGGGCGCAGCAGTGGGAAAGTTGTTTGGATTACAGCGTGCCATGAAAGGCGGCATCGGTCATGCGCTGGTGCGGGTGGGGCCTTGGCAAGTGGGTGCCATGGTGGCCTGCAATGCGGTGGGCGATGTGATCGATCCTGCAACAGGACAAGTATTGGCAGGCGCTAGAACTGCAGATGGCACCCGTTTGTTGAACACGCAGCAAGCCTTGTTGGCGGGTCAAACAGCCGCCACGCCCATGCCCGGCACCAACACCAGCATTGGCATCGTGGCCACCAATGCCACGTTGACCAAAGCCCAAGCCAAGCGTTTGGCCATGAGTGCCCACGACGGCTTTGCCCGAAGCATCAGGCCAGCCCACACCACCTTGGATGGCGACACCTTGTTCGCCATGGCCACTTGCGCAGAAACTGGTCCCGCCGACATGATGCTGCTGACAGTGATGGCGGCTGAGGCCACGGCCCAAGCCACTGTCAATGCCATCTTGTTTGCCACAGGCGTTCACAGCTTGAAGGGATTTTTACCTTCGGCCATGGAACTCAACCCTTAAGCAGAATATGCGTGACCTCATCACGCAAGTCCTTGTGGTGTGGCGCTTATTCCACGCTAAATGTCAGGCCCGCATGCGACTGCAAACGTGCGATGAGTGCGTGCCCCATCGCTGATGCGGGCGTCCAGAATCCGCCCTTGGTTTCAGTGGCATCTTTCAACAAACAGATGGCGGCCTCAGCAATCATTTTGGAGGTGCTACCGTAGCCGGGGTCACGGTCGCCTTTCACGCCAACCTGCACCGATTGGCCTTGTTCGTTGGTGGCAATGAACAACACGTCGTAGCTGCCTGCTTCGCGCTCGGCTTTGGACGGGCCTTCGCCGGGTTTGAGTTTGTCTTCGCTCATGCTCTTGTCTTGCGCAATGGCGTTGGCAATGGCTTCGCCTTTTTCGCCAGGGCCCGTCACGATCATTTCGTCGTACACAAAGTCGGAGCCCCACACATGGTTCAACAAAAAGTTGGAGCGGTGTACATTGCGGGTGTTGATGGTGGCCATGATGAATGGTGCAACCCATACGCCCATCACTTCGTCCAACATAGGCTTGTGACCAGTAGGTTGTTTAGGACCTTCAAAACCAGGCGTGAGTGAGAATGGGTTCTTGAGCAAGTCAATGACGCCAGGCTGTGTGGCAGCAGCAGCCATGGTGGCCTTGAAGCTGGCTGCCGTACCGCCGGAGAATGTGCCCTTCATTTTGCGAACACGGCCGCGCACACGCGGTGCAGGTTTGCCAAAGCGTTTGGTCATTTCGTCTTGCGCCATGAACACACCCAAGTCGAAGGGGCTGGAGTCGAAACCGCATGAGAAGACCAGGCGCGCACCACTTTTTTCAGCGGCCGCTTGGTGCTGATCAATCATGTGGCGCATCCATGCAGGCTCGCCGCACAAGTCGACATAGTCCACCCCCGATTCGGCGCAGGCTTTGACCAATTCGTTGCCATAAAGTTGGTAGGGGCCGACAGCAGAGATGACCAAACGCGTACGAGACATCAGTGATTTCAAAGATGCTTCGTCGCTGCTTTCAATCACCACCAAAGGCGTGGTAGCGGGGGCGCCAATTTCGTCGCGCACGGCTTGTAGCTTGTCTAAACTGCGACCGCCCATGGCCCAAGTGAGGCCTGTGTCAGTGCGGGTTAACAAATACTCGGCGATGAGGCGGCCTGTAAAGCCAGTGGCGCCGTGCACCACGATGTCAAATTCTTTGGTCATGCGATACCTGTAGGAGAAAACGGCAGAGATTAACGCTGGAATCGAGAGTTTGCTGTCGCCTTGGAGATGTATCCTATAACCACAGTTTGATGAGAATACCAAGAAGGCCACAAACACCAATGACATGCATCACATTGCGTTTGTATTTAAAAAGCGCAATGGCGGCACCCATTGCAATGAGTGCAGAAGCAATGTCCAGTGATCCAGCAAATCCTTGCGGCCACAACGTGTGATAACCAAAGAACAAGGCCAAATTCAAGATCACACCCACCACTGCGGCTGTGATAGCCGTCAATGGTGCGGTGAATTTCAAATCATTATGCGTACTTTCTACAAAAGGGCCGCCCGCCAAAATAAAAATGAAGGAGGGTAAGAACGTGAACCACGTCACCAGTGTTGCGGCAAGGGCACCAGCTAGAAACAAATTGTCGGGTCCTAATACAGCTTTGGCATAGCCACCGATAAATCCTACATAGGCCACCACCATGATGAGTGGACCGGGTGTGGTTTCACCTAAGGCCAAGCCATCGATCATCTGCGTTGCAGTGACCCAGCCAAATTGTTCAACTGCGCCTTGGTAGACGTAGGGAAGTACCGCATAAGCACCGCCAAACGTTAGAAGCGCAGCTTTGGTGAAGAACCAACTCATCTGCGTCAAGGTGTGATCCCAGCCATGTTGCATCATTAGAAAAGCCATGGGCATTGTCCACAGCACAGCCCCAGCCAGCAAAACTTTGAGAAAGCGTTTCCATGTGAACATGGCATGTGAAGGTGTAGGTGTGTGGTCGTCAATCAGCGCAGGGCCGAAGGATGCTTGTGTGCTGGCATGCCCACCACTTGCACTGAAGGAAGCGGGTGACATGCGGCCACCGATCAAGCCAACAAGTGCTGCAACTACAACGATGATCGGGAAGGGCACATTCAGTGCAAAGATGGCCACAAAGCTGGCAGCCGCAATGGCAATTAAAAAATTGTTTTTCAAGGCTCTTGAACCAATGCGATGCGCCGCCTGCACCACGATGGCCGTCACAGCAGGCTTGATACCGTAGAACATACCTGCCACCCACGTGACGTGGCCAAACGCAATATAGAGCCAAGACAAGCCGATCATCATGAACAGCGAAGGCAAAACAAACAACGCGCCGGCAGCGATGCCACCGCGTGTCTTGTGCATCAACCAGCCGATGTAGGTGGCCAGCTGTTGAGCTTCGGGGCCGGGCAGGACCATGCAGTAGTTGAGGGCGTGCAGAAAGCGTTTTTCCGACAACCAACGCCTGCGTACCACCAGCTCTTCGTGCATGATGGCTATTTGGCCTGCTGGCCCGCCAAAGCTGATGAAGCCCAACTTGAACCAGAACCTCAGAGCCTGCCAAAAGCTCACGGCTTGTGGTGCCTCTGAAGTTACTTCCGGATGTGTTGTGTTCATCCGAAGAGTTTAGCGTGCGATTGCAAATGACTTAACTGAGAATGCCTGCAAAGTAGGCCGACAGCTCGTCATACGCATCGAGTGGTAAAACGTTCGCCACATATTGGTCAGGCCGCACCACAATCATGCAGCCTTTTTCACGGTTGATGCCGCGCATGTCAAAGATGTCGCCCAGTCCTTTGTGGTCCACACAGAAGACTTTTTCGTAGTCTTGCAAACCCAGCTTGCCTGTTTTGGGCTTCAGCAAAGAAGGCATCTTTTCGTAAGCCATTTGGTCAAAGGTTTGTTGAAACACTGCGCGGAAATCAATCACGGCGTCAATGTCTTCCCCTTTGCGGGTGTGCTTCAGTACAGGCGAATTGGGATTGGTTTCTAGCCAATCTGACAATTTGTGAATGGCCGAACCTGCAGTGGATGTGTCTGCCTTGCCTGCAAACGCGTAAATGCGCCAACGCGCATCGGCTTCCGCCACGTGGCCCAATTGCATTTGCTTGGCATCGGACACGCGCACCACAGGTGCTGAGTGAAAGCGACGGCCAATTTCCTCGCCGGTGGCCAGCGCTTGGTGCGGGCTGTCGGCAAAGAGATATGACTTGTCGTACTTCACCGCTGTGCCGCCTGTGAACTCCAAGTTGTCCTTGAACTGGCGAATGATGCGTGGCTCTTGCGTGCCATCACGTTCGGCTTGTGTGGTGGGCGCCGACATCACGCGCGACCATTTGTGATCGGTATCGACCAAGCGCTTGGCTTCGGTCATGCGTTCATAGGAGTAGCTGCGCAACAAGCTTGGATTCGCACGGCCCTGCAACACATGAATCAGTTTCCATCCCAGGTTGAACGTGTCTTGCATCGACACGTTCATGCCTTGACCTGCTTTGGGGGAGTGGGTGTGGCATGCGTCACCCGCCACAAACACGTGGGGGTTGCGGCCAGTGTCATCGCCAACATCGTCAAATTTATCGGTCAGGCTGTGGCCAATGTCATAAATTGACCACCACACCACTTCTTTCACGTCCAGTGAGTAAGGCTTGATGATGCGATTGGCCGCAGCAATCATGTCGTCTTGCGTGAATTTTTTCTGCGCTGCTTTTTCGTCAGGGCGCAATTTGTCGAGCTCTACATACATGCGGAACACATAGCCACCTTCGCGTGGCAAGACCAAAATATTGCCTTCGTTGGCAGAAGAGATCAAACACTTTTGACGAATGTCCGGAAAATCGGTATTGGCCAGAATGTCCATCACGCCCCAAGCTTGGTGCGCCGCATCGCCATGCAACACACCGCCAATGGCTTTGCGCACAGAAGAGTGTGCGCCGTCGCAGCCCACCACATAGTTGGCGCGGACAGTTTTGGTGGCGCCCCAATTCAGGCCTGTCGAATCTTTCAGCACCACCGTGACGGGGTGGTCTTCTGTGGTGGGGTCTACGGTCAAGCTTAAAACTTCCCAGCCATAGTCGGGCGCCAAGCGAGAGGGTGAGTTTTGCATCACTTCTAAAAACAACTCGTGCAAACGCGCTTGGTTGATCAAGATGTGGGGCATTTCCGAGCTGTCATCGGCCACGTCTTGCACGCGCCCTACGCGCTTGATGTGCGCAGGGTTGGCAGGGTCGGGCATCCAGAAAGCCGTCTGATTGACCCAATAAGTTTCGCGCTTGACCTTGTCGGCAAAGCCAAAGGCTTGGAACATTTCCATGGTGCGCGTGTTGATGCCGTCGGCTTTGCCCTTGATGATGTTGGCGGGCATGCGCTCCACAATCATGGTGTCAATGTCAGGAAACTGGGCCAGTTGGGCGGCCAAGCAGAGGCCTGCAGGGCCGGTGCCAGAAATCAGCACATCGACTTTTTCCGGCATGGGCTCGTTAGCACCTCGGTTTCGGCGGTTGGGGGCTGCTTGCTTGATGTCGGGGTTACCGCCTCTGAAACCGTCTTTGTAAAACTGCATTCTGGTGCTCCTAAATTGCAAATTTGTCTGGCCAGTCGAGGCCACAGCCGAAATAATAACTGTGCTTATTAATTTCTGTCAAGATAGTAAGCATGCTTATTAAATGGACTTTTCCCCCCTTCAACAGGGCCCCTTTGCCTATACTCAAGGTCCGCGTGGAGGCGAAAGTTCGCTCTTGTTCTTCATATTTACAGACAAGTGCAAATGCTGCCAACGCCTCTCTCGCCATGGAAATCAAGGTCAATTTTCTCGACAAACTTCGCCTAGAAGCCAAGTTTGATGATTTCACGGTCATCGCCGACCAGCCCATTCGCTACAAAGGTGATGGCTCAGCACCTGGCCCGTTCGACTACTTTCTGGCTTCCTCTGCTTTGTGCGCTGCCTACTTTGTGAAGCTGTATTGCGACACTCGCAATATTTCCACAGAGCACATTCGGCTATCGCAAAACAACATTGTTGATCCCGAAAACCGCTACAAGCAAATCTTCAAAATTCAGGTGCAGTTGCCACCTGACATTTCGGAAGTCGACCGCCGCGGTATCCTGAATTCCATTGAGCGCTGCACCGTAAAAAAAGTGGTGCAAGAAGGCCCTGAATTTGTCATTGAAGAAGTGGCCAACTTGGATGAAGACGCTCAAGCCTTGCTCAGCCTCAAGCCCGATGCCCAAAGCAGCACCTTCATTTTGGGCAAAGACCTGCCCTTAGAGCAAACCATTGCCAACATGTCGGGCGTCTTGGCCAACCTCGGCATCAAGATTGAAATTGCCTCGTGGCGTAACATCATTCCCAATGTGTGGTCGCTGCACATTCGCGATGCGCATTCGCCCATGTGCTTTACCAATGGCAAAGGCGCTACCAAAGAGAGCGCACTGGCTTCTGCCTTAGGTGAATACATTGAACGTCTGAACAACAATCATTTTTTCGCAGGCGCCTATTGGGGCGAAGTCATGGCCAATGCCGAGTTTGTGCATTACCCCAACGAAAAATGGTTCAAGCCAGGTAAGAAAGACGCGCTGCCCAAAGAAATTTTGGACTCGCACTGCCTCAGCATTTACAACCCCGATGACGAACTCAAAGGTTCGCACTTGATCGACACCAATTCGGGCAATGTGGCGCGCGGTATTTGTTCGCTGCCTTTCGTTAGGCAATCAGACCAGCGAGTGGTGTACTTCCCATCCAACTTGGTCGAGAACCTGTTTGTGAGTAACGGCATGAGCGCAGGCAACACTTTGGCCGAAGCGCAAGTGCAATGCTTGTCGGAAATTTTTGAACGCGCGGTGAAGAAAGAAATTCTGGAAGGCGAAATTTGCTTGCCCGATGTGCCACCTGAAGTGCTGGCCAAATATTCCAGCATCATGGCGGGCATTCAAGGCCTTGAAGCGCAAGGCTTTCCCGTGTTGGTGAAAGACGCCTCACTTGGCGGTGTGTATCCCGTGATGTGCGTTACTTTGATGAACCCTCGTACAGGCGGTGTGTTTGCCTCCTTTGGCGCACATCCCAGCATGGAAGTGGCCTTGGAGCGCAGTCTGACTGAGCTCCTTCAAGGTCGCAGCTTTGAAGGCTTGAACGATTTGCCACCGCCCACCTTTGAGAGCAATGCCGTGACAGAGCCCTACAACTTTGTAGAGCACTTCATTGACTCTAGCGGCATTGTGTCTTGGCGTTTCTTTAGTGCTAAGCCCGATTACGAATTTGTAGAGTGGAACTTTGCAGGCCAAGGCGCCACAGCCAATGCCGACGAAGCCGCCAGCTTATTTGGCATCTTGCAAAGCATGGGCAAAGAGGTTTACACCACCGTGCATGATCAACTGGGCTCAATGGCATGCCGAATTTTGGTGCCAGGGTATTCTGAAATCTATCCCATCGAGGATTTGATTTGGGACAACACCAACAAAGCCTTGTTGTTTCGTGAAGATATTTTGAACCTGCACCGCTTGAGCGACAAAAGCTTGGCTGCGCTGCTAGACCGTTTGGAAAACAACGAGCTGGACGAGTACGCCGACATTGCCACGCTCATTGGCATTGAGTTTGATGAAAACACTGAATGGGGTCAGCTGACGGTGCTGGAGCTAAAGCTGCTGATCAACTTGGCCTTGAAACAACTGGATGCCGCGCAGGAGTTGGTGGGTGCTTTCTTGCAGTACAACGACAACACCGTTGAACGCAAGCTGTTTTACCAAGCCCTGAATGTGGCGCTAGAAGTGTCTCTGGACCCAGACCTTGAAATGGCCAACTACGAACACAACTTTCGCCGAATGTTTGGCGATGCGCGCTTGGATGCCGTCTTGGGTTCAGTGAACGGCAGTGTGCGTTTCCATGGCCTGACACCCACCAGCATGAAACTGGAAGGCTTAGACAGACATCACCGCTTGATGGACAGTTTGAGGAAATTGCATGCGGCTAGAAATTTGTTGGGCCAGCAAAGGCCGTAAATTGGCGTGAATGAATTGACCAAAATACGTGGATTGTTGGCCTTGCCGCAACTCAATCAGTTCATTTTTGAGACTGTCAGTGTCCACACGTGTTAAGTACCTTGCCATCTGAACTTGTTTGATTTGAAGTCCTATTTTGCTTTCGATGTGAACAAAGTTGTCAGACAAAATCAAGGACTCGTAGTCGTTGGCATGAATGGCGTTGTAGATGAATGCGATGAGCAGAGCCGCAATTTCAACCATCGAAAAAGGCAGGATGTAATGGGCGCCCGCCCAAAAGAAGGCGGTTCCAATCAGCAGCGTCACCAGGCCCAAGACCCCAAAAATGCGCGCAATTTGAGACGGCGCCATGGAGATGTTCCTTTTCAGGTGCCACCGCCAAGTTGAGCCATCACCACTGCCAAGAACATTTTGGGTCAGGTGTCCACTGTCCATTTGATGCAAAGTTCGTCAAAAACCCATTATCAGAAAAGACCGAAGACACGAACCTCAGTAAGGTAATTGGCAGACAAGCAGAATGGCAAACTTATCTGCAGAAGCCCGCCATACCATCGCTATGCCCCAAAGAATTTCAATTTACGTGCTCTTGCTGGTCACTTTGGGTGTCTTCCTCAATCACTTTTCGGTTGAGCACAAAGAAAACGGCTACCTGCTGATGGTGGACGGTCGAGAAGTGGATGCCATTGGCATCGCCCAAGACAACTGGGTGAAACTGACGCGAAACTGCAGCCGTGTCAGGTCTGTCGATGCACAGACACCTGAGCTTTTAACTTTGCTGCAATTGATTCGAGACTACAGTCCGCCGGCTTCCGAAACAGCGCATGTCATCCAAGCGGCCACGACGGGGAATTGGGCCTTGGTTGAGGTCAAATTCAAAGACTTGCTACCCGCTGTGGTGCTCATCGACCAAACAGTTCAGCCACCTCAAATTGTGCCCAATGCCATTTGGAGTGGTGAAACCCACCCTTGGCGACCTGCGCCTTTTGTTCGACAATACATTTCAAGCAAAGCCCCTCAAGCGCCTTCAGACTTGCTGGACTGCTTCGAGCCGCAATTGAAAAACTTGTAAACACCGTCTTGGAGATCGCATCATGCAAGACCTCGAATTGCTGGGTGTGCCAGGCTCTCCCTACACCCGCAAGATGCTGGCGCTGCTTCGATACCGCCGCATACCCCATCGAATGATTTGGGGGTCTCATTTTGAGCCGCTTGCCAACTACCCCGCGCCCAAGGTCAAGCTTTTACCGACGTTTTACTTTCCTACCGCCAATGGCAAAGAAGCGGTTGTTGACTCTACCCCCATCATTCAGCGATTGGAACGTGAGCATGACGACAGAAAAGTCGTGCCCGACGATCCTTTGCTACGCTTTCTGACCAACTTGATCGAAGACTTTGCAGATGAGTGGGTCACCAAGGCGATGTTTCACTACCGCTGGCATTTCTCCGAAGATGCTGCCAATGCAGGTCCTTTGCTGGCATTCTGGCAAAACCTGCACCTGGAGGAAGAACCGGCCAGGGCTTCAAGTCAAGCCTTTGCTTCAAGGCAAATTTCTAGGCTTTATGTGGTGGGTTCGAGTCATCAAACTGCGCGCATCATTGAGTCCAGCTTTGAGCGCTTGGTGGGCATCATGGACCGCATCATTGAGCGTCAAGGTTTTGTGTTGGGAACTCGCCCTTCAGCCGGCGACTTTGCTATCTATGGTCAATTGACGCAACTCGTTTGGGTCGATCCCACGCCGGCGCGTTTTGTTGCGAAGCATTCACCCCGGTTGCGAGCCTGGATTGATCGGACAGACGATCTGTCTGGTCTTCAGGGAGATCAATGGCTGCCTCGCTCTGAACTTCGCATTCATCTAGGTGAATTGATTCAAGAAATTGGGCGCGTCTATGTGCCATTTTTGATCGCCAATGCAAAAGCCATTCAAGAGGGACGCGAAGAATTTGAAACGCTCATCGATGGACAAGCATGGGCTCAGCCCGTGTTTCCTTACCAAGCTAAATGCCTTGAACATTTGCGACGAGAAGCTATTTCATTGCCGGCTGATGTCCATCATGAATTGAGGTCTTTGTTCAATGGCACAGGGTGTGAAAAATTACTGCCTTGATTCAAAAAAAAAGGTCAAATTCGAAATGAATTTGACCCTTCGGGTATGTGGTGGTGCATGGTTTATCACTCGGGAACTTTCTATTCGCACTCAATCATGCTAGCGAGTACTAGAGCGTGAATGCGAGGAAGAAATTTTGACCACACGGATAGATCACATCATTCGAATTCTAAAAGCCCGCTACGCAGCGCGAACGGACCATCGATCCTACGGTAGTTATCAGCCCGCAAACCACAAACCGGCCATTGACGTGGTGGAGCAGTGCCCAGCGCCAGTGACCGGTGCAGAGGGTACTTCCGGCGTTGACGACGTGACCTAATCAAGTGCACGCCCTTCGCCTTGTTCCTCGACCGTTTGGCCATCGCGGATGTGGTAGATCCGCTTGAAGGTCGGGATAATTTTCTCGTCGTGGGTCACTACGATGATGGCGGTCTGCGCCTGACGGGCCATGTCATTGAGGATGCTGACCACGGCCAGGGCGCGTTCGCTGTCCAGGGGCGCGGTCGGCTCGTCGGCCAGAATCACCGGCGGTTTGTTGGCCAGCGCCCGGGCGATTGAAACCCGTTGCTGCTCGCCACCGGAAAGCTGCGCTGGTTCGGCTTTGGCACGGTGAGCGACATCCAGAGCATTCAGCAATTCAAGTGCACGCTGCCGCGCCTGGACATTGGGCACACCTGCCAGCATGGGCAGCAGCGCTACGTTGTCGGTCACGTCCAGGAACGGGATCAGATAGGGCGCCTGAAACACAAAGCCGATCCGGTCACGTCGCAAGGCGCGCAGGTCGGGCGTTTTCCAGCCATCGTCATAAATGACTTCGTCGCCCAGTGTCATGCGACCGGACGTGGGCTCAATGATCGCCCCCAGGCATTTGAGCAAAGTGCTTTTGCCGGAACCAGACGGCCCCACCAGCCCGACCACTTCACCAGGAGCGACCTGCATGTTGACGTTTTTCAGCGCTTCGACCGCCGTGTCGCCATGGCCATAAACCTTGCGCAGGTTTTCGATGCGAATGCCACCAGTTTGCTTGATCATTTCAGGGTCCTCAACTGATGGCTTGCGCGGGATCGACACGCAAGGCGACACGTATCGCCAGCGTGCTGGCCAGCGCACAAATGAGCATGGTGGCACCGAAGCCAACCACCGCGTCCTGCGTGAGCAACAGCACGAACTTGGGGAACACCGGTGCCCAAATTGTCGCGGCCACCTTGCCCACCACAAAGCCGATTACACCCAGACCCAGCGCCTGCTGCAAGATCATCGTCGCGATGGTGAGGTTGCGGGTACCGATCAGTTTGAGCACCGCGATCTCACGGATCTTGCCCAGCGTCATGGTGTAGATGATGAAGGCCACAATCGCCGCGCTCACCACAGCCAGAATGGCCAAAAACATGCCGATCTGTTTGGCCGAAGTGGCAATCAATTTATCCACCAGGATGTTCTCCATGTCAGCACGGGTAAACACGGTCAGGTGCTTCCAACGTTGGATTGGCTCGGCCACACGTTCAGCGCTCCATCCATTGGCCACACGCACCAGCACAGCATTGACGTTGCGGCTGCTGGTCTGCAAGTTCTGCACCGCATCGAGCAGGCCCGGCACTGCAGGTCGGTTGAATGCTGGATTGGCGGCTGTACGCACACGGTCGTTCACGATGGCGTCGTTGTCCTTGAGGAACTGCGCTTCCTGAGCATCCTTGATCGGGATGAAGACCATCGGGTCGCCGCCAGATGACACCATGCGGCGTGTCAGGCCCACCACCTCGTAGGTGTGGCGCCGGATTTCCACCCGGTCCCCCAGCGAGAGTCCGGTCTTGACGTCAGCCACCGCCTCGTAATGGCTGCGCGTGAGATGCCGGCCAGCCAATAAATGGCCAGGCTGCCCGGGCAAGCCAGCGAAACCCGGCTCGATCCCGACCACCATGGTCCGCGCCTCTTTGCCTCCTACCGTCCTGACCTGCATGGTGAAGTAAGTGATGTTGGCCGCCATGGCCACGCCGGGCATGCCCGCAATGCTGCGCACCACATCGTCCTTGAGACTGGATGATTCAGCATATGGTCCCTGCGTGTCCTTTTGAACCACCCAGAGGTCGGCACCGCTGTTGTTCAACAAAGCTTGGGCATCGTCGACCATGCCGCGAAACACGCCAGCCATGGTCAATGTCACGCCAATGAGCAAACCCAGCCCCAGACCGGTGAACACAAACTTGGCCCAACTGTGCTGAATGTCGCGCGCCGCCAGGCTGATCATGGCTGCGCCTTTTTAACCAGAGCGTCCACCACCTTGAAGCGGGCTCCTGTCGACAGCGGCTTATCGCTGTACACCACCACGGTGTCACCAGAGGCCAGTCCGCTCAGCGCCTGTACGCGGCCGTCCAGACTGGACACTCCCCACTGCACGGAAACAAAGTCCAATGCGCCGTCTTTCAGACGCCACACGCCCGTTCGGCCCTGATGCGTCTGCACACTGGCCTGCGGTACCGCCAAGGCCTGATCCTCTGGCTGCAACTGGAGCGTGACCTCGGCCATCTCGCCGATCGACAGTGATGCAGGCGTTTGATCAAACGTCACTTGTGCGATGCGCTCCTCGGTCACTGCATCGGCCTGCAACTCCAGCCGTTCCACCTTACCGGTCAGCACCTGCTGCGGTTGCGAGCGCAACACAATCTGGGCGGGCAAACCAAGCGCCAACCCTCTCGAGCGTGCCTGGTCCACGCGCAACTTCACCCAGAGGGTGGCGGGATTGGCCAGCCTGATCACGGCTTGACCGGCCACCACTGTGCTGCCTGCCTCAGCATCGCGGCTGACCACCACCGCATCGGCCGGTGCGATCAATCGGGTGTTCTGTCTTTGCTGCACGGCCGCTGCACGCTCGGCCTGCAGGCGTTGGGCGTCCTGGCGGGTCGCCTGCAAGTTGGCTTGAGCGGCCTCGTGTGCGGCCTGCGCAGACTGCAGCTCCTGCTCGCGCCCCTCTAGCGCTGACGGGCTGATGAAGTTCTGCCGAGCCAATTCCTTTTGCCGGTTCAGATTGGTGGTGGCAAGCTCTCGTCGGGCTTTGGCGTCTGCCAATTGAGCCTGTGCTGCCGTTTGAACACTCACCGCCTTGGCAAGTGCGGCATCTTGCGCCTGCAAGCGTTGGTCCAAATCCACTGGATCCATCTCTGCCAACAACTGTCCAGCCTTGACCGCCTGCCCCGCATCGACATGCACCCGCAATACGCGACCCGCCACCGTGGGGCCCATCAGCCAGCTTTGACGCGCTTCCACACTGCCAATGCCAAACACCGAGGGCGTCAGATTTTCGCTCTTGACTTGTGTCACTGTAACTTTAGTCGGGGCAAGTGGCCCCATGCGAGTCGCCACGAATCCCAGAGCCACAATCACGATCGCGGCACTGGTTGCGACCAAGACCTGCCGCTTGTTGATATTGGAGAGTGTCATCGGCGCTTCTTTCGTCAGATTTTAGGTTTTGGCAACAGGCCTGCCTCGTAGAGTTTGAACACGGCTTTGCCCTGTCGTGCCAGTCCATGGAGATTGCCCGTGACCAGAGACTGCATGACCAGCCCCTGAACTGCACCCATAAATAGGACCACTGCCGACGGAATATCCACATCTTTTGCCAGCAAGCGCTCTTCGCGGGCCTGGGCCAGCAGTTGGGTCACCAGAGTCCGGTAGTCAGCCATCAGTTGCTGCACCCTGCTTTTGAGCGGTGTGGGCTTGGCATGCTGCAACTCTTGAAAGACAAGTCGGGGAACACCAGGAAACTGCACAACAAAATCGATGTGAGCCAAGAAGACAGCACACAGGGCCTGCAAGGCATTGTCCTGCCGTGCTTGTGCTGCTTGCTCAAGCTGCTCCATCAAGGACTGGCGTACCCAATCAAGAACAGCCAGCCAGATGGCCTCCTTGCTGTCGAAATGCTTGAATACGCCCCCTTGGGTGATGCCGATGACCAAGGCCAGATCACCCGTGGTGATTTCAGCCGGGCTGCGCTGAGCGGCCAATCTCAAGGCTGCCTGGATCAGTTCTGCCTGGCGGTCTTCGCTTTTGAGCTTGATTCGTGTGTTGGCGACCATAAGATAAGTAATTGATGAATTACTTTATCATAATTCCCAATGCCCTTTGAGTCGGTCGTAACACCATGTTCGGCGATTGAGGAAATAAAAAATCGAGCGCTCGAAGAGACTGTCACCAACTATGTCGATGGGAAGGTGACTACTCGCACCCCCCTGTTTAGCCGTGAGGTGCAAGCACTGGAAACGCTGATTGAACGAAATCAGCGTTGGGTCACCAAGCCCAGAAACAAGATTTGACGGTCTTGCAAACTGCACTTGCTCGTGGACGTCAATGGCAAATGATGCTGGAGTCAGGGAAATTCAAAAACCTGCGTGAAATTGCCGCTGACGAAAAGGTTGATCCAGGCTATGTCAGTCGGATGATGAACATGAACCTGCTTTGCCCAGAGCTTGTCAGACGCATACTAGACGATGATCTTGAGTCCGATTTTTCTTTCAACGAAATTTATCGGGACATCCCAGCTCTCTGGGAGGACCAATTCAAGAAATTCAAAGTGCCGATGAATGCGTGACGGCTACTGCGTTCAAGTCTGCGAAGCAACCTTCGCGGGACGACAGTCGCCGCACATGAACATGCTCTGATTCAAAGGTCGCTTGAACGTGCCAAGCGAACGGGGTTTGTGCAGACCACACTTGTAGCAACTCATGGTGCTTGTAGGGCTAGACCCGCCAAATGGCGAACCGCCAACTTTGGCTTTGTACCTTAGGCCGGTCTTGTCAATTTTTGTTTCTGCGGGTTGGCGACTCATGCTGAGAATTTTAGACGGCAGGCAGCTCTGACCAGTTAGTGAATCAAACAACACCCGTGCAATTCACACACTTACTTCTCCCCCCCGTCGGCGTATCATTTCCCTCGAAATCACACTCATCTGTTCGGGTTTCAATGCTCGTCTGGCTTCTGGAAACACCAAACCTTCTTCGGACCGGATGTGATCCTTGTAGATTGAAATAAATGCGTCCATGTCGGCCAGTTCCGCTTGGCTGAAGGGGCTCTTGGTGTTGGCGTCTTCTTGTGCCACACGCGCTAGCGCCTGACGCACCTCACCCCAAAGGTTTTCCATTCTAAGATGCTCTTGCCTCAGACGCAAAATCAGCAGATCTAGATGGTCGTTACACATCGCCATTGCCGCTGGAAATATATGTAGTTCTTCATCCTGGTGGTGCAAAGGCGCAGCCAGATCAAAGTAGCGCATCACGTCCACCGCAGCATCAACTGCTTGGGCATCGCATCCGTTTTTTGCTACATGCTTCCTCAGACGGTTCAACAAATCCAGCATGCGCTGGACTCGCTCATGACAGGCTTCAAGCATTTCAAAAGGTGCTTCAAAGCCCACGCCAGGGGAACGCAGGCCTGGCAAACTAACACCTATGACCACTTCCGCTTTGGTCGGGGTGCTCATGCGCTGTCTCCCCAAATTCGAGTGAACTGCTGCACCTCAGGGCGTAGTTTGAAGGGTTTGCGCGAACTCACGGTGCCCACACTCAAACAACAAATAACGTGCTCAGAAGCCCCCAGCCCCAAACCAGCCCGAAAACAGGTGGCTTTGAGCGCTTTGCCGCTCGTCAGGGCCGAGCCGTAGCCCATGGCGTTGGCCAACAACATGAGGTTTTGCACCGCGCAGCCCGCGCTCAACACGCGCTCGTTCAGGTCAATTTCGGCTGAGCCCTTAGCCTCGTCCACGATCAGCAGCATCAGCAAAGGGGCCCGCAGGGCCTTGTCGCGAGCTTGATCAAGCTGCTCGGTCGATGCGCTCGGGTCACGCTCCAGCAAGGCGGCTGCAAACAGATCACCCAAATCGGCCCGTTTGTGTTCGGGGATGATCAAAAACCGCCAAGGGTTGATCATGTCATGGTCGGGCGCGGCCGCAGCAGCCTGAAACAATTGCGCCAGTTCCGCCGCGTCAGGCCCGGGTGCCACCAGGCGCTTGGGCAACACCGTCTGGCGCGAAGTCATCAGATGGCTAGCCATACGATTAGCGGTGTGTTTGTCTGTATCGCTCATTCAGGTATTTCTCCTTGGCCACACCCATTACGTTCAATTTGCAATGATCTGGCCATCTTGCTCAACATAGGGTACGAACGGCCCGGTGCCGCTGTGCGAGGACTGCGACGCGGGCACAAAATCACCCCGCTGTACATCGAACACATGCACCTCGCCGTCTTCAATCACATAGTGCCAGCCGTGCAGGGTAAGGCGCCCCGCCTCGATTTCACGCCGGACCATGGGATAGTCCATCAGGCGCTCGAGCTGCAAAACTACCGAACGCTGCTCGGTACGCATCAAAGCCTCGGGGCTGGGTCGCACCGGCAGCAGTGCCTCGTCAGCCAGTTTGAGCCAGCTTTGCAACGCCTTGGCTTCTGCCGGAGCACCTTCGTATGCTGTGCGGATCGCGCCACAGTGGCTGTGCCCGCATACGATGATGCGCCGCACATGCAGCTCCAGCACCGCAAATTCGATGCCCGCCATGGTGCCATGCAGCCCATGCGAACCATCGTATGGCGGCACCAACGCGCCCACATTGCGTACGATGAACAACTCACCCGGGCCAGTACCAGTCAACAGATAGGGTACCAGGCGCGAGTCCGAGCAACCAATGAACAAGGTCTTGGGGTGCTGCCCCTGCGCCACCAGATCCTGAAAACGTTGCTGGTGCAGCGGAAAATAATCCGCATGAAAGCGCTGCAAACGCAGTAGCAGTTCATCGATCGAATCCGGCAACACATGCTCGTTCATGGCTATTGATTTATTGCACCAGGGGCGAAGCATCGCCCTCCAGCGCTAGGCCTTGCACCTGCGCGAGGCCCCCCAATCGGCGCATGTACTGACCCAATGCGGTCGCACGAGACTGCCATTGCAGGCGGGTGGCTATCTGAGTTTGCAACTGCGCAAACTCAGGCAGGTGCCCTGGGTTCACCTCCAGCACATCGACGATGTGAAAGCCAAAGCGCGTGTGCACCAAGCGCGGACGCAGGCCCAATGCCAGACTGGACTCGGCCAGGAAGAACAATTCCTTGGCAAACTCAGGCGCGCAGTCTTGAGGCGTGAGCCAGCCCAGATCACCGCCTTGTGCCCCCGATGGGCAGTTGGACAACTCGGCAGCCAATTGAGCAAAGCGCTCGGGCGACGCCGACTTGTTGCTTAGCTCAAGCAAAGCCGCTTCGGCGCGTTGCGCCAGCGCGGGCACATTTACGCCGAGCGTGACAGCAAACAGGATATGGCGAACACGGCGCGCTTGCCCCACCGTGAACTGCGCCTTTTGCGCGTCGTAATAGCGCAACGCTTCTTCAGGCGTGGGCTGGGGCGATACTACTTCCTGGTCCAGCATCCGGTCGATTACGGCTTGTTCGTTGGCATTCAGCTCGGGTGCGGTCAGGCTCGCATGCGCAGGCAACAGGCCCAAGCGCACGGCCTCTTGGCGCAGCAGTTCGGCATGCGCCCGCTCCAGCAGGTGTTCTGCCGACAAGGTCTCTCCGGGGGCGAGCAAGGCGATGCCGTTAATGGAAGGTGGCGTGGAAGGCGTCTCAGCCAGCGAAACATCGTTGGCCGCTTCAGACTGTGCGGCAAGCACCGCCGCTGGCATGGATGCTGCTGTGCGCTCATAAGCCGTAGATGAAGCCGTAGATGAAGCCGAAGATGCAGACGCGCTGCCGCAACCGCAAGAACCGCTGCCGCACGAACCGGATGCGCCCGCGGTGCCCAGCGGCTGATCTGTCAAGGTGTCAAAGTTCATATGAAGCCCCAATGCATGGTTTCAAAAATGTGGACGTCCGATCAGCTACGGCCAAACGGGGACCGTGGCGTCATGCCCACGCGGCGGCTGCGCACCACTTGGTATGGGCGCACCACATAACCCAGCGTGCCAAAACCGCTCCAGACGTGCACCAGCCGGGTGAACGGAAAGATAAAGAAGATGCTCATGCCCAAGAACATGTGGGCCTTGAAAATCCAGCTGGCTTCGGCCAGCAGCTCTACTGCACCGCCACGGAAAGTGACGATGCGCTGCGCCCATTCGGCCAGCTTGAGCATCATGCTACCGTCCAAGTGCTGGGCCGACAGCGGGATGGTAGCCAGGCCCAGCGCAAACTGCGCCCACAGCAAGACCAGCAGCACGATGTCGCTGGTTTTGCTGTTGACCCGGATGCGGTCGTCCGATAAACGGCGGTGCAAGAGTAGCGTGACCCCCACAAAGCCGAGCACGCCAAACACACCGCCCGAGACCATTGCCAGCAGCTGCTTGTAGCCCGCGCTCATGAAAGACTCGTACACAAAGTGCGGCGTGAGCATGCCCACGCTGTGCCCGCCAAACAAGAACAGAACGCCCACATGGAACAGGTTACTTCCCCAGCGCAACTGGCCTCTGCGCAGCAGCTGCGAAGAATCACTCTTCCAGCTGTACTGGTCACGGTCAAAACGGATCAGGCTGCCAAGCAAAAACACGCTCAGCGCGATGTAGGGATAAACGCCAAAGATGAAGTGGTCCAAGTAGCTCATGCTGCAACTCCCCGAGTTTGGGTGGATGTTTTTCTGACGATGTGAACGGGCTGCGCCTCGCCCGGCCGAGCCTGGCCGCGTGTGCTGCAACCGTCAAAGGCTTCGGGCTCGCTCCAGCTCTCGTCAAGTGGCTCGTCGGCGACGATCTGCACCGCCTGGGCCTTGTGCCCGGCCAGCTCCAGCACCGCCGCCAGAACCACCGCATAAGGGCTCTCGCGTTTGAGCAAGGCGCTGAAGATGGCGTTCAGGATGTGCGCCATCTCGCCCAAAAAGGACTTGGCCACCTCGGGGGGCTGGGTCGATGCGAACTCGAGCACCACGCACAAATGGTCGGGCAGCTCGTCCGGCGACAGGAACAGGCCCGACTGTTCATAGGTCTTGGTTAGGTCGATCATGGCCGGACCCCGGTCGCGCGAGTCGCCATGCACATGCTCGAACAGGTGCAGGCAAGTGGCGCGGCCCCGGTCGAAGGTCTCCACATAGCGCGACTCGGCGTCCAAGCTGTCTAAGCGCTGCAAGTGCGTGACCAAGGTTTGCAGTTCTGCCTGACGTGCTGCGCTCAAAGCGTCCTCTTCTTTCAGCACCGGCATCAGCTGGGGCAGCTGTGCGCGCTGTGCAGCGTCCGGGTAAGACAAGAGCTGCGACAGCGCGCGCAAGGTGTATCGGTTGTTTTTCATGAGGAACCTCGCTTCAGACCACAGGCTGGATGGGGATGGTGCGGCGCTTGTCGCCACCGAACAGACTCGCTTCGGACTGGCCGTCCGAGCAACCGTTGCCAAACGAGAAGCCGCAACCGCCGCGCATGTCAAAAGTGTTCTCGGCATATTCGCGGTGCGAGCTGGGGATCACAAAGCGGTCTTCGTAATTGGCAATCGCCATGACGTGGTACATCTCTTCGACCTGAGCCACCGTCAGACCGGTTTGCTCCAGCACCGCCAGGTTGTCTATGCCGTCCACATGTTTGCTGCGCTGGTAAGTGCGCATGGCCAGCATGCGCTCCAAGGCGCGGGTCACAGGTGCGGTGTCACCGGCGGTGAGCAGGTTGGCCAGGTACTGCACCGGAATGCGCATTTGCGACACATCGGGCAGCTCGCCGTTCATGCCCACATGGCCTGCGTTGGCAGCCGCCGTGATGGGCGATAGCGGTGGCACGTACCAGACCATGGGCAGCGTGCGGTACTCGGGGTGCAGCGGCAGCGCCACTTTCCAGTCGATGGCCATTTTGTAAACCGGGCTGTTGCGTGCGCCCTCCAGCCAAGCCTCGGGAATGCCGTCCAGCCTAGCCTGCTCGATCACCTTGGGGTCGTTCGGGTTCAGGAATATATCGAGCTGGGACTGGTAGAGGTCTTTTTCGTTTTCGGTGCTGGCCGCTTCGGCGATGCGGTCTGCGTCATACAGCACCACACCCAGGTAACGGATGCGGCCCACACAGGTTTCCGAGCACACCGTGGGCTGACCCGCTTCAATGCGCGGGTAGCAGAAGATGCATTTCTCGGCCTTGCCGCTTTGCCAGTTGTAGTAAATCTTCTTGTAGGGGCAGCCGCTCACGCACATGCGCCAGCCACGGCATTTGTCCTGATCGATCAGCACAATGCCGTCGTCCTCGCGCTTGTAGATCGAGCCAGAGGGGCACGAGGCAACGCACGCCGGGTTCAGACAGTGCTCGCAAAGGCGAGGCAAATACATCATGAAGGTGTTTTCAAACTGACCCACCATGTCTTTTTGCACCTGCTCGAAATTGGCCAGGTTGGCGTCTTTGCTGCGCTTGCTGAACTCGCCCCCCAGAATTTCTTCCCAGTTAGGGCCCCACTCGATCTTTTGCATGCGCTGGCCGGTGATCAGGCTGCGCGGACGCGCAGTGGGCGTGGCCTTGGACTCGGGCGCACCCTGCAGGTGTTCGTAATCGTAGGTAAAGGGCTCGTAGTAATCGTCAATCTGCGGCATGTTCGGATTGGAAAAAATACGCATGAGCAGTTTCCATTTGCCGCCCTGCTTGGGCTCGATGGAACCATCGGCCTTGCGTGTCCAGCCGCCGTTCCAGCGATCCTGGTTTTCCCAGTCCTTGGGGTAGCCAATGCCGGGCTTGGTTTCCACGTTGTTGAACCAGGCGTATTCCACGCCGGGTCGGCTGGTCCAGACGTTTTTGCAGGTGACCGAGCAGGTGTGGCAACCGATGCATTTGTCTAGGTTCAGCACCATCGCAATTTGTGCACGAATTTTCATGTTTTTTCTCCTTCAAGCCTGCACAGTGGCAGGGGCTTCACCGTCGAGCCAATCCACCTTGCGCATCTTGCGCACTACGACAAATTCATCGCGGTTGGTACCAATGGTTCCGTAGTAGTTGAAGCCGTAGCTGAACTGGGCGTAGCCGCCGATCATGTGGGTGGGCTTGGTCACGATGCGGGTGACCGAGTTGTGGATGCCGCCACGAATACCGGTGATTTCCGAGCCGGGGGTGTTGATGGTTTTTTCCTGCGCGTGGTACATCATGACCATGCCCGGATTGACCCGCTGGCTGACCACGGCACGGGCCGCAATCGCGCCGTTGCTGTTGAACAGTTCGACCCAGTCGTTGTCCACAATGCCTGCGTTTTTCGCATCGTCTTCGCTGAGCCAAATCACCGGCCCCCCCCGGTTGAGCGTGAGCATATGCAGGTTGTCGCTGTACGTGCTGTGGATGCCCCATTTTTGGTGCGGCGTGATGAAGTTGAGCGAGATTTCCTTGTTTCCGTTGGGCCTGCGGTCAATCATCTCGTCCACCGTCTTCAGGTCCACGGGTGGGCGGTAACTGGTCATGCCTTCGCCAAATGCCTGCATCCAGGGGTGGTCTAGATAAAACTGCTGACGCCCGGTGAGCGTTCGCCACGGGATGTACTCGTGCACATTGGTGTAACCGGCGTTGTAGGAGACCTTTTCACTCTCCAGCCCCGACCAGGTGGGCGAACTGATGATCTTGCGCGGCTGGGCTTGGATGTCGCGGAAACGGATTTTTTCGTCTTCGCGGTGCAAGGCCAGGTGCGTGTGGTCGCGCCCGGTGATTTTGCTGAGCGCCTCCCATGCCTTGACTGCCACATGGCCGTTGGTCTCGGGGGCCAGTTGCAGCACCACTTCGCAAGCATCGATATCGGTGCTGATGTTGGGCATGCCCTGTGTAACGCCCTCCGCGCGGACCTTGCCATTGAGCTCGCCAAGCTGGTGTACTTCGTCGGTAGTGTTCCAGCCAATGCCCTTGCCACCGTTACCCGCTTTTTCCATCAAAGGGCCCAGCGCCGTGAAGCGTTTGTAGGTGTTGGGGTAATCGCGCTCTACCACCGAGATTTGGGGCCCGGTTTTACCGGGAATCAGCTCGCACTCGCCTTTACTCCATTCTTTCACATCAAAGGCCTGGGCCAGCTCGGCCGGAGTGTCGTGCATCAAAGGCATGAGCATCAGCTCTTTTTCAACGCCCAGATGGCCCACACACACTTCGCTGAAGGCTTTGGCGAAACCTTTGTAAATTTCCCAATCGCTCTTGCTTTGCCAGGCCGGGTCCACGGCGGTGGACAGCGGGTGGATGAAGGGGTGCATGTCGCTGGTGTTGAGGTCGTTCTTCTCGTACCAAGTGGCGGTGGGCAGCACGATGTCCGAATACAGGCAAGTCGTGCTCATGCGGAAGTCCAGCGTCACCAAGAGGTCCAGCTTGCCTTCGGGCGCTTTGTCATGCCAAGTCACTTCGGTCGGCTTGGCGTCTTCGGCCCCCAGGTCCTTGCCCTGCACACCGTGGGAGGTGCCCAGCAGATGCTTGAGGAAATACTCGTGCCCCTTGCCCGAAGACCCCAGGATGTTGGAACGCCAAACAAACATGTTGCGCGGCCAGTTGAGCGGGTGGTCTGGGTCTTCGCAGCTCATCTTGAGGCTGCCGTCCTTCAAGGCCTTGACCGCGTAGTCTTTGGGGTCCATGCCCTGAGCCTGTGCGTCCTTGACGACCTGCATCGGGTTGGTCTGCAGCTGCGGCGCACTGGGCAGCCAGCCCATGCGCTCGGCGCGCACGTTGTAGTCGATCATGCTGCCGCCAAACTTGGACTTGTCAGCCAGCGGCGAGAGGATCTCCTCCACGCCCAGCCGCTCGTAGCGCCACTGGTCGGTATGCGCATAAAAGAAGCTGGTGCTGTTCATCTGGCGAGGTGGGCGCACCCAGTCCAGCGCAAAAGCCAGCGCGGTCCAGCCGGTCTGGGGACGCAGCTTTTCCTGGCCCACATAGTGCGCCCAGCCGCCACCGCTTTGGCCAATGCAACCGCACATCATCAGCATGTTGATGATGCCGCGGTAGTTCATGTCGCTGTGGTACCAGTGGTTCATGGCCGCGCCGATGATGACCATAGACTTGCCACGAGTCTTGTCGGCGTTGTCGGCAAACTGGCGGGCTACGGCGATCACTTGGTCGCGCTTCACGCCGGTGATCTTTTCCTGCCAGGCAGGGGTGTAGGGGGTGTCGTGGTCATAGCTGGTGGCGGCGTTTTCGCCGGGCAGTCCTCGAGCTACGCCGTAGTTGGCAGCCGTCAGGTCAAACACCGTGGCCACCAGGGCGTAGCGCTCTTCACCGGCCTTGCCCAGCTTGATGCGTCGCACCGGAACATGCCGCACCAGCACATCGTCCACCGCGCTGGCTTGTTTGTTGGCACTGAAGTTGGGGGTGTCGATGCCGCCAAAATACGGGAACGCTACCTCGCCCACTTCGTACTCACTTGCCTCACCCTCCATCAGGCTCAGCTTGAGCTTGACTTCGTTGCCGCCTCGCGCCTCTTTGTTATCGAGATTCCATTTGCCAGCGTCACTGCGGCCTTCAGCACCCCAGCGGAAACCAATGGAGCCATTAGGCAGGACTACGCGGTCGTTCTGGTCCAGCGCCACGGTTTTCCACTCGGGGTTGTTGTCCTGGCCAAGCTTGCCGTTGAAGTCGCTAGCCCGCAGGTAGCGGGCGGGCACCGCGACCTTGCGGCCATCGGGCAAGGTGCGCTCTTCGAGCTGCACCAGGTTGGGCATGTCGGTGTAGCGGCGCACATAGTCATCAAAGTAGGCGCTGCGCTTGTCGAAGTAAAACTCTTTCAGGATCACATGGCCCATGGCCATAGCAATGGCTGCATCGGTGCCCTGCTTGGGGTGCATCCACAAATCGGCAAGCTTGCTGATCTCGGCATAGTCGGGCGTGATGGCCACGGTCTTGGCCCCTTTGTAGCGTACCTCGGTAAAGAAGTGGGCATCGGGCGTGCGCGTCTGCGGCACGTTGGAGCCCCAGGCGATGATGTAAGTCGAGTTGTACCAATCTGCTGACTCGGGCACATCGGTCTGTTCGCCCCAGACTTGCGGACTGGCAGGTGGCAAGTCGCAATACCAGTCGTAAAAGCTCATGCACACGCCGCCAATAAGCGACAGGTAACGGCTGCCTGCGGCGTAGCTGACCATGGACATGGCCGGAATGGGCGAAAAGCCGATGATGCGGTCAGGGCCGTATTGTTTGGCGGTATAGACGTTGGCACTGGCAATAAGTTGGTTGACTTCGTCCCATGTGCTGCGCACAAAGCCGCCCAGGCCGCGCTGCTGCTGCCACTCGCGGCGGGCGTCTTCGTTTTGCACGATGCTGGCCCAGGCGTCCACCGGGCTCTTGGCTACAGCCAGCGCGGCGCGCCAGTGCTGCAGCAAACGGGCGCGGATCATCGGGTACTTGACACGGTTCGCGCTGTATAAATACCAAGAATACGAAGCGCCACGGGCACAACCGCGCGGCTCGTGGTTGGGCAAATCAGCGCGGGTGCGCGGGTAATCGGTCTGCTGGGTTTCCCAAGTGACGATGCCGCCCTTGACATAGATTTTCCAAGAGCACGAGCCAGTACAGTTCACACCGTGAGTGCTTCGCACAATCTTGTCGTGCGCCCAGCGGTTGCGGTAGGCGTCTTCCCAAGTGCGATCTTCGTCGGTGGTCACACCGTGCCCGCCCGAGAAAGGCTCTTTGGGGTTTGAAAAGTAATTCAGTCGGTCCAGAAAATGGCTCATCTTTTTCTCCAATTCAGCGGGGCGGTTGGCGCCCCTTGTCAACAACTTTCAGACAGGGCTCAGGGGTTGCGGATCTCCGCTCCGGCGCGCAGGTAAAACCACCAGTTGAGCCCAAGGCACAGCGCGTAAAACACGGCAAAGCCATACATCGCCACCTCGGGAGAGCCCGCCTTGATCTGCTGGCCAATCACTACGGGCGCGATGAAAGCGCCGTAGGCAGCCACCGCAGATGTCCAGCCCAGCACGGGGCCGGCTTGCTGGCGGTCAAAAATCACTGCGATGCTGCGAAAGGTCGAGCCATTGCCAATGCCACTGGCAGTGAACAACAAAACAAACAGAAGCATGAACATCAAAAAGTACTGCTCAGGCGTGGTCGACTGGTAGGCCAACCACATGACATAACCCACCGCCCCCGAGGCCACCACCATCACCGCCGAGATGCATTGCGTGACGATGGATCCGCCAGTCTTATCCGACAGCCAGCCGCCAATCGGCCGGACCAGCGCGCCCACAAAGGGGCCGATCCAGGCATAGGTCAGGGCCGAAGGCGCGTTGGGGTTTTTGAGGGTGTGCTGCAGCACGCCGCTGGCATCTGGCACATGGCTGATGCCAAAGATCACCGTGATCGACAGCGGCAAGGCCATCGAAAAGCCGATGAAGCTGCCGAAGGTGACAATGTAGAGCACCGTCATGGCCCAGGTGTGTTTGTTCTTGAAAATCGAAAACTGGGCCGCGATGTTGTCCTTCATGGTTCCAAAGGCGGTGAGCTTCATCACCATCAATGTGCTCACGATGATGAGCGGCATGGTCAGCCACATGTTGAGCATACCCAAACCGCTTGGTGCGGGCAGGTACAAATACAGGCCCACCCCGGCAGGCAAGAACGACAAGGTGTAGAGCCAGATGATTTTCAAAAAGGCGGGTATGGTGCCGCCCATGTTGGGCGAGACGGTGGTCAGATTATTCATGCCGAAAAAGCAGATCACCGACAAAGGCACCAGCGACAGTACCCAGGCAAAGCCTGCGTTTTGCACCCAGGTGGTCGTGCCTGCGGTGATCTTGCCGAGAATCCAACCGCTGTCTTTCACCAGCGTCATGGGTTCACCGCCCAGGTCACCAAACAGGCTCACGGTCATGACCAGCGGAATCACAATCTGCATGGTAGTCACACCAAAATTGCCCAAACCCGCATTCAGCCCCAGCGCCGTGCCCTGCAGACGCTTAGGGAAAAAAGTGCCAATGTTGGACATGGAGCTCGCGAAGTTGCCGCCGCCCACGCCCGACCACAAGGCCATGAGCTGGAAAACCCACAAGGGCCACTCGGGGTGCTGCAAGGCAATGCCCGTGCCTACGGCTGGAGCCAGCAGCATGGCGGTTGTCAAGAAAATGGTGTTACGCCCACCGGACAAGCGAATCAAAAACGAAGCGGGAATGCGCATGGTCGCGCCCGCTAGGCCCGAGATGGCCGTGAGGCTGAACAGCTCGGCTTGACTGAACGGGAAGCCCAGGTTTAGCATCTGCACGGTGATGATGCCCCACATGCCCCAGATGGCGAAGCCGCATAAGAGAGCAGGCACTGAGATCCAGAGGTTGCGGTAGGCGATGCGCTTGCCGGTGTTTTCCCAAAATTTTTCGTCTTCGGGACGCCAGTCGTCAATATCGGTTGAGCTTCCTGCGGTTTGCTTAGAAGATGTGTTCATGCTGTAGTTCCTTTAAAAGGTTTAGGTGCGCTGCTCGGCTGGTGCAGCGATCAATTCCCTTGGCCCCATGACGTCGGTCTGGCGCACTTCGGTCCAGTACATCCAGATGAGAGAGACCCAGACCACGCCGTACATCAGCATGAAGGCGCTGCTGCGCACGCCGGTCAGGTCCACCAGCGCACCAAACAAGATAGGTAAGACAAAGCCACCCAGGCCACCAGCTAAGCCAACGATGCCACTGATGGCGCCAATGTTGCCGGAGTAGTCATTGGCGATGTACTTGAAAACGCTCGCCTTGCCGAAGGCAAACGCTATACCCAGGATGAACAGTAAAACTGTGAAGGTATAGACGTTCAGGCCAATGACGAAGGTTTGCGGCCCAGTCACGGTGGCGATAGTGAATTCAGTTTGCGGATAGGACAGAAGGAAGAGGCAGATCCAGCTGACCCACATCACCCACCATGTGACGTTGTGCGCTCCGTATTTGTCGCTGAGCACCCCACCCACGGCGCGCAGCACGCCACCGGGCAGAGAGAAGCAAGCTGCCAGCAAAGCCGCCACGCGGATATCTAGACTGTATTCACCGATGTAGTACTGCACCATCCACAAAGCAAGCGCCACGTAGCCACCAAACACGATGCTGTAGTACTGGCAGTACTTGAGTACGCGGGGGTCTTTGAGCGACTTGATCTGGTCCTTTAATGACACTTGACTTTGCACCAGGTGCGTCGGATCGCTATGGCTGAACAACCAGAACAGCACCACCGTGATCGCCATGATGGCCGCATACACCTGTGGCACGGCCGTCCAGCCAAATGCCACCAGGATCAACGGAGCCACAAATTTATTGACGGCTGAGCCCGAGTTGCCTGCGCCGTAAACCCCCATGGCCATGCCCTGTTTATTTTTGGAAAACCAGCGCGCCACGTAAGGCGTACCCACTGAAAACGATCCACCCGCAAGACCTACAAACAAGCCGATCACCAAAAAATGCCAATAAGATGTGGCGTAAGACATGAGCCAGATCGCCGGCACCGTTAAAGCCATCAGCAACGTCATGACGATGCGTCCGCCATAACGGTCGGTCCAGATGCCCAGCGGCACCCTAACCAACGAGCCAGTCAACACTGGCATAGCCATCAACAAGCCGAATTGCGTGGTATTCAGGTTCAGCATTTTTTTGATCGGCACGCCGATCACACCAAACATCATCCACACCATGAAGCAAACCGTGAATGCCAGGGTGCTGACAATCAGCACCGACCATGCTTTGCGCTGTTGAACCAGATTACTTGCCATTTGTATTCTCCAAACTCATGCGTTGAGTGTGGTTTTTTGAGCAAGCCTTGGGTATCCATCTGAAGGTTATCTACCCTCAAGCAAAAGGAGGATGAAGAGCTGACCTTCATCCTCCTTTGGAACTATGAAAATTGACGAATATCAAACAATTCCGTTTGTTGCCGCGAAAATCGCGATCTGAACCCGGGAATTCAGCATCATCTTTTTGAAGATGTGCTGAATGTGGATCTTCACAGTGGTTTCGGCAATGTCCAGATCACGGGCAATTTGCTTGTTGCTCAGGCTTTGAGCCACCAAGATAAAGATATCTTTTTCGCGAGGCGAGAGCATGTGTAGCAACTGCAAAGGGTCTTCCGAGATGGGAATGTTTTCAGGTGCCAGAGGCGTAACAGCAGGCTGGCGCAATCCAGACACCAGTTTGTTCAGCATGGTCGGACTGATGACCGAATGACCTTCATGCACCTTGACCAGTGCCTCGCACAGTTGATCCGATTCGGAGGTTTTGAGTAAATAACCATCGGCCCCGTTGTGCAGGGCTCGGGACAAATCGTCCTCATCTTCGCTTACGGTGAGCATCAGGATGCGCAAATCAGGGGCCAACTCTTTAAGCGATCCAATGGCATCCACCCCCTTTACACCAGGCAGGTGGTTGTCCAACAGCAACATATGTGGCCGTGTTGTGGCCAGCACACGCAAGGCCTCACCCACATCACCTGCCTCTCCCACTATGCGAAAGCGCTCGTCCTGCGATAACAGGGCCATCAGCCCCCGGCGGAACAAGGTGTGGTCATCGACCACCAAAAGCTCAATAGGTTCGATCATCCTAAAGAGGACAGGATCTCTGTCGGTTTGGTTTTAGATGGAGACGGTTGGAGCGTTGGCACCTGCAAGGTGACCACCGTGCCTTGTCCTATGGCTGAATCCACGGTCACCTTTGCGCCAATCTGCTGGGCGCGCTCGCGCATAATTTTCAGGCCCACCTGCAGCTCACTCTGCTGACCACCTTCGTCAAAACCTGCGCCGTCATCGCGGACCACAAAGCGCCAGCTCTCGCCTTTGTGGATTTCGATCTCGACTCCTCTAGCACCTGCATGTTTGCGAACGTTGGACAACGCCTCTTGCAAAACGTGTAGCACATGGATCTGCACATCCTGTGGTAAGGGCAAGCTCTCTCCGATCACCCTGCGGCTAACCTTAAGGCCGGTTTGGTGTTGGAACTTTTGCAAGGTCTCACGCACGGCTAGGTCAATGTCATCGGCCTGGGCTCGGGTGCGAAAATGCACCAGCAACTCTCGCACATCGGCAATGCTGTCCTTGAGTCCGCTGTCGATCTCCCCCAAGATCATTGTTGTTTTGTCGGCATCTTTTTTAGCCATAGCGGTGCGCAATAGCTGCACTTGAATCTTGAGAAACACCAGAGACTGAGCAATTGAGTCGTGTAACTCGCGGGCCAACAAAGCACGCTCACCCGATATGGCCGCCTCCCGGTCTAACACCACTGCGCGCAAGCCCTCGACCGCTGTGGCGAGGTGACTAGCCAGTGTGTCCATCAATTCCAACTCTTCGGCAGGCAGGCTGACCTGACTTTTGTAGAACAAATTGATCTCCCCCAGTACCTTGTTATGCATGCGTACAGGCACAGAGATCATGCCAACATAGCCCATGCGCGAGCAGTGTTGCAAGGGAGCCACATCGCTGTTCATGATCGGGATCACACGCGTGCGGGCATCCGACTGAGGCTGACCGCAGGCGCAAGCCCCCGTCATCAGACATTTCTCCTCTTCCTGCATGAGTTCTGGAAATTCGTCGGACGCCAACAATAGCGATTTGCTGGGATCTTCGCCCGACCATCGCAGAGCCATCGCATCGGCTCGCATCATCCGACGCACCCTTTGCACAAAGCCCTGGGTCAACTCGGTCAAGTCATTGGTCTGCGCCAGAAAGACGCTCACGGCATACAACGCTTCAAGTCGCTCCTTTTGCGCCACAATACGCTGCGTCTTGGCAGCTACCTGGCCTTCCAAATTGCCGTACAAAGACTGCAAAGTAGCCGCCATACGGTTAAAACTTGAGGCCACCTGACCAAATTCGTCGTTCGAGGACACATCGACTCGTACCGAAAATTTAGCCGACTCAATCTTGTGCAACCCATCGCGCAAATGGCTCAACGGATTGATCACATACATATAACCTGTGTACAGCATAATGACTGCGCCGCCAATGGCCAGTGCCATCATTACGAACTGGAAGAGATTGAGAATTGCCGTCAACCCAGTCATCTGGTCTTCGATGGACAAGACGAAGCTGTCAATTGCCCCCAAAAAAGTGTTAGCGTGTTGCACCAAACTGGCATGGTTCAGCGAAGGTTGAGACATGAACAGGCTTTTCTGGTTGTGCCACAAGTCCTCCACTTCGCTGTAGCGCCGATGAACGACATCGTTCCAAGGCACAAAAAGGGGTCGCGTTGCATCGCCGTTTTTGAGCACCAGCATGCTCCGGTCAAATTCACGAGTCAACTTTTCAATTTCAGTGACTGGCAACTGCGCCTGCACCTCACTAGTCAGACGCCATGTTTGCATTCGCATGCGCCCAGCCTCGTTCAAAGCAGCCGCTCCGCCGCTGAGCTTCCAAGTCACCCATAGGGTCAGGCCAATCGAGATCAGCACGACAACCAACAATCCCGCGCCTATACGCACCAACTTGGCCGACAGGGAGGCAGTGTGTTTCATGCTTTGACTCTGACCGCTTTGGGCTGAAACGTAAGTGTTTGAAAACCGAGCAATCGCTCTTGTGTGGTGTTCATCAAATCAGCCAAAGTGACCCCATCAAGTTTGGCCCAAAACGCATCCAGCGCTTCGGCCAAAATTTGTTTCAAATAGCAGGCAGGCATCAATGCGCAACTGCTGGGCACATCACCAAAGCACTCAACCATCTGAAAGTCGGTTTCGGTCTTGCGCACCACCTCACCCAGCACGATCTGCGACGCAGGTCGCCCTAGCCGAATGCCTCCGCCCCGCCCCCGACTTGTCAGCAAATAACCATCGGCCGCCAGCGTCATAACAATCTTAGTAAGGTGGCTTTTGGAGATGTCGTGCTGATCAGCAATGGTTTGTATGGTCGCCACTGTCTGCAGCGACTCACATTGCGCGCAATACATTAGTACGCGCAAACTGTAATCGGTCCATTGGGTCAGTCGCATGGTTGTGAAGTCTTGGTTTTAGAGGCGTCAGCCTTAAATGTGCATTATGAATGCCTTTTATAAGCAACGATCCGCCAATGCATGAATTTGCTCATGCTGGCAACTCTCAGCATCACCCACAAGCCCCAACAAACCCGCACGCCGTACAGTAGTCGCAACCGTCTTTCTTAATAACGGCATGCGCACCGCAGTCGGCGCATTTTTTTCCGGCCAACGCCACGCTGGCTGAAGCGGCAGCTGGGGGATTTTTAATTTCATCCAATGGAAGCATCTGCTCTTTGGTATTGTGCTGACGATGGGATCGCAGGTCCAAAATGTTTTGAATGGACCATGCAATGGCGGCGACTTCGGAGTCGTGCCATAGAGGCATACTGGATCCGTCTTCGCGCACTTTGGAGCCGCAGCGCACTGGTCCACGATCCCAGGCCACTTTTCGCATATCAGACAGAGCGCGCTCCAGAAAGCCTCCTCGCGCCGCTAGTGAGAGTAATCGCATGCTGGACGTGATCCACTGCTGCGATTCGCCGCTTTGGCCCACAGGCATGAAAAATTCAATGGCTCGTTCCACTGTGCCCCTGCCTTCACAGCCCGACAGTGGGAGGAAAGACACAATCAAGTAAAGCGACTTTGCGCCTTCGTTGGTCCAGTATTCAATTTTTTCGGCCACGGCATCGAGCGCTCCAAGCGGTCGGCTTTCGATGACTGCGCGCATCGGATCCACCATAGTGGCGGAGGTTGCGAACGTAGCAGAGCTGTGGGGAACTGCTACAGCGGATTCTCCAGTTTTAACTTCTAACACTGCTCCCAGAATGCTGTTGGGCCGGTAGGTGGCCAGACCTTTGAGGCGAGCGCTCCATGCCTGCATGTACAAGTTTTTAAAGTCCTCGTAGGGGTAGTCAGCGGCAACGTTAACCGTCTTGGAAATTGAGGTGTCGATGTAAGGCTGCACTGCCTGCATCATTGCGATGTGGTCTTGCGCGCTCATTTCTAACGCGCCCACAAAGGCTGGTGGCAGCTTAGACGCGTCACCACCTAGGGCCTTATACAGTCGGAAAGCATGGTCCTGCACTTCGTATTCGCTAAAAGTGCCGTCGGCTTCTCGCTTTTTCCGGGTGTAGTTCCAACTGAAGGCAGGTTCGATACCATTGGATGCGTTGTCGGCAAATGCCAAGCTCACGGTGCCAGTGGGCGCGATCGACAGCAGGTGGCTGTTGCGCAAACCGTGCTGTTGAATCTGGGCCTTGATGGCGTCGGGTAAGCGGCTGGCAAAGGTGCCTTCAGCTAGGTAAGTATGAACATCCAACAGAGGAAAAGCGCCCTTCTCTTTCGCCAGCGCAACTGATGCGGTATAGGCCGCATCACGCATGCACTCGGCAATGCGACGGGCCATGTTGCGGCCTTCGATCAAGTTGTAGGGCAGACCCATCATCACAAGCGCATCGCCCAGCCCTGTAAAGCCCACGCCAATACGGCGCTTGGCCTGCGCCTCTTGCTGTTGCTGGGGAAGCGGCCAGTGCGTCAGCTCCAGCACATTGTCGAGCGCACGGACCTGCAGTGCCACGCTTTGTGCAAACCCTTCAAAGTCAAAGTTGGCCTCTCCACCATGGTTGAAGGCATGGCGCACAAACTTCGGTAGGATGATTGGGCCCAGATCGCAGCAGCCGTAGGGCGGCAGGGGTTGCTCGCCGCAGGGATTGGTCGCGTTGATTGACTCGACCGCACGCAGGTTGTTGTCAGTCTGGATGCGATCTAGAAACAAGATACCGGGTTCGGCAAAGTCGTAGGCCGATGTCATGATGGTGTCCCACAGCTCTCGGGCGGGCACCCTACGGTAAACCCATTGGCCATCGGCTCGGGCATGGGCGCCTTGCTGGATCTGCTCGGCCCCCGGCTCAGACGGGTGCACGAGCGACCAGTCGGTGCCTCGTTGGACAGCGCTGATGAAAGCATCGGTCACACCCACGGAGACATTGAAGTTGTTCCAACGGCCTGGCGTGCGCTTGGCAGTGATGAATTCGAGCACATCGGGGTGGTCGATGCGCAGTACGCCCATTTGCGCACCACGCCGCGCACCAGCGCTTTCGACCGTAGCACAAGACTGATCGAACACATTGATGTAGCTGCAGGGGCCGGATGCGATGGATGCCGTGCCTTTGACGCATGCACCCTTGGGGCGGATACGCGAGAAGTCGTAGCCCACGCCGCCGCCTCGTCGCATGGTTTCAGCTGCTTCGCGCAATGCTTCGTAAATGCCCGGGTAGCCGTCGTTGTCCACACCCTGGATGCAGTCGCCCACCGGCTGTACAAAGCAGTTGATCAACGTGGCCTGGATACCTGCACCCGCCGCGTTCATGATGCGACCCGCACCAATGGCGCCCGCCTCCAGGTTGCAACGAAATCGGGCCTCGTATTCGGCTTGCAGCTCAGGTTTTTCAACGCTGGCCAAGGCACGGGCCACGCGGTCATAGATCTCGTTGATGGTAGTTTCACCGTGCTTGAGGTACTTTTCCTTCAGTACGTCGGTGCTGATAGGCTGGGGAGATAAAAACGGCAATGCACCAGACAATTGAGAGGCTTCTGCGGGGTGATTCATTTAGGTTCTCCTTCAAAAAAGGGTCTGTATCGATGCATCATGCTGACAAGTGAGGCTGTGCGCACATTTGTTCGGGGGTGGTGAAGTAGGCAGCGGTTTGCCCCATGCGCTGACGCGCTTTTTGCAGCTCGTGCCGAGCTACGGTACGCAAATGGACTTCATCGGGGCCGTCCATCAGATGCATGGCGCGGCCCCATGTCCAGAAATACGCCAGCGGCGTGTCGGGCGACAAGCCCATTGCCCCAAAGACCTGCATGGCGCGGTCGACCACACGAGTTTGCAACCGTGCCGCCACGACCTTGATCGCCGACACTTGGGCTCGCATTTCGGAAGCAGGCGCCTTACCAAAATCCAGCATCCAAGCGGTCTTGAGTACCAATAGCCGCGCCTGATCAATCTCCAGCCGGGACTCGGCCAACCAGTCCTGCACATTGGATTGATCAGATAAATGCTTGCCAAAGGCACTGCGCTCCAGCGCGCGTTCGCTGGACAGCTCCAACGCTAGCTCGCACTGACCGATGGTGCGCATGCAGTGGTGCACCCGCCCGGTACCCAGCCGAGCTTGCGCCATAGCAAAGCCCTGCCCCCATGCGCCCAGCAAATGGTCTTTGGGCACACGCACTTGGCGGAACACGATTTCGCAGTGACCTTCGGGAGCTCGGTGGTGCACCACCGGGATGTTGCGAACTACCTGGACGCCAGGGGTATTTAGTGGCACCAGCACCATGCTGTGTTGCTGGTGCGCAGTCTGCTCAGCTGCATTTCCATTTCGGCACATCACGATCAGTAGTTGGCAGCGAGGATGCGCGGCACCGGTGATGAACCATTTGCGGCCATTTAAAACCCAGTCGTTGCCATCAGAGCGCATTGTGGTTTGCAGGTTGGTCGGGTCAGACGAAGCCACATCTGGCTCGGACATGGCAAAGGCAGAGCGGATCTCGCCGCGCAATAAGGGCGCGAGCCAGGTTTGCTTTTGGGCATCACTTGCAAAGCGGTGCAGCAGTTCCATATTGCCGCTGTCGGGCGCGTTGCAATTGAATACCTCGGCAGCCCAAGGCAAACGGCCCATAGTTTCCGCCAGCGGAGCATAGTCTAAGTGGCTTAGGCCCGTGCCAGGCTCGCTTGCCTTCAGGTCCGGCAGAAACATGTTCCACAAGCCTTCTTCTTTTGCCAGCGCTTTCAGGTCGTCGATAAATGGGGGTGGAAACACATCGTCTTTCACGCACTGATGCCAAGCTGCGTTGTAAGGCAACAAATAGCGGTCTATGAAGGCCTGTAGGCGTGCGTGCCACTGGCGTGCTCGGGGCGATGGCGAAAAATCCATATCAAATCTCCAGACATATCCAACAGCAGCTGGCTTCATTTAGCGTCCAGATACCAGCGCATGGCACGGCAAAGACCTGAAGCTCATCATGGTAAATATTCAAATCAAATGAATCTTAACGCATAATAGATTCACATCGAATGAATCTTTAAAGGAAGCACTATGACCTTAACCATCCAGTCCCAACAAAGCATTGGCTCTATCGCTGTCCAAATTCCTGGTGCGACCGCCATTTTTCTCAAGCTCAAACTCGACTTTTGCTGCGGCGGACAACAGCCCCTTGCCAAAGCTTGTGCCGACAAAGGGCTAGATACTGAGCAGGTGCTGCAAGCCATTCAGTCGCTGCAGCATAAGACCGAACTGCCTAAGACCCCCACGCCCGTTGTGCTGATAGACCATATCCTGCAGCGCTACCACGAGGTACACCGCCAACAACTGCCCGAGCTAATCCGAATGGCGCGCCGCGTCGAGGCCGTTCACCGCGACCATCCCTCAGTACCTCAAGGACTAGCCGACCACCTGGAAACCATGGAGCAAGAACTGCTGGACCACATGGCCAAAGAAGAGCAAATCCTGTTTCCGATGCTCAAACAAGAATTCAACCCTATGGTGGTGCACCCAATCGGCATGATGAGGCACGAACATGTGAGTCACGGAGCGCAGCTCGAAAAACTAGCCAATTTAACGTCTAACCATCAACCACCAATCGGCGCATGCAACACATGGCAAGCACTCTATGCTGGAACTGCGCGCTTGACTGAAGATCTTATAGAACACATTCATACTGAAAACAATCTCCTGTTTCCGCAGTTTGAACCAAATGCATCGCAAAGCCATTAAGAAGACTCAACATCTTAAGGAGAATTCTTATGACCTCTGACGCAACCTATTGGTTAACTCAAACTGAAGCTGCAGGTCTAAAGCCACTAAAAATCAAGGGTAAAACGCTATTACCAATAGTTCAAGGAGGCATGGGCGTTGGTGTTTCAGCTTCCGGCCTATCTTCAGCCGTAGCTAAATTAGGTGGCATGGGTACTATTTCCTCAGTCGACTTACGTCGCCGTCATGCTGATTTGATGATGAGAACCGGCCATTTGGATAAAGAGCCCGATGCTCGGGCTCAAATTGATGCTGCAAACCTTGAAGGGCTTGACCGCGAAATTAAAACTGCCAAGTTAAATTCGAACGGCCAAGGCTGGATAGCCGTCAACATCATGAAAGCGCTAAGTGCCTATGAGGTCTACATCAAGCAATCTATCGAAAGTGGGGCTAATGCGCTGGTTGTTGGCGCAGGTCTGCCATTAGATCTACCAGAGCTAACAAAAGATCACCCAGAAATTGCACTAATCCCGATTCTTTCTGATGCACGAGGTGTTCAACTTCTTGTTCGGAAATGGGAAAAAAAAGGACGTTTACCTGATGCAATCATTATTGAAAATCCCAGACTAGCAGGCGGTCATTTAGGGGCAGCAAAGGTAGCCGATCTTCGCGATTCACGTTTTGAATTCGACGTTGCTATTCCTCAAATTCTTGAATTTTTCAAAGTTTCAGGCATAGAAAAGCAGATACCACTAATCGCTGCTGGCGGCATTAATAGTCACGCTGAGATTTTGCGTCTTCAGAGAATCGGCGCAAACGGCGTTCAACTGGGAACGGCGTTTGCAGTCACTGTAGAGTGCGATGCCTCACAGGTCTTTAAGGAAATTTTGGCTCAAGCTAGACCCCAGGACATTGTTGAATTTGTAAGTGTTGCAGGACTACCCGCTCGAGCGGTTCGGACTCCGTGGCTAGATAAGTATTTGCGTATATTGCCAATTCTTCAAGAAAGAGCTCATCAAAAAAACAAATGCAATATGTCGTTTGACTGCTTACAGCATTGCGGCTTGCGTGATGGCGATTCAAACATCGGTCAGTTTTGCATTGATCAGCAATTGAGTCACGCATTGGAAGGAGATATGAAAAAGGGGCTTTTCTTCAGAGGTGCAGGATCACTTCCATTTGGCGAAAAAATTAAAAGAGTTTCCGACTTGATAAATTTTTTGCTTACACCTGTTATGACAAACACTGCGATTTAATCTGCTTAAACACCCACCAAGCCAGCATCTTCCTGCACCCAGACGCGAAGAGTTGTTTTTATTGTTCAATTCTCCTAGGCGCGGCATCAAAAAGAATGGCACTTTTCGGGAGACCGTAAGTTGTTGATTTTTATGACTTCAGACTTGTAGACTGACTTCTCTCAAGTCCATAAGTTTTGGAGAATGGAGAGTAAAAATAGGCCCACAAGGTGCTTTTCAGGTGGGCGCTTTAGGGCGAAGACAACATCTAAAAACGGCGAAACCCCGCAGAGACTGGGCCTCAGCGGGGTTCTTCAAAAAGTGAGAGAGTGCTTTCTCACGTTGCATATGGTGGTGGCTGCGGACCCGGGTTCAATTCCGTGCAAGTGTAGGCCTGCTAAACCTTACCTGACGCATCCAAGTCCTGCGGATAGTTGCGGAAGTCTGGACCTGTTTAGGTCTCACCCTCATTTGTCCGCAGGATTCCGAATCCGTTCAAGTCACCATTTCGAGTCGTCATCTTCGAAAGTGGCGCCTCTACCGGTCGCAAAGTCTCCCATGCGGAAGCTGCCGTCGGAACTCGTTGAACCTCCCATACTGGTAAACAAGCTCCCATCGCTACCGACCACCGTGGAGCCAGTTCTCGTGTAAGTGGTCCCGTTCGAGGAAATGCTGATGTCGTCGCTGACTTTGTTGATGGTCTCGCCCGTTTGACCTGCCCCCTCCCGACCGTAAATCGGTATGTCTTCGCAATGAACGTTGTGCAGCGGTACGCGCTGTAGTCAACCAGAGAAAGCACCTGAAGACCGGACGGCCAAGCCGCTCTCAGCAAGCTGGAAATCACGCAATTGCACGAAGTGCGGCTCGTCAACCTCGGACGATCAGATGCGTGGGCACCATCTTGCGGATCTCACGCCGCGCGTGGTCGATGAAAGGCTTGAGAACCAGGGTCGAGGAGTTTCTCGGTGAGATGACCATCGAGTAATCGGTCACGATATCTGGCTTGAAGGGGATGAACCTGACCTGGTCACCGGTGTAGCCAGTGGCCGTCAGCGGATCGATGATAGAAATTCCTGCGCCCGCTTCGACTAATCGGATCACGACTGACGAGATTTGCGTTTCGACATTGATCCTTCTGTTCACGCCGTAGGAAAGCATCAAGGAGTCGATCTTCATGCGTGTCTCCATCAGCGGCGCCATGGAGATGAAGCTTTCTCCCTCGAAATCTTCCGGGTTCAGGACCTTGCGGGTCGCCAGTCGATGCCCGACAGGAATCACTCCAACCATCTTGGCCGAAACAAGGGTCTCACTATTGCCATGCCTCGTCGCATGAACGGGCACCATGGCGAATCCCAGATGGCAGCGTCCGCTCTGGACCATATCCAGAACGGTTGAAGAGCTATGCATGTGCATTGTGATTAAGGTCTCTGGACGCTCCAGGCTGAAGCTGGCGATGGCGCGTGGCAGGAAGGACAAGGCCATGTTGGGGGCCGCGGCGATCTCCAGGTGGCCCAGCTTCAGTGCCTTGATGCCGCTTGCCGCATTCGCGATCCGCTCGATCCCCATCAATGACTGATTGACGTCGGCAAAAAGCAGTGTGGCCTCTGGCGTTGGAGCGAGGCGTCCCTTGTCTCGGGTAAACAGCGCAATCGCGATGCGCTGCTCCAGGTCGGCAATCAGGCGGGTGACGACGGGTTGAGTCACCCCAAGCATCTCGGCGGCACCGGTGACGGTCCTGCGCACCATGACCGCCCGAAAAGCCTCCAAGTGGCGCAGCGTGATTTTCATGCTCATAGTATTTAGACATGGTTTTATTTCAAGATGCTATTTTAATGACATTTTCTAGATAAAATGTTAAATAAAAACAATGATTTAGCATCGAAGCAAAGAGGTATTGCATAAAAACATTGACTATGGTTTTTACCCTGGCGACCTGAGGTGATCTTGCTTATGATGAAGGCTATGTTGAAGCAAACGTCAGACGGTTCGCAGCCATCGCAACTCACCTCTCGGTCAATGAACCCTCATTTCCATTCACCCCAGGCGATCCACTTGACGGCGCTGCTGAACCCTGGTGGTTCTGGCACTGCGGGGACCGCGCGCAGCCTGCGCATCGCCCCGAAGAAGAAAGGTCTTTGAACATGCAGCGTGAATACGACGTGATCGTTGCGGGCGCCGGAATCGTGGGCGCCGCCATTGCATACGGCCTGGCCGGGTACGACAAGCGGGTCTTGATGCTCGATGGGGCCGACAGGGACTACCGGGCGGCAAAGGCCAACTTCGGCTTGGTCTGGGTCCAAGGAAAGGGTTACCGCTACCCCGAGTACCACCGGCTGTCGGCGGCGGCAGCTGATGCATGGCCGGAGTTTGCTGCGGGACTGGAGGCAGAGACGGGAATTTCACTTGACTACCAAACCGGCTCCGGTCTGAAGTTCTGCCTGAGCGACGACGAGTTGTCTGCTCGCGCCAAGATGCTGGATGCTTGGGAAGCTGAGACGCCAGAACTGGCCCCCTCCGTGCGGATTCTTGATCGCAGCGAACTGGCGCGTCGTTACCCCACGATGCGACTCGGCCCTGACGTCGTGGGCGCGAGCCTGGGGGAGCAGGACGGTCAGGCGAACCCGCTTCGACTCCTGGCTGCGCTCCAAGCCGCCTTCCAGCGCCGGGGCGGCATGGTGCGCAACGGGCACCCTGTGACCTCGATCAAGCCCTTGGCAGGCGGCGGCTTTGAGGTTAAGACCAGTGAGCAAACGGCCCGAGCCGAACGTGTCGTGATCGCTGCCGGCCTTGGGTCGGTGGCGCTCGGGAGAATGATCGGACTGGACGTCCCCTTGCATCCCGAGCGAGGACAGATCCTCGTGACCGAGCGCCTGGCGCCTGTCCTGCCTGTACCCGCAAGCGGGCTGCGTCAAACCGGCGAGGGCACAGTGATGATCGGCGTGACTCAGGAGGACGTGGGGTATGACCTAAGTACCACTTCCGCCGCAGCTGTGAGGATGACCCGAAAAGCACTTCGCATCCTCCCTGAATTGGGCAAAGCGCGCCTGGTGCGCCAATGGTCCTGCCTGCGAGTGATGACGCCGGATGGGTACCCCGTCTATGCCAGCTCCCAGATGTACCCAGGCGCGGAGATCGCAACTTGCCACTCTGGGGTGACGCTCGCGTCATTCCACGCTGGCCCCTACGCGCAGGCACTGGCCAGCGGCCGTCATCTCCAGACTCTCAATGCCTTTCCTCTCGAGCGATTCAATGTTTCGAAAAATCAGTCCCCCCAGCACACCACCGCTGACGCTCTCCATTGATGGGAAGTCAGTCACTGCCGAGCGCGGTGAAACGGTGGCATCCGTGATGATGCGTCAGGCGGATCCCAGCTGCCGCCACACGCCCGTTCACGGCAGTTCGCGTGCACCGTTTTGCATGATGGGCGTGTGCTTCGACTGCCTGGCAATCGTCGACGGTGCGTCGTCAACCCAGACCTGTCTGGTCCCGGTCGCCGAAGGCATGTGCGTTGAGCGTCAACTCGGCCGGCCGAAGGTGGCGTCATGAGATCCTTTAATGCGGTGGTGGTGGGCGCGGGCCCGGCCGGAATGAGCGCAGCGATTGGACTGCGGGCTCAGGGCCTGTCCGTTCTGGTCGTGGACGAGCAGCCGACGCCTGGCGGGCAGATCTGGCGTGCAGTGGAGGCGGTGGCACCGACAACAACTGGCGCCCTGTTGGGCAAGGAGTACCTTGCCGGTGCTGATCTCACCTCGCGCTTTCGATCCTGTGGCGCCAGCTATGAGCCTGAGACCAGGGTTTGGCAGGTTGAGCCCGAATGGAAGGTCTACATGACCCGCAGCGGTCAGGCGGAATCGGTGGCCGCCGGCCACGTGATCTTGACAATGGGCGCGCAGGAGCGACCCGCGCCATTCCCGGGTTGGACTTTGCCTGGTGTCATGACCGTCGGATCGGCCCAGATTCTGCTCAAGACATCGCGACAAATCCCCTCGGAGCCCGTCTGGGTCGTTGGCAGCGGGCCACTACCCCTGCTTTACATGGCTCAATTGGTCCGAGCTGGCGGCAAGATCGCCGGGTGGTTGGATACGTCGCCCGCTGGCGGCTGGCGCCGTGCGTTGCCCTGGATCGGTGCGGCCATGGCCAGCTCTAAGGACCTCCTCAAGGGGTTGGCCTGGATGCGGGAAATTCAAGCCGCCGGAGTCAAGCGCGTGCGCGGCGTCACGGCTGTCCGTGCCCTGGGCCAGGATCGCCTGCAGGAGATTGAATACATCCAGGCCAATGGCAAAACCATGCGCGTGCCGGCCAGCTTGCTTCTGTCCCATGAAGGCGTCGTGCCTTCGATTCACATGACGCAGGCGCTCGGGTGTGCCCACGAGTGGAGCTCGCAGCAGGCGTGTCTGGCGCCGGTTCTCGACGAATGGGGGCAAACCGACAAGCCAGGCATTTACGTGGCTGGCGACGGCGCCGGGATTGGCGGCGCCTATGCAGCCTGTGTACGCGGGGAGCTGGTGGCGCTTGGAGTAGCTCAGCGAGCTGGCCGCCTGTCGGGAGAGGCAGCGTCGGTGCAAGCGGCCCCCCTTCGCGAAAAACTGAAGAAGTTATTGCGACTGCGCCCCATGCTGGACGCCCTGTACCCACCGCGCGCAAACATCGCCACGCCAACCGACGACACCATCGTCTGCCGGTGCGAGGAACTAACGGCCGGCGACATCCGCAAAGCCGCTGCCATCGGTCAGCCCGGTCCGAACCAGCTTAAGGCATATACCCGTGCGGGCATGGGACCCTGCCAAGGCCGTCAATGCGGCTACACCGTCGCGCACATCCTTGCCCAGGAGCAAGGCCGAACGGTCGCCGAGGTGGGGTTTTATCGCATCCGGCCGCCGCTCAAGCCGGTGACGCTTGCGGAACTGGCAACGTTGAACATCGACGAGCAATAGGCATGAACACGGCAAACCACGTGGTCGTCTCAGTGAGGGCCTGCTGCACAGGCCCAAGGCTTCAGGGCGGGTATCAAGACAAGAGGGGCTTGTCCCTCACCATTCGTAAAGGAAATATTTATGCGACTGAACATCTCGACCATGCGACTTAAGAGCGCCTTGCTGGCACTTTGCTTCGCCGGTACGCTCCAGACGGTGCACGCGGCGTACCCTGAAAAGCCCGTCCGATGGATCATCCCGGGGGCTGCGGGCGGCGCGGCCGATGCCACCGCCCGCATCGTTGCCAATGCGGTGAGCGCGCGCTGGGGACAGCCGATCGTCATCGATAACCGTCCGGGGGCCACCGGGACGATCGCCAATGACGCGACGGCGAAAGCCACACCGGACGGTTACACCTTGGGTCAGGCGACCATGTCGACCTACGTGATGTCCACCCATGTGCTTCCCCGCCTTCCCTACAAACCCGCAGAAGATTTCACCAACATCGCCAAGCTGTGCACCAGCCCTTACCTCCTGGGGGTGACGCAGAGCCTGCCGGTGAACTCGGTGTCCGAACTGGTCGCCCGCGCCAAGGCCCGGCCCACCGAGTTGAACTATGGTTCCTCCGGTAACGGATCAGCCCTGCATGTGGCGACGGAGCTTTTCCGCTCGAGCGCGGGCATCAAGATCACCCACGTGCCCTACAAGAGCGTTCCGGCATCGGAGATGGACCTGATTGGCGGCCAGATCCAAATGATGATCGGCAACTTCGCCACGATGGCCACCCATGTGCAGTCCGGCAAGATTCGTGCGCTCGCCATCACCAGCCCCAAGCGCTCGCCCCTGTTGCCCAACGTGCCGACGATGGCCGAAGCCGGCATTCCTGCCGCCGAGCTCACGACCTGGATTGGCGTGATGGCGCCTGCGAAGCTGCCGCCTGCCATTGCCAAGAAGATCCATGAGGAGTTCACTGCCGCAGTGAAGGACCCGAAGGTCATCAAACAGCTTGCCGATATCGGGTGCGATGTCGACCCGACGACTATGGAAAACTTCGACCGCCTGGTCCAGTCGGAAAACGCGCGCTGGGGAGCCGTTGTCCGTCAAAACAACATCACAGCAGACTGATGCAGGCAAGTCGGGGGCCCCATCATCTCCCGCTGCCGCTGTTTTCATCCGGGGCACGGCACACGGCGCTGGCTCGGGATTTTCTTGTGCCGCTCGGTGGGTGAATCCCTAAAAGCCGAAAGGGCTGAGCGTATGCGAAACGAAGATGGAAGAAAAGTGAATCGGATCAAAGTAGGAATTGTAGGTGCCGGGGGCATTGGCTTGGCGAGTGCGGCCTGGGCCGCCCATCGCGGTCATGGGGTTTCAGTGTGGGCACCTAGTGGTAGCGCAAATGCGCTGCGAAACGAGCCGTTGAGCGCAACGGGCGCATTGGAAGCGACGCTTGCCGTGGGGGTCTCCGATAGCGCGCAGACGCTGGCGGATCAGGCCGACGTGATCCTGATTGCTGTTCCACTCAATGCCCATAAGGCAGTGATGGACGCACTGTTGCCGAATCTGCGTTCCGGACATCTGGTGATTGTCAGCTCAATGGGATCGTTGTCGTCGCTGTACTTGTATGAGCGCGCCGTCGCGCGCGGCATTGACCTTTGTGTTGCGAGCTTCGGCACGACCGCTCTCACGGCGCGGCGCAAGGGGCCGACTCAGGTGAACATCATGACTCGGCGTAGCCAGGTCGCGATCTCATGTCTGCCACAGACGGCCGCACCTCAGGCGCTCGCTGCTTGTGAGGCGCTGTTTGGCGACGGGTTCAACGAGGAAAAAGACCCGCTTGTCTCAAGCCTTGCGAATACCAGCGCTATCACACACGTGCCGCTCGCATTGTTCAATTGGACGAGGATTGAGCGAGCAGAAAACTGGCCCCAGTATCACTACATGACGCCTCGCGTGTCCTCCGCCATTGAGGCCATCGACGCTGAACGCCTGGCCGTTGCCGGTGCATTCGGTATCGAGGTGCGCAGCGTCAAGAAACACTTCTCGCAATCGTTCAAGGCCGAAGGGGATCGTCTAGAGGACATAGCCGCCGAGCTGCATAAGAAGCGTGGCGGACCGCCCGGGCCGACCCGGATCGATACCCGATACCTGTCGGAAGACGTGCCATATGGGCTCGTATTCCTCCTGGCACTTGGACGTGTGGCCAACGTCAATATGCCCTACACGCAGGCCATGATCAGCATGGCAGAACTGATCGTTGGAGAGGATTTTCTAGCGGGCAATGATTTGGTCGTTCATCTGGAACTCGCATCATCGTCCGTCGAAGGACTCCTGTCTCGTGTGCGAGTCTCTAGCGTCGTAATTTGAATTCATTGTCGGGGCAATGCCGTGGTACTCAAGTTGAGACAAATCGAGGCGTTCCGCTCCGTCATGCGCGAGGGAAGCATGGTGCGCGCCAGTTCGGCGATGGCGATCACGCAACCCGCTATTAGCTACCTGATCAGTGGTCTCGAAAAAGAGGTGGGGTTCGAGCTTTTCAGTCGACGCGGTGGCAAGCTGACACCGACGCCGGAGGCTCTGCAACTCATGGCAGAGGTCAACAGGCTCTACGACGGCCTGGATGGCATCAAGGCTGCCGCGCAACAGATCGCCAACCATGAGCGGGCTACTGTTCGCGTCCTCCTCACACAGGCTCTTGCGAGCGGCCGCATCATGAATGCGATCGGGCAATTTGCAGTCGCTCATCCGGGGCTAAAACTGGATGTCGATGTGGACCATCGGTTGACCATCATGCATCGGATCAGCTCTGCCCAAGCGGATTTGGGTATTCTTTCGTTGCCGCCGGTAATGGAAGGGGCTATTGCGACGAAGCTATTCGACAGCGAGCTCCTGTGTGTCGCGTCCGCGCCTGGCTTCCTTCATGGCGGAGTGAATGTCGCGCCCGCTGACCTTGATGGCATACCTGTCGTCGGGATCAAACCTGGGGGCGTGATCCGGCCGATGGTCGAAAACTGGTTTGCCACGGCGGGCGTCAGTCCAAAGTTCGTGATTGAGGTCGGTGATGCGGGGGCTGCCATCGAGCTGGTTCGTGCTGGCCTGGGTGTGACGATCGTCACCAGCATCAGCTTGCCTGAACATCAACGGGCAGGTCTGATTACGCTACCTCTCGATCCCATACAAAATTTTGAAATCGGAGCCATTGTTCCGTTGATGCAGCACCCAAATCGAGCGGCGCAAGCCCTTGTCGAATCCCTTCGGGTCAGCCTAAAAAACTAGCCTGTGCCGGCAGACAGGACTGCCCTATCAAAGGGACTTATAGACCGGCCGGATCTTTTGATGGGCTTATTTCACGGTTTCGAAAGACAATCGATTCGGCTTCCAAGTCCACTGAAATTACCCCAAAAAAGCAGTTGGTTGCGGCATAAAGGGTGACATCAGCGGGGTGTCCAAATGAATCGGAGAAATGAATGAATCGGTATCTCAAAAATCTTCTGGGAATTTGCATAGCTGTTGGCGCCGTCTTTAGCGCACATGCGCAATGGCCGGATCGCGCCATCAAGATCGTGGTGCCTTACCCAGCAGCAAACTCCTCAGACGTTGCAGCTCGACTGATCGGTGAAAAACTGGCAGCGCAGCTTGGTCAACCGGTGATCGTCGAAAACCGTGCGGGTGCAAGCGGGACACTCGGCACCGCCTATGCGGCCAAACAGCCTGCAGACGGTTACACCCTGGCCATCGGTGCGCCCGGCCCCCTCAGTGTTGGTCCCTGGACAACTGTGAGACCCCTCCCGTATGACCCGGTTAACGATTTCGTGGTGGTCGGCGCCATCGCCTGGGCGCCGCAGGTGCTCGTCGCGAAAAAGGACCTGCCTGTCAAGAACTTCCAGGAGTTTCTGGCCTACGCCAAGAAGCCCGGCGCCACACTGAGTTACGGCTCATCCGGCGTGGGAACGGTGCCGCAACTCATCGTGGCCCAAATGCTGAAGCAAACGGGTGTCAAGGCCGAACACGTCCCCTACCGAGGCGGTGCGGCGGCAATCACTGATCTGCGAGGCGGCGTCATCGACTTCATGTCGGACACCGTGCCCGTTGTGAGGGGCATGATTGCCGAAGGCACGATCAAGGCGTTGGGTGTGAGTACAGCCGAGCGGATTCCATCGCTTCCGGACGTTCCGACTCTCCAGGAGCAAGGCGTCAAAGACTTCAACCTGCAGGGCTACATCTTGTTGGTGGTGCCGGCCAAGACACCGGACCAGATCGTCTTCCGCCTGAGGAATGCGATGGACTCTATCGTCAAAGAATCAGATGTGCGCAAGCGTCTGCTTGAGATGGGGCTGACCCCGATGGATTTGCCGCGGGAGCGCTTTGCCACTTTCCTCCAGACCGAGTCGGCCCGCTGGAAGGCTGCAGTTGATGCCGCAGGCGCGGCAAAGACCATGGAGTGATCGTTTGTGTAGTGAAGCCGGAAGTGCTCATGGCATGCAAGGCTGATCACACAGCTTGAGCCTACTTGCTGGTTTCTGGAGATATTGGGGCGCATGCCGCTGATGGCTCCAGAAGGCCAAGCGAATGCCTCCGGCCCACCTTGCAGCGTCAGGCGGCATGCAGCCTTCCAGGCACATGGTCGTGCCAATCTCCTAAGCTGATCTGTTGGGCGTAGACGCCGCAACCTCATCACCTTTGCTCAACCAACGTAGGCAGATTGTCTGCTTGCGTCTCTTTCCCGCAGTGAGAGGTCGTCATGCAAATAAATGTGACTTATTGGCCGGTCTTGAATATTGATTTGCTTGATGGGATGGCGGCAGGAAAAATCAGACCTGCTTGATTGATCGGCGTGAATCGCGCTCCTTACTGGGAGAACTACATCAACACGACCGAGTCATGAGCATGCGCTATGGCCGCAATAGATCTTCAGGTTCCGGTGATATCAACGGCCTGGCAAAGATCCCTTGCGTAGCCTGGCGTTAGAGCTTCTGCACTGAGAAACGACTAAAGGATTTTTACAATGATTCGCATCGGCGTTGACATAGGCGGCACCTTCACAGACTTCTGTGGGTGGCGAGAAGGCAGTGGCACTGAAGTCATCAGCTTGAAGGTTCCCTCTACGCCTCCGGCTTTCGAGGAGGGCTTTCGCCAGGGCTTCGAGTTATTGCTAGAGCGATTGGGACCCCAGGACGGCGAGCCGGCGGTCGTCATGCACGGCACGACCGTGAGCACGAATGCCGTGATCGAGCGCAAGGGGCCGAAGGTCGCTTTCATCGTGACCAAAGGCTACCGCGACCTGCTGGAGCTACAGCGAATGGGGGTTCGCAATCCCCTGAACATCTTTGAGACGCGGACCAAGCCACTGGTGGAACGCGCGATGGTCTTTGAGGTGGACGAGCGGCTTTTGCACGGGGGGACGGTTCGAACCCCAATTCGTCAAGAGGCGATTCAGGAACTGGTCAAGCAGGCCAAGGATGCAGGCGCGAACGGTTACGCGGTGGCACTGCTTCACAGCTACGCCAATCCAGCGCACGAACGGGCTGTCGAAGAAGCCATTCGCACCGTGGTGGGTGCCGATGCGGAAGTCAGTCTTTCCAGCGAAATCTGGCCGCGTGTCGGTGAGTATGAGCGGGCGATCGTGAGCGTGCTCAACGCGTTTGTGAGAAAGCGCATGAATGAATACATCGGCGCCGTTGAGCGGTATGTTGAGAGCCGGCTGCCGGGTTCGCAGTTGTTTGTCACGCGCTCCAACGGCGGCGCCATGGCGGCCGCTGAAGCGCGGCGCTTCCCGGTGCACACGCTGCTTTCCGGTCCGGCCTCTGGCGTCACCGCCGTCCAATACCTAGCCCGAGCGGCTGGTGAGCGCAACATCCTCACGATGGACATGGGCGGTACGAGTACCGATATCTCGCTGCTGCGAGATGGCCAAGCCATGACATCGAATGCCGCCGAGGTCGGCGACTTCCCTGTCGTGATGCCGGTCACAGGCATCGAGGCTATCGGTGCGGGCGGAGGATCCATCGCCATGATCGATGATGGTGTGCTGCGGATTGGGCCGCAAAGCGCGGGTTCGTATCCGGGGCCAGCCTGTTTTTCTCGCGGCGGAACGGCACCCACGCTGACCGATGCCTACCTGCTAGCCGGATATCTTCCTGAAGCTCTCCTGGGCGGGAAGATGGGGCTTGATCGAACTGCCTCTGAGCGTGCGATGGCTCCCGTCGCCAGTGGGCTGAAGGCTGATGTATTCGGCGCGGCCGATATGTGCGTGGCGGTAGCGAGTTCAAACATGGTGGCTGGCGTGCTTCCCTACCTGGCGCGCCAGGGGGTCGACCCCGAAGACCTGACACTGCTCGTGTACGGCGGCGGTGGCGGCATTCACGGCCCCCTCCTTGCCGCTGAACTCGGCATCAATCGCGTGCTTGTGCCCACAAGCCCTTCAACATTCTGCGCATTCGGCGGGCTTGTCTCCGAACTCAGTCACGACGTGATGGAAACGGTGCATGGGCAACGTGTGGATGGGACCGCACTCTCCGAAAAGTACAAAGCACTTCGCCAGGAGGCAGGTGAATGGCTGTCCCGGCAGGCACCGCCTGAGCGCTTGGTATCGACCGGCTTCGAGTGCTGGGCCGAGATGCGCTACACCGGCCAGTCCTTCCAGGTCGATGTGCGCTTGCCGGATTCTGCGGTCGAGTCTGCAGACCTCAGCGCAATGCATGCGATCTTCCATAAGGAGCACGAGCGAATTTACAACCACTGCGATCCCGAAGCGCCAGTTGAATTTGTCGACCTGCGCGTCCGGATCCGGGGGGCCATGTCGATACCAGAGCCCGCTGCACCATCTTCATCGGCGGTCGGGGATGCATTCAAGGGCTCGCGGTCGATGCGTTTCCAGGGAGAGATTTTTCCTGAGGCGCCTGTCTTTGAGAGGTCTCGCCTCACCCATTCCGACGAAGTGCCCGGTCCCGCCGTGATCGAGCAATTTGACGCCACCCTCGTAGTGCCACCCGGCTTTGTGGCCCGCGTGGGCGCCTACGGCACCATTCTCATGACCCGGAGTTGACCCATGGATGCAGTTCGTACCGCCATTATGAGCAATCGCTTTAACGCGATTGTTGAAGAAGCGTCTGCAGCGGTGTACCGCACCGCTCATACAACGTTCGTCAAGCTTGTCCAAGACTATCAGTGCGCAGTCGCGACCGTCGATGGCGACATGTTTGCCTATCCCATGCTCTCGGGGGTGAATGTCTTTGTCGGCTCGCCTCTGAAGCCGACCCTTGACGCCATCGGGCGAGAAAACCTGAAGCCGGGCGACATCGTGATCACCAATGACCCGTTCACAACAGACGGCCTGGTTACGCACCTGATGGACATCACGCTGCTTTATCCGATTTTTCGGGATGATCGGTTGATTGCCATTGGCTGGGCCTTCGTGCATGCGTCGGATATCGGCGGAGCCGTGCCGGGCAGCATTTCTCCCGCCTTCACTGAAGTATTCCAGGAGGGGCTCAGACTCAGGCCCGTCAAGCTCTATGAGGGCGGCGTGCTCAACACCACGGTCAAGGCGATTCTTGCCGACAACAGTCGCATCCCCGGCGAAGTATGGGGAGACATCCAGGCCATGATCTCCGGCCTCAAGAGCATTGACCGTCGAGTCAATGAGTTGTGTGGCCGATATGGCGGTCAAGCCGTTGAGCAGGCGATGCAGGATGTCATTTCCTACGCGGAATCCAAGGCTCGCACAGCCATTGCATCCATCCCGGACGGCGTCTACGACTTCTCCGACTACTTGGAGGGAATCAATGACCGCCAGATTGCTTTCTTCTCGGCGCGGATGACCGTAAGCAAGGGAGAGATCCACCTCGATTTCTCAGGGACAGACCCACAACTTCCGGCTGCGTACAACCTGGTGAGCGGCGCATCAACGCACCCCTATGTTGTTCAATGCCTTTACGCGTTCATCCTGACGATGGACCCGTTAACCCCACGCAACGCCGGAATCCTGCGTGCCATCTATTCGTACACGCCGCGCGGTACGGTATTGAATGCCGTTTTCCCTGCATCCGGCGGATCCCGCGCGGCATCTGCAACGCGTGCCTACGACGTTCTCCTGGGGTGCATCAACCAGGCCCTGCCGGAGGGACTCGCTGCCGCCGACTCGGGCAATGCGGGCGTGATTGTCGTCGCAGCCCCAGATCCGCGCACCGGGCGTGATCGCGTGAACGTCATCAACACGATTCATGGCGGTGGCGGAGCGCGTCGCAGTCGCGACGGCGTCGATGGAACAGCAGTCCGGTACTCGCAGCGCAGCGTTCCTGTGGAAATCATTGAGGTGGAGACTGCGATGATCATGCGGGCCATTCGGATCGTTCCCGACAGCCGGCGTGCGGGTCGCTATGTCAGCGGCGCCGCCCTCCAGATGGAGATTGAAAATACCGCCCACCGCGCAGTCATGACTGTGCGCAACATGAATCGCTTTGTCTTTTCGGCCTGGGGCTTCAGAGGCGGAGAACACGGCGTCAAAGGCACTGCTGTCCTGAACCCAGGCCGTCCTGATGAACGTTCCATCGGCAAGATCTCCGTGCTCGAACTCAATCGAGGTGATGTGATCCAGATCACAAGCCCGACGGGCGGTGGATTCGGTGACCCGATGGAACGAGACCTTGCTGCGATTGCCAGCGAAATCCGCAACGGGATGCTGTCAACCGAACGGGCCAGTCAGGTCTATGCGGTTGTTTTTGATGAGCATGGCCAGATCGACGAGGTGGCGACTGCCGCCAGGCGACGGGAGAGAACCAGGGCGGACACTCCGGAATTCACTTTCTGCGATGAGCGCTTGCGGCAAGACCAAGTCTGGCCCCAAGACATGAGGCGTCAACTTGCGGCCATGGCCCTGACCTACGATCAGCGTATCCGCAGCCAGCTGGTAGGAACAGTCCACCATCGCATGATGAACGATGGGCATCAGGTCGATACAAAGATCATCCAGCAGATGGTTGACGACGAGGCGGCGAACATGACAGGTGTTCGGCGCTTGTCCGTGTAGATCCGACGGGATCGATCGTCAGCAGTCATTCAAGCCTTGGAATCAAAGTGGCAGTCAGTGTTCTCGAAATTTTCAAAGTAGGTATTGGTCCCTCCAGTTCACATACGGTGGGGCCGATGCGCGCGGCACGCATGTTCACCCTTGCTCTGGCCTAGCAGGGAGTTATGACTTCGGTCACGCGCGTCCTTTCCGAGATGTTCGGATCGCTGGGTGCCACTGGTAAGGGCCATGGCACTGACTCGGCGGTGTTGCTCGGACTTTCGGGTCACGAGCCCGATACCGTCGATGTCGACCAGGTACCCGCAATTCTGGAGGGCATACGAGGCTCAAGTTCCCTGCTCCTCCAGGGAGCGCATCGAATCGCTCTTGACGAAGAAGCGGACCTGATGCTCAGTGGTCTCCAGACGCTGGCGTTTCACTCAAATGGAATGAGGTTCACTGCCTTCGATGCTAGCGGAAGCACACTACTTGAGAAGACCTACTACTCGGTCGGTGGGGGATTTGTCCTGAGTTCCGAGGAAGCCGAAAAAGAGGCCAGTCCCATGGCCACAGTGCCGGGTGGAACAAACTTGCCGTTTCAATTCCACAGCGCTGTGAACGGCCCCGGGAATCGAGGAGGCTCCAACCTTTAAGAGAATGGAGCCATGAACAAGTCACCCAAGTTTTCACCAGAAGTCCGCGAGCGGGCCGTTCGCATGGTGCAGGAGCACCGAGAGGAATACCCATCGTTGTGGGCGGCGGTGGAATCGCTGGCACCCAAGATCGGATGTGTGCCCCATACGCTGTACGAATGGATGCGCAAGCACGAGGTTGACAGCGGGGTACGTCAAGGCACGACCACGGTAGACAAAGATCGGCTCAAGGAACTTGAACGTGAGAACCGCGAGCTGCGCAAGGCCAATGAAATCCTCAAGCTGGCCAGTGCGTTTTTTGCCCAGGCGGAGCTCGACCGCCGTTTGAAGAACTGAAACGATTCGTGGACCTGCACCGTGACACCTACGGGGTCGAGTCCATCTGCAAGGTGCTGCAGATGGCCCCATCGTGTTACTGGCGCCACGCAGCGCGCAAGTGCAATCCTGGGTTGCGCAGTGCCAGAGCCAAGCGAGACGAGCAGCTCATGGCTGACGTCCAGCGTGTCTGGCATGCCAACTGGCAGGTCTATGGTGCCGACAAGGTCTGGTTGCAAATGAACCGTGAAGGCATCCAGGTGGCGCGCTGCACCGTCGAAAGGCTGATGCGCAAGGCGGGGCTGCAAGGCGTGCGCAGGGGCAAATCGGTGCGGACCACGACACCGGATGCTTCGGTGCCGTGCCCGCTCGATCGGGTCAACCGGGTCTTCAAGGCCGACAGACCCAATCAGCTGTGGGTGTCGGACTTCACCTACGTGAGTACTTGGCAGGGCTGGCTGTACGTGGCCTTTGTCATCGATGTGTTTGCCCGCCGCATCGTGGGCTGGCGAGTCAGCCGCACCATGCAGACTGACTTTGTTTTGGATGCGCTGGAGCAGGCTTTGTACGAACGCCAGCCTGCAGCCAACGATTTGATCCACCATTCGGACAGGGGCTCGCAATTCGTGAGCATCCGCTACACCGAGCGACTGGACCAGTCCGGTATCAAACCATCGGTCGGCAGCAAGGGCGATTCCTACGACAACGCGCTGGCCGAAACCATCAACGGGCTGTACAAGGCCGAGTTGATTCACCGCCGGGGACCCTGGAAAAACAGGGAATCCGTGGAACTGGCCACCCTGCAGTGGGTGCACTGGTTCAACCACATCCGACTGCTCAAGCCGATTGGGGGCATCCCTCCGGCAGAAGCTGAGGCAAACTACTGGCGCCAGCTTGCTGCTGCCAGCACCTCGACAGAGGTATCAACTTAAGCCAACCAGCCTCCTTGATACCCGGGGCCGTTCACAAGTACCCATTCCGCCAACCCAAAGGCGACATTAAAAATGTGTCAGTGGGCGTCTGCTTCTGGCCGGCTCCTGCCTTTCTCAGTCCACCACATCCGAAACCGCTTGGTTGTGATTTTTGGTCACCTACCAATGCCGCAAATAAACCGATCGATTCGTCCACTCGTAAGTTGTTGATCTTCTTGGCCATAGACAAAGAGCCTTGTGGACTTCGGCCCATTTCCGGGGGCCTGGGGTACTGAGAGAAATGGCCGGAAGAGAGAGAGTCAGTCAGGCGCAGAACCGGTCTGACCGCGCAGAGGGCGAAGTCCGCAAGTTTCCGCACGAACCCGCAACAACACGGGGCAACTCGCACCAACGGACGAAAAAAATCCCCAACTCAGACGAGTTGGGGATTGGGTATTGGTGGAGCTGGCGGGAATTGAACCCGCGTCCACAAGCCATTTTCGTACAGTTCTACATGTGTAGTCGTCTGATTTGAGTCTCGTCAAACCAATCGCGCAGCGACACGCTATTGATCCAACCAGCATCCTATTTTCTCGCGCCACACCAAGATGCCCGATGTGACGCCAGCCCATATGTTTTCCCTTGCAGCCTGGAAGCTTTAGGTTTTAACGCCTGTTGCCCCCTTGCCCAGCCTATCGGCCAACTGTTGCAAGGCTCACCGGATTAAGCGGCGAGTGCGAAACGTTCGTCGTTTGCAGTTAGTTTTTTTTCTGCTGTTTTACGAGGATCAGAACCTCGACATGCCCTGCCACGCGTCCGAACCCATGTCGAAACCAGTGCAGCCCCAAGCCTCGTATTTTAGGCCGGTTCTGCAAATTGCAAGGGGTCATTTGCGCGCAATGCGCCCTTATTTGCGCAATGCCTCTAAAACAGCCCGTTCTGAGGGGGTGGTTCTCCCCGTATCTAGGATCAAGGCTTCAGCTTCTTGAAAGCCGTCACTTTGCACCAGGCTGCGCAGGGAACTGACCTCCTGGCGATATTTTTCAAGTAATTGCTGGGCATTCAGGTGCCCCAAGCCCAGATGGCCTTTGACGGTCATTTCATGCTTCACCCGTTCCATGATACGGTTCACGTCTTGCTTGGTGAGGTGCAGACGTTCGGCTTCGACGTTGAGGGCGTTGCGATCGGTGTGGGAGATTTGGCCACGTGCCAAGACGTCGCGAAACTCGTTTTCGAAAGTTTCACGGTCAATGCGCAATTGGTCGGTGAAGGCTGACGCCATCAAGCCAGCTGGAATGGCAAAAATGCCAATGCCAATGAGGCTGATGATCACGGTCATGGCGCGGCCCAAAGGGGTAATGGGCGAAATGTCGCCATAACCCACACTGGCCAAGGTGATCACAGCCCAGTACATGGCATCGGGAATGGTGTTGAATTTGTCGGGCTGCGCGTCGTGTTCCAACTCATAGCCCAAGCTGGCTGTGAGCACCACCAGCAGCAGCATCATGAACGCAGAAGCAAACAGCACGCGTTTCTCGCGCTGAATGGCTTTGAGCAAGGTGTTCAAGGTGCCGGTGTAGCGCGTGACTTTGAGCAAGCGCGTTAACCTGAAAATTCGCAAGAAGCGGGTGTCCATGAACTGGTTGAGCAAGAGGCCCAAAAAGTAGGGCAGGATGGACACCAGGTCAATGAGGGCGGGAATGCTCACCAGGTATTTGAGTCGACCTTTGACGGGATCGCTGTAATGCGGCGACTCGCAACTTGCGTAGGCTCTGGCCAAGTACTCGACCGCAAACAAGGAGAAGGTGGCAATTTCCAAGACTTCAAATTCGTATTTGAAAATGGCATGGATGCCGGGCACCGTTTCCAACACAATGCACACCACCGAGACCAGCACGGACCAAATGATCAGTTGGTCAATGTAGCGGTGCAGGGGCCCTGAGTAAGGCGTTGCATGGAGCAGCGCGTAAACCTTTTGACGAAACGTACGGTCTTTGTTTTTGCGAACAAAAAATTTGATGGCCGACACCAAGGCGCCCACCACGTTGATTTTGCGAAAGAAGACCCGCATCAGGTCAGGCTTTCAATGCGGCCAAATCGCACCATGGTGTTGCCCACCGCAAAGCGTTTGCTGCGTGTGGGCATGACCAACACGGCGTTGTCGTAGGGTGTGCGCAGGGTGTGACCGGCGTCTTCGGCCAATGCTTTGCCAGCTTGTTCAATCACTTCCAAGCCGTTGTAGACGTCCAGCCATTCGAAGTCGAGCGACTTGGCGGCATAGCCCTCGGTCACTTGCACCACTTTTTGTTCAACGGGGGGCAAACTGCAACGTGCATCAACCCATTGCGCATCTGCAACGCCAGTGACTTTTAAAAACTTCAGCGTGGTTTCGCGGGCAATTTGCTCGCAGGCTTTTTCCCAATGCTGGCCAGCTTCTAGCAAGATGGCCGTGTTGTGTTTGTGGGGGTCACCAAAGGCTGCCCGCTCAATCATGCGCAGGCCATTGGCGTGGCCGGTGTCCATCATCAGCCATTCGGGCAAGCCAATCTTGGCAGAGAGATTGACTGATTTTTGCCCACCTTGGGGACGGACGCCACATACCATCAAGGGTGCACTGGGCGCGCTCATGGAGTGCAAGTCGAGCAGGTAGTCGGCGGTGTCGATGTAGGCCACCAGTTCGCGCGCGCGTCGCAACTCCACGCTGTCACGGGGGCCATTGAGCACCTCGTCAGACCAGACGCGGTTGAAATCTTCTTCAACGTAACGGTTGCCATCGGGGTTTTGCGGATCCCACATGGCATAGGCCGCTACGTTGGCAAAGATGAAGGACACCACACCGCTCGTGGGTTGGAAATTTTGTTTGAACAAATAGTCGAGGGTGATGGCGCCACTTAACTCGTTGCCGTGCGTAAGGGCCTGGACAATCACGTGCGGGCCAGGTTTGCCAGAGTCGAGGCGGGTGACGTAGTCAATGCCCACATTGCTTTGGCGGTAAGCGCTGATGTCGGGTGCGGTCAGCTCAACTTTGAGTGAGGGTGGCGAGAGGGTCATGGTGCGATCACTTTGCAGCTTTGGATTTGGCGAACTGCGCCAACACAGCGGTCAGTTGTTGAAGGTCTTGTGCCAACTTGTCGTAGCTGGCACCTTTGCCGCGTCCGGTGGCATCGGTGTACAAGCGTTTGTTCAGCTCAACTTGCAGGCTGTGTTTGCCTTGTGCTGGATTGGAAAACGCGCGCACCAGTTCAACGCCTTTGAAGGGGTCGTTGATCTTCACCTCATAACCGCAGCCTTGCATGAAATCTTTCACCAAGTGGGTGAACTCGGCATCGCAGGTGGTGCCATCGCGATCGCCCAGCACCACGTCTGCGCGGGCAATGCCCGCACCGCCTTCACCCATCTTGCCGCTCACAGCATTCATGGAATGGCAGTTGATGTGATAGCAAACGCCAAAGGCCTGGTGGTGCGCATCTATCAGCTTTTGCAGTTGCGCTTGGTAGGGCAGGGCATAGCGTTGAATGCGTTGTTGCACTTCATCAATGCTCAGTTTGCGATCGTAGATGGGGCGGCCATCGTCCAAGGTGCGCCAAATCAGTGACTTGCCAATGCTGGCTTTGCCACTGGGCACATAGGTGTGGGGCCATTCGCCGTCGATCATCGACAGGTCGACATCGCCCACATGGCGATTGGGGTCGATGTAGGTGCGGGCAAATTCGGCCAACAACAAATGAGCACCGTGCTGGGGAGCGTGTGACCACAACGCATCGATGAACACGTCTTCGCCATCACGCAAGTCATCGAGTGGCAAGCAGGCATTGAAGTCTTGTGGAAAGGTGGGGCTGGAATGCGGTGAGTCCATCACCAAGGGCACAGCTTGCTGCGCCAAGAAAAGGCTGTAGGCCTCGGTTTGGATGGGTGCTGACATGAATGCTCCTTGAAGACCCCTGTGGATTGGGGTTCATTCTAGAGCCATGTCAGGGGTTCAAATCAGTGGCCGCCTGCCGGTTTGGCGTCTTTCTTGGCATCGCCTTTGCCGTCACCTTTGCCATCACCTGCTTTGGCTGCGCCGCCTTCTTGTACCCTGACCACTTTGCATTTCTTTTGGGCAGGCTCTTTGGAGGTCGCTGGCAAGTCTTCGCAAATTTTTTCAACCTTGTAGGCCCAAGCAGAGGGCATGGCCCATAGGCTGGCGCTCAGCGCCAACACGGCGGTCAAAGATGTGATGCTGAAATTAAACATGGGTAGCCATTAAGATGCGCATTGAAACAAGGGCCATTGTCGGCTTTAATCAGACCCAAATTATCTGAAAGAAGAATCAATTGTCAAATCTGATCCGTTGGCCTTTGACTGCCCTAGGGGTTTGGGGCGCTGCTTGGTATGTGTTCATCTTCTTGGTGGAACAAGGCATGCATTCCTCGGTGGCCATGTTGTTTTCCACCTTCGTAGGCGTCTCGGCGGCTGCCATGGGCTGGCACCGGGGCATGTCGCAAGCGCGCTCGGCGGCACTGGCCATGGGTTTTCCGGTGTCGTTTTGGTTGTTGGGGACAGCCAGCATTCCCGCATGGGTTTGGTTGCTGCCCCTGGTGATGATTGTTTGGATTTACCCCATGCGTGCGTGGCGTGACGCGCCTGTGTTTCCAACGCCGCTGAACGCCCTGCGCGATGTGCCGCGCTATGCCATCTTGCCTGCGCAAGCCAAAATCTTAGATGCCGGTTGTGGCGCCGGCGATGGACTCAAGGCCTTGCGATTGGCCTACGTGAATGCACAGTGGATTGGCATTGAGTTCAGCCGTCCTTTAAGTTGGTTGGCCAAGTTCAGATGCCCATGGGCCGAAGTGCGGTGTGGCGACATTTGGCAAGACCATTGGGGTGCTTACGACATGGTCTATTTGTTTCAACGTCCCGAAACCATGCCGCGCGCCGTTGAAAAAGCCAAGGCAGAAATGAAACCTGGCGCTTGGCTGGTCAGCTTGGAGTTTGAAGCAGCAGAACTCAAGCCAACCGCCAAAACCGAGGCCAGTCCAGGCCGGCCCGTTTGGTTATACCAAGCGCCTTTTACGGGTCAATCCCGAGAGACAAGATAGGCTTTGCGCCTATCATCTTCGAATCTAATTCATTCGGAGATTTTTCATGCTCAAACCCGGCCTCATCATGGACCGTCCGTTGCTCTTGTCTGGCATTCTGGAGCATGCTGCGGCGCAGTTTGGGGGGCAAGAGGTGGTCTCGCGTGAAACGCATGGCCCGCTGTTTCGCTACACCTATGCAGAGTGCGCCAAGCGTTCACGCAAGTTGGCCAATGCCCTCAAAGGTTTGAATTTGAAAGAGGGCAGTGTGGTGGGCTCCATCGCATGGAACAACCACCGCCATCTGGAAGCGTATTACGCCGTGTCGGGCAGTGGCATGGTGATGCACACCTGCAACCCACGCCTTCATCCTCAGCAACTCATTTACATCATCAACCACGCCGAAGACGAAGTGGTGTTGTTTGACACGACTTTCGCACCTCTGATCAAAGGTATTGCAGCACATTGTCCCAACGTGCGTGCTTGGGTTTGCCTCACCGAGCGTGCGCACATGCCTGAAATTGAAGGCGTGGCCAATGTGCTCTGCTATGACGAACTGATTGCACCTGCCAGCGATGTGTTTGTTTGGCCTGAGTTTGATGAGCGCACGGGTGCCGCAATTTGCTACACCTCCGGTACCACGGGCAATCCCAAAGGTGCCATGTACTCGCACCGTGCCATTGTGATCAATGCCATTTCCGATTGCTTGCCCAGCATTTTGAATTTGTCGCCAGACGAAGCCATTCTGCCCGTGGTTCCCATGTTCCATATCAACGCGTGGTGCATTCCTTATGCGGCGCCTGTTGCTGGCGCCAAGCTGGTGTTGCCCGGCCCCAAGTTGGACGGCGCCAGTTTGTACGAACTGATGGAATCCGAAAAAGTCACCATCAGCGCAGGCGTACCCACCATTTGGATGGCGCTCATTCAGCACGTGGAGCAAAACAAGTTGCGCTTCAGCACCATGAAACGCACCGCAGTAGGAGGCTCCGCCATGCCCATTGCCCTTATAGCCAAATTCAACGACGACTACGGCGTTGAAGTTCGACATGGCTGGGGCATGACTGAAACCACTGCTGTGGCCACCATGAGCAGCATGACGCCAGAACAAAAAGCCATGCCCGCAGCCGATCGCCATGCTTTGGTAGGCAAACAAGGCCGCTCGGTTTTTGGTGTCGACATCAAGGTGGTGGACGAAGAGGGCAACACGCTGCCACGTGATGGCACATCACAAGGCGAGTTGATGGTGCGTGGTCAGTGGATTATTTCGGGCTACTACAAAGGCGAAAAATCACCCTTGGTGGACGGTTGGTTCCCCACAGGCGACATCGCCACCATTGATGCGCAAGGCATCATGCAAATTCGCGATCGCACCAAAGACGTCATCAAAACGGGTGGCGAATGGATCAGCTCCATTGATTTAGAAAACGCGGCAATTGCTCACCCTGCCGTGGCCATGGCCGCTGTCATTGGCGTGAAGCATCCCAAGTGGGACGAGCGTCCCTTGATGTTTGTGGTGCGCAAGCCAGGTCAGAGCGTTGAGAAAGAAGAGATCTTGGCTTTCTTGGAAACCAAAGTGGCCAAGTGGTGGGTGCCCGATGACGTGATCTTTTTAGAGTCCCTGCCTGTCGGTGGTACCGGTAAAGTTCAAAAGGGTGACCTCCGCAAAACTTATGGCGGTGTGTTCAGCTAACGGAAGACATCAATGAAGCGTTACCGCCAGCTGCTGTGGTGTTGACGCTGATAGAGCGCTCTTGAACCAAGCGTGAAAGTGGGAGGTCTAGCGTGCCAGGTTGAAGCCCAATCAGGCTGGCCAAAGGACCTTCCCTTTGAGACAAAAACTGAGAAAAATTTAAAATTTCCTCGGTTGAGCCATGCATCAAAACTGTTTGAGTCTTGGGAAGTTGATCTCTGGTTTTGAAGCTGATAATGTCTTGCACAGCCATGGGCAACGTGGAAACGAAGGATTGCAAGTCCTTCAAAACAATTGCCTTAGAACCAATGGCACAAACCGCCGCCAGTTGAATGAGTAAATCGTCTTGCCAAGATGCTTGAGTGCCGATGTTGCAAAGAACATGCGGCCTTGGATTGACAAAATACTGGTTAGTTTCACCTGTGGGACCGTTCATTTCAGCGACAAGCCCCGCAGGGTTGCATGCTGAAAATCGTGCGCACATTTGCGCAAGTTGTGTACGGTGATTTGAAAGTGCCCAGCTGTATAGTGCTTCTAGCGCTTTTGCAGTTGGGGGAAGGGTGCTTCCCCCAACACGTTGAACGCTGCGCAATGCCGCATCATCAGGACATGCAGACAACAGACGCAACAAATACAAAGGGCCGCCAGCTTTGGGGCCTGTACCCGATAAGCCATCGCCACCAAAAGCTTGAACGCCGACGACGGCTCCCACCATGTTTCGGTTGACATACACATTGCCCGCATGAACAGTTTGGGTCATTTTTTGCACGGCTTCATCGATGCGAGAGTGCACGCCAAAAGTCAGGGCATAACCAGTTGCGTTGATGTCGAGTAGCAGTTGATCGAGGTCAGTTCGTGCGTAGCGCAGCACATGCAAGACAGGACCAAAAATTTCATTGGGTGCATCTTGGATGCTTTCGATCTCGATGATGGTGGGGGCAACATAGGTTCCAGTCAGATCACTCCCATTTCGATGCTGAAGACGGTGTACGCGTCTACCCATGCCTTCAAGTTCTCTGATGTGTGACTCAATTTTTTCTTGCGCTTTGACGTCAATGACGGGTCCCACGTCGGTTTCCAGTAAGGCTGGATGGCCCATGGTTAACTCTGCCATGCCGCCTTTGAGCATTTCGATGGCTGGATCCGCCACTTCATCTTGAATGCACAAAATTCGAAGAGCAGAGCAGCGTTGTCCGGCTGCCTCAAAGGCAGAGGTCAAGGCGTCACCAATCACTTGCTCGAGCAAGGCGGATGAGTCAACAACCATACAGTTGAGCCCCCCTGTTTCTGCGATCAAAGGTACGACCTGGCCGTGTCGGTTCATCCGTTTTGATAAAACTTGATTCAGTTTCTGAGCAGTCTGAGTGGAGCCTGTAAACAAGACGCCTTGCACCCGAGAATCGCTCACCAAAGCATTTCCTACAGACAAGCCAGTGCCAGGCAAAAGTTGCAGTGCAGACCGAGGTACACCTGCCTGCCACATCAATTGAACCGCTAAGGCTGCAATGCCTGAGGTTTGCTCTGCGGGTTTGGCAAGAACGGTGTTGCCTGCAGCAAGTGCTGCCGAGATTTGTCCTATGAAGATGGCCAATGGGAAATTCCAAGGGCTGATACAAACGACTGGCCCTAAGGGATGGTGTGTTGCGTTGCTGAATTCTTGGCGTATTTGCAAAGCGTAGTAACGCAAGAAATCAACTGACTCGCGTATTTCAGCCACAGCATGTGCCCATGTTTTGCCTGCTTCGTGAATCAGCAAATGAAGACACTTCAAAGATTCACTTTCTAGCAAAGCAGCCGTTTGCTCTAAGGCTTCTGCTCTTTTGTGCGGCAATGTTTGAGCCCAGGTTGATGCAAACGCCTCAGCTTCTTGGAGGGCTGTTTCAATGTCGCGGGAACTCGCATGTTGCAAGCTTCCAAGAATGTGTGAATGCTTTGCAGGATTGACCACCGTGTCTATTTGTGCACCTCCAACAGTGCCAGCCAGCAACGGCTTGACTTGGATTTGAAGTGGTGTGTTTTCAATGTAGTGTTGGATGCGTGCCAGTGTAGGTCCGTGGTTGAGATCCCATCCGTTGGAATTTAAGCGCTCTGTGCCATACAAGTTCTTCGGCATGGGTATGTGTGCATTCGGTTGTCCTGGTGCGACATGGAGGCGATTCGCTTCGTTTTCTGTCAAAACAACAGGGTCTTGTACCAGTGACTCAATGGACACGGATGCATCGGCCATGCGATTGACGAAAGAGCTGTTGGCGCCGTTTTCTAGAAGTCTTCGCACCAGGTATGCAAGCAAAGTTTCATGCGTGCCGACAGGCGCGTAAATGCGGCAAGGTCGATTCAATTGCGCAGGCCCAACCACCTGCAAATACAGGGGTTCTCCCATGCCGTGCAAGCATTGAAACTCATAATGACCTATTTGGTACTTGCCACAAACGTCTTCAGCAATGCTCACAATGCTTGCGACGGTATGTGCGTTGTGTGTCGCGAACTGAGGAAAGACTTTGTCAATGGCACCTAACAATTTTCTGGCGCATGCCAAATAGGAAACATCAGTGTGATGTTTTTGTGTAAAAACTGGGTAGTCGATTTGGCCTTCAACTTGTGCGCGTTTGATCTCGCTGTCCCAATACGCACCTTTGACCAAACGGATCATCAAGCGGTGATTGGCGCGTTGGGCCAAATCAATCAGGTAATCAATAACAAAGGGGCAACGTTTTTGATAAGCCTGAATCACAAAGCCCATGCCATCCCAGCCAGATAGCTCAGGGGCGAAACATAAAGCTTCAAGAATGTCCAAGGAAATGTCCAGTCGCTCGCTTTCTTCTGCATCAATGTTCAGGCCCATGTTGTATTGCTTCGCCAACTGCGCTAACTTCAAAACCTGTGGAATGAGTTCGGTTTTGACGCGCTGAACTTGAGCGCGGCAGTAACGGGGATGCAGCGCAGACAATTTGATAGAAATTCCCGCGCCGTCTTGCACCCCTTTTCCCTGGGCAGACTGGCCAATGGCATGAATGGCCTCTTCGTATGCATTGAAATAACGCTGTGCATCCTGGCGCGTCATGGCTGCTTCGCCTAGCATGTCGTAAGAGTATCTAAACCCTTTTGCTTCCATGCTTTGAGAACGGCTCAATGCTTCATGAATGGTTTGCCCCGTTACAAATTGTTCACCTAACATTTGCATGGCAAATTGCATGCCTTTTCGAATCAAAGGCTCACCCTGCTTGCCGACCAAGCGTGTCAAGGCTGACATGAGTTCGTGCTCATCATGGCTTGACATCAACTTGCCGGTTAAAACCAGACCCCACGATGCGGCGTTTACAAACAAGGAGTCAGATTGCCCCGCATGGCGCAACCAATTTCCATCTTTGACTTTGTCTCTGATGAGCGCATCTCTCGTTGCCGCATCGGGGATGCGCAGTAATGCTTCGGCCAAACACATCAGTGCGATGCCTTCATTGCTCGACAAGGCATATTCCTGCATCAAACTTTGAACGCGACCCGCACGACCTGTGCGTCCTGACCCATCTCGCATTCCCTGAATGAGTTTCTTGGCAAGCGTGTCTGTTTGCGTCGCGACAGACTTGCTTTGACGCGCTTGGCTCAGCAACGCTTGCACCGCAACGGGTTCAGGTCGTCGAATGGCTTGCGTGATGGCTTGGCGTAATGGCGTGCTGTGGTCCATAGGGTCTCCTTGAATCAGCACATTTGCTGATATTTGAATACCTATGATCCATGTTTTTTATAGTATATTTCTCTAAATAAATGATTTAAAACTGGATAATATTTTGTATGAAAGATATTTCAGAAAGTATTGATCGGATTGACTTGCGCATATTGGACTGCATGCAAAAGAATGGTCGCATCAGCAATCTCAAGTTGGCAGAAGCGGTGGCCCTCTCACCCACGGCGGTATTAGCGCGTGTGCAACGACTCACCAAAGAGGGTTACATCTTGGGCTATGAAGCACGCCTCAATCCATTGAAATTGGGCGCGGGGATGTTGGTGTTTGTCGAAGTTTTACTGGACCGAACCAACCACAATGTGTTCGAGCAATTCAAGGCTGCGGTTCAGGTCCGTGATGAAATTATGGAGTGCCACATGGTGGCGGGTGGCTTTGATTACCTGTTGAAAACTCGAACAGCCAATATGAACAGCTACCGTGAATTCGCCGGAAGTGTCTTGTGGCAATTGCCCGGCGTCAGAGAGACGAGAACCTATGCTGTGATGGAGGAAGTCAAAAACAGTTCGGCAATTCCATTGTTGAGCTAGTCAACTCGAACGATGAGTTTCCCAAGCCAATACAAATTGCCGCTGCGCCTCAGTCTCTGGCGTATGCGGCTCTTCTAGGCGTTTGTCCACGGCTTGCCACTTTTGCAGCAGCAAGTCCAACGCGGCCTGTCCGTTCAGGCCTTGGTTCACAAGCCATGTGGCCGCCACCGTGCCCGTTCTACCAATGCCTGCACGGCAATGCACATAGACCTTGCCACCTTGTGCCAAAGCTTCGTCCATGCTGCGCAAGATGACTTGCATTTGCGCTGTGCTGGGCACACCAAAATCAGTGATGGGGTGGTTGATGCGCACAGCACCGCCCAAGGGTTGGTAAGGCTTTAAAGGATCGTTGGAAGAGGTCAGGTCAATGAAATGCGTGATGCCCATTTTCGCCAACAACTGCAAACGCTCGGGCAACAGGGCCTCACCCTCTTTGCCAGGATGCTCGCCCGCCAACACATGCCCAGCCCACAGCCAATAGGTATTGCCGTGAGGGCGGGGCAGTGCATCGCCGCGCGGGTCTAAAAAAGAAAGCCCGCCGGCAGGGCCGACGGGCTTTGATATGACAGACATCAGTGCGCCAGAATTTTGGACAAGAAGTCTTGCGTGCGTTCGTTCTTTGGATTGGCAAAGAACTCGGTCGCTGTGTTTTGTTCCACGATTTGACCTTGGTCCATGAAGATCACGCGGTCGGCCACGGAGCGGGCAAAGCCCATCTCGTGCGTGACGCAAATCATGGTGATGCCTTGGTTGGCCAACTCCACCATCACGTCCAACACTTCATTGATCATCTCGGGGTCGAGTGCAGAAGTAGGCTCATCAAACAACATGATCTTGGGTGTGAGGCACAAAGAGCGTGCAATGGCCACGCGCTGCTGCTGACCGCCAGACAATTGCAAGGGGTACTTGTTGGCTTGCTCGGCAATGCGCACGCGCTTGAGTTGTTGCATGGCGCGCTCTTCGGCTTCCGCTTTTGGCACATTGCCCACCCACATGGGGGCCAGCGTGAGGTTTTCCAGCACCGTGAGGTGAGGGAACAAATTGAACTGCTGGAACACCATGCCCACTTGGCGGCGCACCGCTTCAATGGACTTGACGTCATCGGTCAGTTCGGTGCCATCCACTTTCAGGGAGCCTGATTGATGCACTTCCAAACGGTTGATGCAGCGGATCAAGGTACTTTTGCCAGAGCCTGATGGACCGCACACCACAATGCGCTCGCCTTTGGCCACCGACAAGTCAATGTCACGCAACACGTGGAACTCGCCGTACCACTTGTTGACTTTAGAAAATTCGATGATGGGACTTGAGGTACTCACTTCACTGTCTCCGTGTTCCAGTATTCAGATGGGATTCCAGCCATTGGCTGTAGCGTGACATCGCAAAGCATGCGATGAAGTAAATGGCGGCCACAAACAATTGGCCTTCAATGAAAAACTTGCGCCAGTCGGCATCGCCCAGCGCCAATTGCACCGCACCTGTGAGGTCGTACAGACTCACAATGGTCACCAAGGACGTGTCCTTGAAGGCACCAATGAAGGTGTTCACAATGGCAGGCACTACCAAGCGCAAGGCTTGTGGCAACACAATCATGCGTTGAATTTGCCAGTAGCTCAGACCCAATGAATGCGCCGCTTCAACTTGACCTTTGGGCAAAGCTTGCAAGCCGCCGCGAATCACTTCAGCCAAGTAGGCCGCCGTGAACAAGGTCATGCCCACCAACACGCGCACCAGCACATCAATCTTGGTGCCCTGGGGCATGAAGAGTGGCAAGATGAACGAGGCCATGAACAGTACGGAGATGAGTGGCACACAGCGCACAAACTCGACAAACACCACACACAAAGTGCGAATGGCAGGCAAGTCGGATTGACGTCCCAGGGCCAGCAAAATGGCCAAGGGGAAGGCCACCACCAAACTCACACTGGCCAGCAGCAAGGTGAGGGGCAAGCCACCCCAGCGGGCTGTTTCAACTGTGGTGAGACCAGCAAAGCCGCCGTACATCAAAGCGAAGAAGAAGGCGTACACCATCACCCAAGCCACTGCCAATGCAGGGCGCCAAAAGGTGCGCAAGCAAGACACGATCAGCAGTGCCACCAAGACAGCGCTGGCCACCAAGGGACGCCATTGCTCTTCAAAGGGGTAGCGACCGAACAAGATGAGTCGACCTTTTTCGGCTACCACACCCCAGCAGGCACCCAAGCCATGTGCTGCACGGCAAGCTGCGTTGTCGGCATCGGGAATGGCGTACCAAATGGTCCAGTTGAAGATGGGTGGAATGGCCCACACCAAAAGGCCCAAGAACACCACGGTGAGCAGGCTGTTGACGGGGCCGTCAAAGAAGCCGCGCTGAATCCATGCCCAAGCACCCGATTCATTGACGGGGGGGCGACGTGCTTCGATGGGTTCGAAATGTTGTTGATAACCGGTGGTTTGCATCATCGGTCCTTGATTCGCACACGGCGGTTGTAAATGTTCATGAGTGCGGAGGTCAGCAAGCTCAAGCTTAAATAAATGAGCATGACCAACGCAATGCACTCAATGGCACGACCCGTTTGGTTCAGGGCGGTTGAACTGATGGACACCAAGTCGGGGTAGCCTACAGCCACAGCCAACGAGGAATTTTTGATCAGGTTGAGGTACTGGCTGGTGAGTGGCGGAATGATCACGCGCATGGCCTGCGGCAATTGAATGAGGCGCAACTCTTGTGTGCGCTTCAAACCCAAAGCCACAGCGGCTTCGTGTTGACCAAACGACACCGACTGAATGCCAGCGCGCACCACTTCGGCAATGTAGCCCGAGGTGTAAACAGTGAGGCCGATCAACAAGGTGAGGTATTCGGGGGTGACGGAGCCGCCGCCCACCACGTTGATCTCGGTCACTTCAGGGATGTCGATTTCACTTGGCGCGCCGCCGATCAGCCATCCAATTACGCCAAACAACACAAACAAACCCATGCCAGGCAAGAAAGAGGGCTTGGTGTGGCCGGTGGCTTCAAAGTGCTGCTTGACGTGACGTGACCAAAATTTCCAAGCACCGATGCCCACGCACAAACCAATGAGCGTGCCCCAGTGTCCGGGTTCCCAGACGGGCAAGGGGTATTGCAAACCGTTCTTGCTGAAGAATACGCCAGCCAAGGGCTTCAGGGGTGATTCAATGGGCGGCAACAACTCGGTCATGGCAAAGTACCACATGAAGAGTTGCAGCAGCAGCGGAATGTTGCGGGTGACTTCGACGTAGCTGGCGCACAAGGATTTGACCAAGGTGTTTTTGGTCAAGCGGCCAATGCCAATCAAGGTGCCCAGCAGGGTGGCCAAAACAAGGCCAACCAAGGCCACTCGCAAAGTGTTGGTGAGGCCAATGACATAGGCCATCAAATAACTCTGCGAGGAATCGAATTCAATGAGACTTTCGCCAATGCCGAAACCGGCTGGCTGGAGAAAGAAATCAAAACCACTTTGAATGCCCCGTGCGCGCATGTTGGCGAACGTGTTGGACATCAAGTAGCCCACGGCCAGAACCAGTACCAAGATCGCTAGGATTTGGTACACCAGTCCGCGGAAGGCTTGGCTGCGCCAAGACCACTGACGTTTGGGAGGAGGAGGGGTGCTCATGAGAATAGACCGGCCCGCACAAGGCGGGCCGGAAGTCTTTGGTTTAAGAAGTTGTCCTCATGGAGGAAAACGCAAAGCCGAAATTAACGTACGGGAGGTGCGTACATCAAGCCGCCTTTGTTCCACTGGTTGTTCAAACCACGTGGCAATTTCAAAGTGGACTTGGGACCCACATTGCGCTCGAACATTTCGCCGTAGTTACCAACGGCCTTGATGGCGCGGTATGCCCAGTCTTTGTCCAGGCCCAACAATTTGCCTGTGTCTTCAGAAGTACCCAAGATACGCTGAACCACGGGGTCTGTGCTGCTGCCTTTGAGCTGGTCAACGTTGGCTTGTGTGATGCCATATTCTTCGGCTTCGATCAAAGCGTATGTCACCCATTTCACAATGGCAAAGAACTCGTCGTCACCACGGCGCACGCTGGGGCCAAGAGGTTCTTTAGAGATCAACTCGGGCAAGATGACGTGGTCATCAGGATTGGTCGCTTCTTTGTTACGCACAGAAGCCAAACCAGAGGCGTCTGTGGTGTAAGCCTGGCAGCGGCCAGCGAAGTAAGCCTTGTTGGTGGCTTCTTGTGTGTCAAACACCACGGGCTTCATGTTGAGCTTCATGACTTTGGAGTAGTCATTCAAGTTCTTCTCAGTGGTGGTACCAGATTGCACGCACACTGTGGCGCCTTTGAGTTTGGTGGCGCTGGTGATTTTGGATTTCTTGGGAACCATGAAGCCTTGGCCGTCATAGTAAGTGGTGCCTGTGAAGTGCAAGCCCAACGAGGCATCGCGGTTCAGGGTCCAAGTGGTATTGCGTGACAAGATGTCAATCTCGCCTGCTTGCAACACGGCAAAACGCTGCGCAGCGTTCAGGGGGGTGTATTTGATTTTGTTGGCGTCGCCCAAAATTGTGGCGGCCACAGCCTTGCAAACGTCAATGTCCAAACCTGACCAAACGCCTTGGCTGTCAGCTGCAGCAAAGCCTGGCAAGCTGGGGTTCACACCGCAATTCAAAGTGCCACGAGCCTTGATGGCATCGATGGTTTTGCCCGCGAATGCGGGGGTTGCCAAAGTGCCGAGCAATGCCAAAGCGGCAGTGGCCAGCAGGGGGCGTTGAATCAATTTGCGAATGGATTTCATGGACTAGCTCCGAAAGTGAGAAAAGCACATTTTGCATGAAAAAATGCTGTAAAAACCGCGGGTAATTGCTGACATGTTTCGTAGAAAATGCTGGCAAGCCCCAAGAATGGGCAGTTCCATCAGGCCTGCCCCACGAAAGTGCTGGTCAAGCTGGGTCAATGTGAAGATATCCCCAAAATGTAGCAAAAGCGATGGCAAAACACGTTTCTGAAACCCCAGCCACCCAGTGGTTAAAGCAAAAAAAAGTTTCGTACACCGAGCACCCCTACGACTATGTGGACCACGGGGGCACAGCCGAATCGTCCAAACAGTTGGGCGTGCCCGAACACGAGGTCGTCAAAACCTTGGTTATGCAGGATGAAAACGGCAAGGGCTTGGTGGTGTTGATGCATGGCGACTGCAAAACCTCCACCAAAAATTTGGCGCGACAGATTGGCTGCAAATGGGTTGAGCCTTGCAAACCGGATGTCGCTCAGAAAAACTCGGGTTACATGGTGGGCGGTACTTCACCCTTTGGCTTGCGCAAAGACATGCCGGTGTATGTCGAGTCCAGCATTTTGGCTTTGCCCAAAATTTGGATCAATGGCGGCCGCAGAGGTTTTTTGGTGGGCCTAGACCCGCAGGTGCTACTGAACGAGTTGGGTGCCAAGCCTGTTGAATGCGCCTTGCCGCAATGAACTTGGCTGGGTATCAAAGGTCTTGAAGGGCTGCGGCAATTTGCGCTTCAAATTGTTGCGGGTCGCCCAGTGCTTTGGCATTGAGCAAAGCCAGCTTGACCAAAAAAAGTTCGGACTTGTCAGCGCCTGCTTGATCGATGGCGCTGGCCAATGCGTCGTAGACCTGCTCTAGGCCTGCAATGTCTAAATTAGCGGGTGTGTTCATCAGTTCAACTCAATTCTTTGATATTTTTTCTATTTAGCGCATGCATGCAACTTGCAAACTTTGCGTCAAGCGCGCTGCGTCCAGTTGCAACCATCGCGCGCAAATGTGCTGATCGGGGCGGAACAAATAAGCGCCACCGGCTTGAACGGCATAGCGCGCTTGGAAACGCATGTGTGGATCGTGCAATGTGACGTGCGCACCTTCAATGGCAGTAGCGTGTGAGCTGATGGCAATCAACTTGAGCGGCAAGCCTGGTGCTTGAAGCGAGGCCACGGCTTGCGCAATGTCTTTGGGGATGCCCTTGGAATCGGCCACATAGACCAAATCAAAACCGCCACCTAAGTGGTCAAGTAAATAGTTGTCTGTTTGAAGTTGCACATTTTGCGGTGGTGCGCCCAAAGCAGGGCCACCCTTGAATTGCCGATTGTCATCGCATGGGCTGTTCAGTAGCGAGCGACTGTATTCATGCGGCCGCGAGGTGCGCCAATGGTACAGCGGCCGCACAAATTCTTGTGTGAGTGACAAAGACAACACGGCATCGCGCAGCAACCTAAAGCCACGGCTAGGCGGCGCCATGAAGCGCGTGCTCTTGCCCGCTTCTGTGATGATTTCGCGCGCAGCACCCACACGTTCTGTGCTGTGGTTTTGCATCAATTTTTCGGGTGCATGGCCTTGCAGAACAAATGCCAAATGCCAACCCAAAGACTGCGCATCTTGGAAAGCGGTGTTCGCACCGCGTACGCCAAAGATAGGTAACAAGTGCGCAGCATCGCCTGTAAAAACAATGCGCTGGTGGACGTATTCTGGCAAGGTGAGGGTGCGTGCGGAGTACACCGAGTTCCAGTCCATCTCCCAAGGCGTGCCTTCAAAGCCTATCATCTTGAGTTGTGCGTCAATGCGTTGCTTCAAAGACTCGGGGCGTAAAGCTTCTTCCGGTGTTTCGCCAGGTGGCAGTTGGTAGTCCACACGCCAAATGCCATGCGGCTCGCGGTGCATCAAGATGGTGTTGCCGCGGTTCCAATCGGGATCAAAGAAGGCCAAGCGCTCGGTGGGATAGGGCAGGTCAATGCGAATGTCGGCAATCACAAAGATGCTTTCAAACGACGCACCTTCCAGCTTCAAATTCATGCTGCTGCGAATTTCAGAGCGACCACCGTCTGCGGCCACCAGCCAGTCTGTTGTTAAGGTGTAGGGACCTTCGGGTGTATCAATCTCGGCGCTCACGCCATCTTCAATGTTCACGGCTTTGACCAACTTGTTGCCCCACCGTACATCGATCAGCGGATTTGAGGCGCAGGCATCGTGCAAGTACTCTTCGAGGTACTGCTGCTGGATGTTGATCATGGGGAAGAAACGGTCGTCGGGGTCGTGTGGTGTTTCCATGCGAAACACTTTTTGGCCTCGATAGATGGAATTGCCACAGCGCCATGGCAGACCGTTCTCTGTGATGCGATGAGCCACACCCACCTGCTGCAAAATTTCCATGGAGCGACGCGTGAAAACAATGGCGCGCGAGCCTTGTGAGAACTGCAAATCAGCACTGAGCAAGACACACGGTACACCGTGCCTTGCCAACTCAAGCGCCGTGACCATGCCGGCAGGGCCTGCCCCCACAATCACCACTTTGTGTTTTGATTGTGGCGCGTTCTGTGAAGCCAACCAAGGCTTGAAGACTTGGTACTTGTAATAGATGGAAGGGCGGGGTTGGGTACTGGGGGTGTGCATAAGATGAAAGTTATTGTCGTTCGGCGCGCAAAATAAGCAAGCCAGAAATTACCAATAGACCAATGCCCAGCCATGCCACCAGATTGGGCACTTCGTCCCACACCACGTACCCAATCAGCAGGGCGAATAACAAACCGCTGTAACGGAACGGGGCCACCAAACTCATCTCACCTGCACGCATGGCCACAATTAAAAAGTAATATGCCACCGATAAGAAAAGCGACGCACAAAATAGCAGTGCAAGCGCATTGCTTGTGACGGGCACCCAGCTTTGGGTGAGGGTAATGCTGCCCGCTGCAACGGCTACCGACACAGCGGTGGACAAGGTAATGAGCAAGGCTGGTATGTGCAGGCCAATGGCCCGTGTGAGCGTGTCGCGCGTGGCATGAAACAAAGTGGCCAGCACGCAAATCCAGGCATAGACATTGAAGCCATCAGCGCTGGGTTGCACCACCATCAACACGCCCGCAAAGCCTAAAAGAATCAGCGCACCGCGCTGAAACGTCACGCGCTCTTTGAAAAAGAAAATGGCAAACAATGTGATGAACAAAGGCGATGCCAAATTGATGGCCGTGGCATTGCCCAAGGGCAGATGAAACACGGCCGTTAAGTAAGTGAGGGAGGCCATGGCATCGACTGCGCCTCGAAGCCACAATTTGCCGCTCAGCATCATGCGCCAGTTTTTCAAATGACCCATGGCCTGCGCCATGATCAGCACTAAGGTGGTGGCCATGAGGCCGCGAATGAAAATGAGCTGCGGGCCGGGCAGTGATGCACTGACTTGCTTGACCAGCGCATCGTTGGCAATGAACAAGGACATGGCCAGGCTCATGGCCAAAATACCGCGGCGATTGTCTGCGTTCATGGGGTCAACCTGTTCAATGACCATGAAAAAAGCCCCCTGTGCATGCACGGGGGGCTCTAAGTTTGGTGGCTCTTCACGGATTCGAACCGCGGACCTGTGGATTATGATTCCATCGCTCTAACCGACTGAGCTAAAGAGCCTGAGCCAAAAATTATAGCAAACGAATTGGGTTGATTTTTAGAACTTTTGAATAAAGTTTCTTGCCTGCAATTTTATTTTGCTGATGCCTATGCGCTAAAACCGTCTCATCAAGTGTCTGCTCAGCGTGGAGACCGTGCTTGTGGTGCGCGCCGTGCAATTGCAAATGTGATCGTCTATTTACGGGACGATGGACAAATGCTGAAATGTATTGTTTGATTGATGCAAACGACAGATTTAAAGACCATTTGAAAAATGGTTTCGAAATGCTTTCACTACTGTTGAATAGTTGTCTTTCTGCCATACCAAATGAGTTCTTACATTTGCATACTTAGAAGGCAAAGGAATAATTTGCAATTGAGGTTCTGCAAATACTGCCTTAAGAATTGATTTCGGCATGATTCCAATTCCAGTGCCTGCTGCAACGCAGGCAACAATAGCGTGATATGAGGCAAACTCCAAAACGCGGTTAGGTGTGACATCAACACTAATCAGCCATTCTTCGAGAATGCGCCGATAAGAGCATCCAGTTGAAAATGCAATAACTGTGCAATTTCTTAAATAGTCTGGACTTAAAGCATTAGCGACAGTGGTTGGTGCAATTAAGACCAATTCTTCGCTAAAGACCGGATGACTATCAAGCCCCTGCGGTTGAAATGGATCCGAAATTAGTGCTGCATCGACTTCGTAGCGGAGAACCATGTCTAACAACTTAGATGTTGATCCAGTTACCAGCTCAATCATCACTTCTGGATAATTTTTGTGAAACTGCGATAAAACAGGTGGCAATCTTGCCGCGGCTGTGCTTTCAAGTGTTCCTAGCTTTAATGTTCCTTGTGGCGTTCTAGCAAGCATGGCTGTCTCTGCCTCTGTCGCTAGTCTCAGCAGTCGCTCTGCGTAGCCCTTTAGAAGTTCACCATCTGCTGTAAGCGTCATCCTATTTCCGTGTCTTGAAAATAGTTTGATGCCCAGTCGTTCTTCCAGATTTTTGATGCGAGTGGTTACATTGGACTGCACTCGACTTAGCTGTCTTGCTGCAAGTGTGATGCTTCCAGAGTCGACTACTGATTTGAAGAATTGCAAGGACTCAAGGTCTATCTTTCTCATTTTGTGATACCTCCATCCTAATTATTCACTTTTTTAAATACTTTGTCGGGAGTAAAGTAAGCCTCAACTTATTTGAATTTGAAGTTTTGTGAAATCAAAAGAATTACTAATCATTCAAGCAGGCACTCCTCCAGCAGAAATTCAGGAGAGTGTTGGGGACTTACCGCAGTGGTTTGCAGCCGCACTTGGTATGGGAGTTCAGGATTTCGACATTGTTCGAGTCTTTGAAAATGAGCCTTTGCCAGAACACGGCGCTCATTCGGTTGTCGTTATTACTGGTTCGTGGTCTATGGTCACTGACTTGCACCCGTGGAGTGAAACAACCGCAAAGTGGATACAGCAAGCAGACGCATTAAAAATCCCAATGTTTGGCGTTTGTTATGGACACCAACTTATGGCTCACGCTTTTGGGGGCGAGGTTGGTTATTTAGAGAGCGGTCGTGAAATGGGCTGCTTGGAAATAGAGCGAACAAACAATGAGGAAGACAGCTTGCTCGTTGGACTTCCATCGACGTTTAAAGCACACCTAACGCATATGCAAACAGTCATCAAAATACCAAACTATGCAAAGGTATTGGCTCGATCTAAACAAGATCTTCATCAAATTGTGAGGTATAGCGAAACATCATTTTCGACGCAATTTCATCCAGAATTCACGCCACAAATTGCTACTGCGTGTATTCATACGCGAGAGGAAGTTTTGCGTAAAGAAGGCATGGACCCTAACCTGATGTTGGCTGAATTAGAAACTACGCCCGTTCCTTTAATCATTCTTAAAAGATTTATTCAAGCTCACATTGGAACGTCTCGATGAAATTAGGGCTTGTAGGTGGAATAGGACCGGAGTCAACTGTTCTCTACTATCGAAAGATCATTAGCGGAGTTCAAAGCAAACTAGGTCATGAGTGTTTGCCAAAAATATCTATTGAAAGTTTAAGCGCATTCAAGGTTTTTGAATTATGCAGAAGTAATAAGTTTGATGAACTAACAGAGTATTTGTTGGAGGCTTTGAATAGCTTAGAGAAGAGCGGGGCTGACTTTGTTGCATTGACAGGCAATACGCCCAATATTGTCATGGATAGGGTGCGGCAATTAGCTTCAATACCCGTTCTCAGTGCAATTGACGCAACTTGTGAAGAAGCGAAGAAACGGGGTGTGGGGTCTTTAGGGCTGTTGGGGACATCATTCACGATGCAACACAGTTTTTTTAAGGCGCCATTTGAAAACATTGGGATCCGAATTGCAACTCCAAAATTAGAGCAAATCGTTTGGATACAAGACAAGATCGAAAATGAGTTGGAGCATGGAATTGTCAAAGAAGAAACTAGAGAAAGTCTCATTCAAATTATCAAAAATCTTCAAGACAATCAGCGTATTGATCAAGTGATGTTGGCTTGCACCGAACTTCCACTAATTCTTCATGATGAAATTAGCCCAGTTCCATGTTTAGATACGCTGGAGATTCATGTTGCAGCACTGGTTGAAAGATTGGTAGCTTCAAAGGTTGACTAATTATTTTTTGCAGAAAATTAAATAATGCAATTGACTGCATTGAATTCAATATTTTTTGAAAGTAGTTGATATTTTGAAAACGAGAAATTACAAAGTTGTAGATGCATTTACATCTAAGCCGCTGTTAGGTAATCCTGTCGCTGTAATTTTAGATTCGGAAGGTTTAGATACTTCTGCAATGCAAAGAATTGCACGATGGACAAATCTGTCGGAGACAACATTTGTATCACCACCTACAACTAAAGGTGCTGATTACAAATTACGAATTTTCACGCCACAAAGCGAACTTCCATTTGCAGGTCATCCAACTCTCGGAAGTGCTTACGCAGTGATTGAAGCGGGATTGGCAAAAGCAAATAATGGCAAGCTCGTTCAAGAATGTGAAATTGGATTGGTTGAATTGGCTGTGAAAGGTGAAGTTGGAAAAGAGCAGATTTCGTTTGCTTTACCAAATGCAAAACTAACGCAATTACAGCCTGAAGATGTGGATGAGTTAGAGAAGATATTAGGCAGTTCTATTGAAAGAAAATATGCGCCAACAATCATCAATGTTGGCGCTGTATGGGCAGTTGCAAAAATACCAAGCGTAGAAATATTGCTCAAACTAAATCCTGATTTCGGTCGCTCTAAAGTATTTGAAAATCGGTTGGGACTTACAGGTCTTACCATCTTCGCTGAATACGAAGCAGGTGACAAATTCATTGAAGTGAGGTCTTTTGCACCCTCTTGCGGTGTGAATGAAGACCCTGTATGCGGAAGCGGCAACGGTAGTGTTGGTGTCTTTATGTATCAACAAGGCATAGTTCCAAGCACAGGTTTCAGTTATCAAGCAACACAGGGTGTTCGTGTTGGACGAGACGGTCAAATTGAAGTGGCAATTACAAGCTCAGGTGCTATTTCAATTGGTGGTAATTGCGTCACTTGTGTTTCGGGGCAGCTGACTTGCTAAGTGACTGCAAAAATTGCAATCTTTAAATCAAAGCAAGGAAAAAATATGACACCAGAATACAAAATTCAGTTTGAGCAAATGGAGTGGGTTGAAGTTGGCGACGGAATGCGCTTCAAACGATTTCAACAAGATGAACTTCAGCTGCGTTTGGTTGAGTGGGATAAAGCGATGGTTCATCCCAATTGGTGTCTAAAAGGACACATTGGCTATATGGTTGAAGGCGAAGTAGAAATTGATATTGCGGGAAAAGTATTCAACTACAAGAAAGGCGATGTTTTTGTTTTGCCTGATGGCGAAGCTCACAAGCATCGCCCAAAAGTGCTAACTGAAAAAGCTCAATTCTTTGCTGTTGAGAAAGTCAGCTGAATTTATTGGCGTTTGCATTGCACGGACACAAAGATGGTGGGCAAAACCGTCTATACAAGTATGTGTTCAGCGTGGAGACCGTGCTTGTGTGTTGGCGTGGACAAGATGTGTCGTTTTGCAGACGTCTCAATGTAAACGTCAGTGATTAAAAGGCAGTCGTAATGACACATTTTGAGCAAATGCAAGCCTTGTTTTTAGCCTCTTCCGGTACGCGATCAAGAACCTCTGACGAGAAGGTTTCAGTAATGCACCAGCACCTCTCAGGCGGCGTTCCAGTGGCTTTGGCAATCTCTTGAGCACACTGGTTAGGGTCGCCGCAAATGGGGCACTTTGAAGGGTCTATTACTTTGTCCATTGAATCATTAGACCATTAGTGAAGATCGTTGAATCAGGTTTGGTTTCTGAGGGGGCACCGTGCTTGTGCAGAGTTACGGAATGAATTAAAGATATATTTCAGATCGGAACTCTGTCCAACGCGGACATGTAATCTGCACTTCTAGCTTCAGCAAATATATCCAAGGTAAGCGTAATGGCAGATTGCAAAATCAATCCGATGCCAATGCCTGCTGCCACATCTTTTTGTTGCAGAAAAATAATGATCCCGACGCCTGTTATCAAAAGTATCATTTCAATAGCTTTGTAGATTGAAAAGTTTTTCATGACAGTCTCCATGCGAGCCGACTCTTCAACTCGCATTGCGGTTGGATTCTGTTGTAACTGTGTGCTTAAAGCGGATACCTGCGAGTCGGTACGAAAGAATATGGTGGAGCCTACTGCCATTTGCATGAGTCCGATGATTACTAGCGGGTAAGCCATGGACTTCAGTCGATGCCCATTGATCCACAGCCAGATACTTACTGCTATTGCAAGTATGCCAACAGAAATGAAAATGACGCTCTCTTGCTTCTCTGCAGCGAAATAGCTGCTCAAGTTATTAATCATTGCGACGACTCTTTTAAATAGGTTTAATCATGATTTTGACGACTTTGGTAGCAAGGTTACGAGGCGTGAAGCGCATGCTTTGAGCCATAACCCAATTGATGAAGCCAGGAATGTATACCCTCTGACCTCGTTGCATGGCGCGATAGCCCAGCTTCGCTACATATTCTGACGTTGGTAGTTTCTTACCTTTTATCAGTGCAGAGTTTCCGAGTTCAGCCTTTTCTTGAAATCCCGATGCTGTCGGACCAGGACAAAACGCCGTTACCTCAACTCCCGTATCCTCAAGCTCGCAAGCTATGGCTTCTGTAAAGCTCAGAACAAACGATTTTGTAGCGCAGTAAACCGCCATATAGGGACCCGGCTGAAATGCTGCAGTGGATGCAACATTGAGCAGCTTACCTTTTGTTGCTAAAAGATCGGGCAGGCACAATCTAGTCAGAACAACCACTGCCTCCATGTTGAGTTTCATCATAGACAATTCAGCAGTCAGTGAAGAGTTTTTGAACTCACCAAAAGTCCCATAACCTGCGTTATTGACCAATGCATTCAGCCTAATGCCTCGCGCTTTGATATCTGCGTGTAGCGTTGTCGCACCACCATTGATCTCCAAGTCTGCACTTATGACTATGACATTGACCTTAAAGTGAGAGTGCAATTCATTTGCTAAAGACTTCATCTTTTCAATGCTGCGAGCTGCAAGTACGACATCGTACCCATCTTTGGCAAATTCAAAAGTAAGCGCCTTGCCGATACCAGAAGATGCACCTGTAATGAGTGCTGTCTTGCGAAGTGTTGTTGGTAATGTTGTCAAGAATATTCCCCAGAGTTGATTTATCAATACTAGGATTAGAAACTTGGTACTAATATGCCGAGTCAAGTGTTTGGACTTATCAAATCAAGGTCATAGAAATACATTGACTTGGTACTTATGAGCCAGGTTTAGGATGGATATGTGTGCCCATCCTTAATTAATCAAAAAAGCTATGAAAACGTCATGACCGCCAACGCCGTTAAGAGTTTGCAAACAACTGGTGCCTTATGTAAGACTGCAAACGTAACTCGCGGTCAGTTGCGTTTGTACGAGAAAGAGGGGCTCATCTCACCACAAAGACGAACAGATGCAGGTTATCGTCAATATAGTAGCGAGACAATTGACCGCCTTAAGGTAATATTTCATCTAAAGGAACTTGGACTCACGCTTGCAGAAATCGCACTTTTACTGGCGGATCGCGATCAAGGAGTTCTTGATGAAAAAGCATTGCAACAACTGGCATCCAATGTGCTGGCAAAAATAAATGAGCGCATTGCAAGTCTGCAAGTAATCCGAGACTATGTGGAGCCCGTTGCAATTGGTGATATGCGAGTGTTAAATGAACCTGACTGCAGCTTCGTTGTTGAGTTTATGACTGCATTGAAAGTCACAAAGTGAAAGTAAAAGTGTTGAACAACGCAAAAAAATCACTTTGAATTGAATTTGCATCCAAATTTGAGCCACCCCAATTGCCTATCCTGCTCGATTTTTAAGCAAGGATGGAAGACATCAAGCGTCCAGTAACGGGACGATGATTTCTCAGGTTTGATTCCGCGTATAGACCGAGCTTTTGGTGGGCATTTACGTTTTGTTGGATCAGTTTCGCTCAGCTAATGCTAAATAAGCGCCTAATCCAATCATTGTGACGCCTGAAGTTTTAACCATTATTTTTTCTCGCTGAGCTCGCTTTGCGCTTGATGTAAGCAGTCGGTTTGCCCCCAAGACTGCAAGAACATCCACAAATGTATTGAGCACGACGCAAATACCCCCTAACAAAACAAGTTGTGGCATTAAAGGTTCATAGGAGTTAGTGAATTGAGGTAGAAATGCCAGAAAGAAAAGGGCAGTTTTAACATTGAGGGCTTCAACAGCTATACCTTCAAAGAAAGCACGACGAGCTCCTTGTGGTGATATTTCTTCATTGGTATGGGCAGCATTTTTTGAAAAGAGCATACGAAAGCCTAAGTAAAACAAGTAGGCAGCTCCCACATACTTCACAATGCTAAAAGCAAATGCTGATTGGGCAATGATTAGCGAAACGCCAAGTGCTGATGCCATCACGTGTATCAAGCCGCCTAAGCCTGTTCCAAGACAAGATGCCAAACCTTCTTTGCGACCACCAGATACCGTTCTTGCTACAACATATGCAATGCCTGGACCAGGTGTGATGGCTAATACGAATGCCGCAATTAGAAATGGAATCATTGAGCTAGACCTTTAAGTTGTAAATTGTTATCCACAAAACGTTTAATTGAAGATTCTGGTGATTGCGATATGAAGGCTATTATCTCCATACTGATTGAACCGTCTCAACAAGTTTGTGCTCAGCGTGGAGACCGTGCTTGTGGGTTGAGGTGGAGATCAAGTTTGGATCTGTAAGGATGCTGCGAAATCTTTGAAGTTTTTTCTAAACTACATCATCTTCAAATCATCAGTGTTTCAAAAAAGTCATCTTCAAAAAAAAGAATGACCCAAAATTTCTAGGGCTTTTTACGAGTGATGTTGTATTTATGCTATGTAGCATTTATACTATGTCTATGAGTAGAAATGAAGAAGCCCCAGTCTATAACCGTATTGCCCAGCAGCGTGAACTGATCGGTATGAGCCGTCAGCAATTGGCTGAAATGGTCAATGTCCACTATCAAACCATTGGCTACTTAGAGCGAGGCGAATACAGCCCGAGCTTGGTTTTAGCACTACGTATTTCAGAAGCACTGAACATTGATGTTCAAAGTTTGTTTTCCATCAAACCATTTCCTAAAGGTAAAAGAAATGAATGATAAGACCGACAAAAAGTTTTATTGGGCAGAAGGTGTCACTAAGAAAGAAGTGATAAACAGCTTGAACGATAACAAGCCTTCAATATTTAGAAATCAAAGAAACAGAAAAGTACTGGTTGCAGCACTTTCTTTTTCTATCATTTTCCTTTTGCTGACGATTTTTATTGATCAACCCAAAATTAAATCATATGTGGAATTTTTTCTGATGGCAGCAATTGTGATGTTTTACCTATTATTGCGGAAGGCTGTACGCCTGCTAGCAGATGCTCCCTCAGAGTTGTTGGACGAGAGGCAAATTAAACTTCGCAATAATGCGTACATATACGCTTACAGGTGGATGACTTACATCACCCTGATTTATTTTTGCTTTTATTACTTGATAAACAGAGAAGCAACTTCTGTACTATTTCCAAATAAGGAAGCTCATATTTCAACTTCACTCTTTTCAATTTGTATTTGGATGGCAAGCCTCCCATCTATGGTTTTAGCTTGGAGTATGCCGTCAGAGGATAACGCTTGATTGACTTAATGGATCTAATTTTTCCCTGTTTGATTTACCAAACTTTTGAATAAAGTTTGGGGTCTAGAAGGATGTCCTTTAAAAGGGCAAACTATGCGTATAAATCGTTAAGTCAGGTTTGGCTTTGACGGGTCTACCGTGCTACTGGCGAGTCGTTGTCATCAAGTGTCGTTTTACAGGACAGTTGGTGTGGGGTATTAATCAGCCAAGTAGAGGTCTTAATTCCACCCTGCGATGACACGCCTTTGATCCTTCATAAGCCAGTCTTTTTGCAGTTTCATCATCGTTCGCTTGAATTAGCCAAAACCCACTGTAATTTTCTTTGGTATCGAACAGAGGCTTGCCTGTTGTGAAGTTGCTGTCGTTTCGGTTATCGATCACATTGGCATGAACAGGGGCTGTTAAGCCGCCTGCAAAAATCCAATGCCCCTTGTCTCTCAAATAATCATTGAAGGCATCTATAGCAACCATTTCTTCAGGTGTGCCAGATCCAGACAAATCGTCTATGACGAAGATGATGAATTTTTTCAACATGGCCTTTCTATTTAGAGATTGGCATTCCTCTAATTTTGTAGAAACTCACATCACTGCGTACAAAATGATGTGAGGTCTCTGCCAGCAGTCTATTATTTATTGGGTGCCTTGTATTTGGCAGCTTTTGTACCAGCGTTTGCCATAGCAGATCTCATCGCTTTGGTTGAAACTAATTCTTCTACTTGAATTTCTTGGAAGGCACCACTTGCCATCGTGATCATTTGTGCTTCGGTAATTTGTTCAGCAGTTCCTTCAATTAAACAAACGATGCTGCCATTTGAAATTGAAAACAATACTTCATGAGTTTTAAGTCCCAAGGATTTGAAAAGCGCTTTTGCAGCATCTCCTCTATCGCTGGGGGCAGCAAGCATGCCCTGGAAAGCTGTGGTGGTGTAGCGAGAACGAACTAGATATAAAGCCATGATGTGTCTCCTTAATTAAATAGGTAATTGACGAGCTAAGTTGCTTCGTACCCAACTGCTCAATCCGCTGCCAGTTGCGCGAGCAGACCAATCTTGAAATGCTGGATCACCATAGACTGCGTCTACACACTTACCGTAGGCTTCATAGCTGTCAAAGCGAGCGGCAAATACCATGTTGCCTACTTCGCCTGTTGACACGGCCCATATTGATACATCTGCCCCGTGTTTGCGCCAGATGGCAACGCTCTCAGACACGAAGCCCATGAACTTGGCCATGTCAGCGCCTGGATTGGGTTTAAATACTGCTTGTGAAATTATTTGTCCCATTTAAAGTTCCTCCGGATAAAGAAGTGCATGTGGTGTTAATCCACGGGTTTCAATTTAACGCTAGCACTTTAGAAATGAAATAGCTTTTGGAAATCATTTAACAAGGGTTTTCCTGGGTCATATTAAATTTCAGAGGTCGTTTGGCGATGACTCAAAATTGACTTAAAAGATCAATCTTTACACCATTAGAACTTTTGGACAAAGTTTCTTGCTATGCTGATTGGATTAGAAAACGCTCTCCACGCGGCTAAGTAAATACTGTTGTCCTAAGTTGTATTCAGCGTGGATGCCGTGATTGTGAACTTTGACAATTGAAGGCTAGATTGAACTTATTTCCAAAAATCACTGCATGGGCTAAAGCACTCAAATTTGATGTGCTTGCTGTGTGGTTTGCTCTAAAGTATCCAAGCATATCTATTTGGGCAAAGCTTGTATCTTTTTGCGCTGTTGCCTACGCTTTAAGTCCGATTGACTTGATACCAGATTTCATACCGGTATTAGGCTATTTGGATGATTTGATCATTGTTCCTGTTTTGATCTGGCTCGCTTTGAAATTGATTCCAGTTGATGTGATGAGACAAGCGCGGGAACAAGCAGTTGAACGGATCAATAGCAATCAAGCAAAACCAAAGAGCTATGTCGGCCTCCTTTTTGTTTTGGTGATTTGGTTGTTCTGCTTGGTACTTTTGTTAAAGCAATTCAACCAATGGATTTAATCGTTTACAGAAATTGAGGGTAAATTTTTTGGTATTCGACCCTTAGTAAATTACATAGACATAGTTTGTCAAACACCGAAAAGCGATGTTAGGCTTGTACTGTGGCGCTTGTATTGGCGCAGGCGTTTTTACAATGCTGCCAAGTCACTATCTAGGTGGCGTTATTGGGTCGCTTTTGTGGCTGTTGAACTAGAAAATTAATCTGGGTCGGCAAGTATCGCCTTACGTGGAGATTAGTGTTTGGCCAATACTGCAAAATTCCTTGACTCGCTCAAGTGAATGCTTCAGACTCATAGTAATACTTGATCGCTGTTCAACTTTTTATGATCAATTCAAATCGCCACCCCTTTAAATATCTTGCCAAGTTGTTCCTTGCTGGTTTTCTGATTGCAGGGCTGATTGTTGTAGCGGCACAAGATTTGGCACCCAATATCTCATACGCCAAGTTGTTTGCTTATGTCTTTTTTGGACTTGCCGCTTTAGCCGTAAATCTTGTTGGCTTGAGCGTAATTTATCTCAATGTTTATCAGTGGGTCTTACGCAAAGGTGGAACAGACACAGCTTGGTTTTGGTTCAGTAGTGAGCCCAAAGGCTTGATAGTAATAAGGGAAAAGTTACGCAAGCATTGATTTTTTGACCTGACACCTTGGGTAGACTATGTCTACATTAGTTGGAAAAGATTTCTATGCAAATGAGTCCAGTCATTGCCGTTCATCTATCTGCAACTTTGACTGCTTTGGTGATCGGTCCTATTGCTATGTGGGCTCGTTTGGGTCAAACAAAACGACCTTGGATTCACCGGGCCATTGGATATGGCTGGGTAACGATGATGATCGTCTCTGCCCTTTCAGCCATCTTCATTAGAGACTATGGGTTGCCAAATATATGGGGCTACACACCTATACATTTATTGGTTCCGTTTACAGCTTTTTGGCTTGTTTACGCGTTCAGAGCCTTGGCTATGAAAGAGATTGAAAAACATCGCAAAGCAATGGTGGGTTTGTATCTGGGCGCTTGTATTGGCGCAGGAATTTTTACATTGCTTCCAAGTCGCTATCTAGGTGGCATTGTTTGGTCGTATTTGGGGCTGATGAACTAGAAACAAATCGCGTGTGTCGCGTCATTCAATCTGAAATCCCAGATGACTTCAAGTACGATTTTTTCTGCCATTGCAGTCTGTGTCGTAAAAGATGAACCCAGTTGCAAACCAGATCATCACATCTATGTTGCTTCAAAGGCTTCTTGGTATGAGATTCAAGACGCATTGCCACAATACGCTGAATTGCCAACTTGAGCTGCCTGCTTCAACTGGTATGCACGTTAAGTTTGGTTTCTTATCGGGTATAAAAACAACTTTATCCATTCCTCGGACAGCAAATGGCCAAGAAAAATCAGTCACCCTTGCAAGCTTTGTGCATTTTTGCAAAAAATGTAGAACAAGTTTCATTGTTTTATCAGCAAGCTTTGGGACTGAAGCTTGAAGCTTCCGATAAAACGCATGATCTCTTGGTAGGACAAAACCACGAAGTTGTGGTTCATGCCATTTCAAAAGCATATGCAGACAGCATCGAAATTGAGTCGCCGCCCATTAAGCGAGATGATGTTGCCTTAAAGCCTGTATTTGTCGTAGATGACCTAGAGATTGTTCGAGCCGCCGCTAAAGTGAATGGTGGCTATCTCAAACCTCTCAAGCAAGCTTGGCGTATTCGTGGCTATGTTGTTTTAGATGGCTGTGACCCAGAAGGTAATGTGATTCAATTTAAGCAGCTGGACAGCTCGTTATAACAATTTACCCATACTCACACGAGGTTCAACTGCGTAGCCAATCGATTTATAAAAAGCGGCAGTTGCTTCATTGGTATCCAGCAGTTGAAGATTGACTTTCATGCAACCCAATTCAGCCAGTGCTTTTTCAGCATGGTGAACGAGTGCACTGCCTAAACCATGGAGTCGTTTGCCAGGATCTACCGCCACAGAATACAACCATCCACGATGCCCGTCGTAGCCCGCCATGATCGTGCCAGCGATAGCTTCGTTTTCAACTGCAACAAAAAACAAACCATCGTTGATGGCGATTTTTTTTGAAATGGCCAGGTTGGGTTCGTTGTGTGCAGTTTCGTAGCCGAAGACATTACGCCATAGTTCAACAACTTGAATTCGGTCAGTGGCATCTGCATATTGACGTATTGTTGGCATGGTTTTCATTGAATGAACTAAGTGGTATCCAGAATCTTAAAACTGTTTTCAGATTCTCACTAGGACCAATAATCGGCAACGCACTTTCCATCTCGCGGCATGTCTGTGAAAGTGTCCAAACCATCAAAATGATCGATTGGAATTTGAGCCACAACGCCTGGCTCAGCCAGTCTTAAATTCACAGCAATGCGAGTTTTGCCAGTTTCGTCCGCTCCTAGACCACGCCAAAAAGCCATGCATCCGCACTTGGGGCAGAAGTGAAATTCCAATACGGCATTGTGACGAACATAGGCACGTGTTTCACCTTGCGTCCGGATGTCTTCATCGACATAGCCATACGCCCATAGAGTTCCGTACCTTCGACATGCCGTGCAATTACAGGCAGTGGCGCCATCAGGTTGGCCATCCAATTGCCAAGTGACTGAGCCACACAAACAAGAGCCTTCAATCATTTTTCAGATCCAATACAGAAAGTGATTCAGATTTTGGCACAGGCGATAGCTGTTTGGTCATAAACACACTTAGAGGATCTAATTTGTAATCGCCAAATGGCCCGCAGATTTCAAACCCATGCCTGTAATACATGGATCTGGCTGCAGCAAAATCTTCCGATGAACCAGTCTCAAGGCTTAAACGATTCATCCCACGTGCCGTGGCTTCATTGATGATGTGCAGCAACATGGCTTGACCTACGCCTTGTCTTAAAAACCTTTGACGCGTTCGCATAGATTTAACTTCCCCATGTTCGGGATTCAGCATTTGCAGCGCCCCACAGCCGCAAAGATCATCGCCCATCCAAGCTGTCCAAAAGGTAATGGATGGCCTCCGAAGTTTTTCTAGAGGAAGTGCATGGACGCTTTCGATAGGGGTGTTTGCCATCATGCCAGCCAAGTGCTCACGAACGATGGATTGCGATGTCTCGGTTGATAGATCGTCAATGCGAATTTCAAGTTTCATATTTCAAATGATTAATTGGGATGTCCTTGAAGCATGGCCTCCACCAACTCTTGAACTGCCAAAGCTTCTTGTGCAGTAGCCAACTTGTGAGCTTGTCCTTTAAGCCACTTGTCTACTTCATCCAATTGGCGTTGCAACGCGCTTGCGCGTGGGTCTTCTTTCGACCAGTCCACGGCCTCTTTCCAAGGGCCGCCATCTGAGCACCACAGCTGAAAAAACTCTCTGAATTGAAAGTTCATTCGACTACCACGCACTGTCACTTCTTGTCGGTCTGGTTGCATGCCACCGGTGGTGGCCATCACAGTGACGGGACTGCCATCTTCCGTGGTCAGTCTGGCCAGCATGTCCAACTCACACAGAGAGGGGTCTTGAGGATAGCGAGGTGACGCATACTGAAGTTTCAATGGGCCTAAATAGCGGCCAGCTAAAAACAAGAAATGCGAAATGACTTCGCGTGTGTAGCCGCCCTCATGACGAAAGCGCAACCAGTCGGCTTCCTTTTGCCACGCCCGAGGCCAAGCGGGGTAGTTCACCACGATGTCAATGCCCAGCAATTCACCGACCTCGCCAGCTTGTATGGCGCGGGTCAATTCTTCAAAGCCACGAGAGGCTGCTTGCGTGAAGTTCACCACGCTAGGCAAGCGCGCCTTTTCCAATTGTTTCAAGAGGTCGCGGCTTTGTGCATTGTCCGTGCCCAAGGGTTTTTCCATGAACACACCTTGCCCGTTGGCTGCGGCTTCTAACGCATAAGTTTTGCGAGGAGCTGGTGGACAAGCCAAGTACACCACGTTTGCGCCTTTCATGGCCTCCTGGGGGCTTTGCGTAATGGGCGCATTTGGTAAGATGAGGCGTGTTTTGGCAATAGCGTCAGCCGAGGGGTCCCATAGGCCACTTACTTCAAATTCAGGGTGGCGCATCACGTTTTCAAGCATGCGCCGTCCCATGATGCCGAGCCCGATGATTGCAAATTTGTGTGTCATAAAAGCCTCCAGATCAACCTGAGCTTAACGTATCTGATGAAAGAATAAACCATGAAGTCACACGCCAACTTCAATGATTTTTCAACCCAAGCCATGGACGACGGCTTCGACGAGATCATTAAAAAAGAGTGGGCCCCCAATCTGGTCATTGAAAAGCACACACACCCCTTTGATGCCAGAGTTCAGGTGGCCACAGGTCAAGTGAAATTAACCCTTGCGACAGGTGCGCAAACATTTGAAGCGGGACAAGGCTTTTTCATCCCCCGTGGAACTGAGCACGCAGAGCAATATGGTCCCAATGGCGCTACCTTCTGGGTCGCACGAAAGTCATAAGCAATTCAATCGATAAATCCAAATGGCGACTCACCCAAAATCCAACGTCATCGCGATCAACCGCATTTATGACGCACCACTACAAGCTGTATGGGAAGCATGGGCTACACCCGAACAAATTTCGCAGTGGTGGGGTCCTCGTGGATTTACGTTGACCGTGCATGATCGTGACCTTAGATCGGGCGGGCACTGGCATTACACGATGCATGGGCCCGACGGTACTGATTATGAAAACACAACCCAATACCTCGACGTGGTCCCTATGGAGCGCTTGGTGTACGACCACGGGGGCCACAAAGATCGTCCACCTTTGTTCAGGGTGACTGTGCAGTTTAATGAACTGCAGGGCCTAACTGAAATGACCATGGAAATGGCGTTTGCCTCAGCTGAGATTGCACATGAAATGAAGGGGCACATCCGTCAAGCTGGAGGTGAAACCACTTGGGATCGATTGGGTGAGTTCCTTGTCAAAAAGACCACAGGGCAGGACATATTTTAATTGCCAGAACTTTCAATGCACCTGTCGATCGACTGTACGAGATGTGTTCGCAACCCAAGCAGCTTTCACAGTGGCTACCGCCCACTGGCGCGTCCATGAAGTTTATTAGAACGGCAGCATCCTTGAATGAAACCTCTTTTTATGAGATGTCTTTCAACGGGGGTGAGCCTATGTACGGGTTGGTCAGATACCTTGAGTTGAGCCCGTCGCATCGCATTGTTTATACCCAGCAATTTTGCGATGCCAACGAGCAAGTCATTCGGCCTGTTTTCTTTTCCAATTGGCCTCTGGAAATGAACACGCGCATTGATTTGGCTCCTGAAGATGCGCATACAAGCCGACTCACACTTCGCTGGACGCCGGAGCAGTCCACCCCAGAAGACATCCTTCAATTTGTCAATGAAAGAGCTGGCATGTCCATGGGATGGACCGGCAGTTTTGACAAGCTTGAGGCATTGCTAGGTTAAATATCTGTACTCAGATCCGCCTCGTCAACTCGGCCCACTTGACCGAAATGAAAATGCGCCAACAAGTGGCGCATTGTTCATTGTTTTCTACCTGCACCCTTAAAAAGAAGTTGACACTTAGCAATGCCCAATGTTTAACATTGGGCATTGTTGTTTTTGAGATCCAAATGTTAAAACGTCGCATTGCCCAAAGAACCTTGTTTGCCGTCGTGGCGCTGTCTATCAGTGCTTTTTGTTTTGCAGCAGACAAGCAGCGCATAGAAAAAGAAGCCGACCTTCCCAGATTCACTTACACCCTGTCGGAGCCACTTGAGAAGATCGTCAGAGACAAAGCTTTATTTGCCAAGACGACGCTCAAAGTTCGGGAGGACATGGAAGGCGTTTTGGCTAAATATGATATTTCCGACAAAGCAGCACACCGCCGTTATCTGCAAACCATCATGCTGCTCGACTTTCTGCTGGGAAATTACGATGAAGCGTTGATCAAAGCAGAAAAAGTGAGAGCTTTAGAGGAAAAGCCTGCGGACAAGCTGCTGTCGGCTTTGCGTCTGCGCGCTATGGTGGCTGCTGTCAAGAAAACAGGAACTCTCAATACGCCAGAGTACTTTGCAGAAGTCAGCCAGTTCATCGATAAGGAGCTTTCAATACATCCTTATTCGGTGATTTCCAATGACATTAAATCTTACAAAGCCAGCGCAGAAGTGATCGGCGAAGGGCAGTTGTTGGGCAATGTCAAAGATGTGCTCCAAAAGACAGTGGACAAGAACAATGGCAATATCAGTTCTGACATCGTGGCAGATTTGATCTTTGTGCGCTACGCATTGGAAACTGCTGTGCCATTGAAGCAAACTTTGATTACCACTTACAGTGCCTATCTAGACCGAAACAAGATTGAAAAGGCCGACATTTGGGCAGCACGCAATATCTCGCTTCCTACATCAGGCAATTACAAGCCAGTGCATGTGGCTGTGTGGGACAGTGGCGTTGACAGTCAATTATTTCCCCAGCAATTGCTAAAAGATGCCAAGGGAAAACCAGCCACCATTGCCTTTGATTTAGAGGCCAAACCTTCAAAGCATGCGCTGTACCCCATTCCTAAGGAGATGCATTCAGAATTGCCTGCCATGCTGTCTCGTACCAAGGGCTTTTCCGATTTGCAATCCAACATTGACAGTGCTGAAGCATCGGAAGTTAAGAAGCAACTGTCCTCGCTCAAGCCAGAACAATTCAAATCAACCATGGAGCAACTGGGCCTTGTGGGCAATTATGTCCACGGCACCCACGTAGCGGGTATCGCGGTAGAAGGAAATCCTTGGGCGCGTTTGTTGAACGCGCGCATTTCGTTTGATTACAAATTGCAACCCAATCCTTGTCCCAGCATGGCACTGGCACAGCGTGGTGCTCTAGCGCACCAAGCCTATGTCGACTTTTTCAAGAGAAACAAAGTACGCGTGGTCAACATGAGCTGGGGCGGCAACGTCAAGGGAATTGAGGACAGCCTTGAGCAATGTGGCATTGGCAAAACCACAGAAGAACGCCAAAAGCTAGCTCGTACTTATTTTGAAATTGAAAAGAAAGCTTTGATCAAAGCTTTTTCGAGTGCGCCTGAAATTTTGTTCATCTCAGCTGCGGGTAACAGCAACTCGGATTCTTCTTTTGGTGAATTTATCCCATCAAGCATTGTCTTACCCAACTTACTGACTGTCGGTGCTGTAGACAAAGCAGGTGATGAGGCACCTTTCACCAGTTATGGTCCCACAGTCAAAGTTCACGCAAATGGCTACCAAGTGGACAGCTATTTACCCGGTGGTGCACGCGTGGCTTTGTCGGGTACATCCATGGCCTCACCCAATGTGGCAAACTTGGCCGCCAAAATTTTGGCAGTCAAACCGGCCTTAAAGCCTGAGCAAGTGATTGCCTTGATTCAGAACACTGCAGAAGCAACACCAGATGGTCGTCGCAAGTTAATTCACCCAGGCAAAGCGATGACCACAGCCATGCAGTAAGCCACATGTCCATGAACTCATGAGCCATCAAGGTTTTACTTTCATGACATGACACGGATTTCTTGATTTGTGTACATTCAGAGCCATTCAGTATTGCAATGATGGTTTTATGACGGACACTCGCCTTGGGTCTAAGTCCCCAACTTTATTTCGCGCTTTCATCCTCTGCATCGCCTTAGGCTTGCAAGCTTGCAGCACCATCCTGCCAGAAACCTATGTCCCTAAACGCGGACAGATGGGCAAGGATGTGATGTGGCTGCCCACCAGTGACGATTTGGTCTACAAAATGCTGGAAGCTGCCAAAGTAGGCCCCGACGATGAACTGGTTGACTTGGGTGCGGGCGACGGAAAAATTCCCATTGCGGCTGCCAAACAATTTGGCGCACGTGCTTGGGGCATTGAATACAACAAAGAGTTAGCGGCTTTGGCCAACCGCAATGCGCAACGTGCTGGCGTTGCCAGTCGTGTCAACATTGTTCATGGTGATATTTTCAAAGAAGACTTTTCAAAGGCCAGCGTGGTGACGCTGTATCTGTTGGAAGAATTGAATGCCCAATTGCGACCCACTTTGTTGAACATGAAGCCTGGTACACGCATTTTGTCCAACACATTTTCGATGGGGGATTGGGAGCCTGACGAAGTGATACGTGTTGGCAACGGGACAGGTTATTTTTGGACTGTGCCTGCCAAGGTGTCTGGTGTTTGGTCTGTCTCTGGGATCGACGGAAAAATACCCGCAAGCTTGAAATTGGTGCAAGTGCATCAGAGGATTGGCGGCATCTTGGACCATCAAGGAAAACAGCAAACGCTATTGGGTGCGCGCATTCACGGCAATGCGTTGCATTTCAGTTTTGTGAACTCTGAGGGCCAGTTGAAGTCGGTCAAGGCCCAAGTCAAAGACGATGCACTGACTGGCGAGGTGGTGGGACCCTATGGCATGCTGGACATTCAGCCCTTGCCTGTCAACATTGAAGGACGTCGGCAAAAAGATTGATCTAGTGCCGACTTAGGAAATCAATGCTTATTCTCAACGTGTTTGGCGAAGCGGTTCAAAATGGCCAGCCAGCCTTCTTGTTGTTGCTCAACGGAATGCTCTTCCTCCGCAACGAAGCTGATGCGAACCTTCACACCCTTGTCTGTTTGAATAAATTCAACTGAAGCAGAGCGGTCTCCAAATTGGTACTCAATGCATTCATTGGGAACAATCTTGGTATAGGTCCCTGCAAAATCAAATCCAAAACTGCCATCTTTGGCTTCCATGCGCGAAGAAAACTGTCCCCCCACTCGCAACTCTACGCTGGCAGAAGTGGTATGCCAGTCATCTGAGGCCGCATTCCATTGAACGATGTCATCGGGTGTGGTGTATGCCGTCCACACTTTGTCGATTGGGGCGTGAACAGTGGTTTCAACGGTAATGTTCATGGTGTACCTGTTTGAATGGTTTGAACTTTGATCGATTTATAAATGAGATTCAGTTGGATGCCAATGGCGCAAACCTTAGTTTGAATGTTGCGCTTTCCATTCCATGGCGGCTTTCACACGTTTCTCAACAGAGGGATGCGTGTAAAAAATCAGCTCTTGCAAAGGATGCGGCCGCGGATCTCTGTATTCTGCCGTTTTAACCAGCGCAGAGGCCATGGCATCTGGCAGATTCACAGCCTTATAAGAATATTGGTCAGCTTCTGTTTCACCCAGTCGAATCACGTAGTTGGTGACAGGTTGTGCCAACAAACTTAAAAAAGAGATGCATACCAGCAAGACGGCCACCCCTCGAGGTTCTGCAATGCTGGCCTTGGCGCCCATGAGGTTCGCCACTTTCATGAACATGGCATTGGAGAGGTAAAAGAAAATCATCGACATCAAAACGGCTGTGCCGATCAAATTCCAGATGTGATCCGATACGTAGTGGCCAATTTCATGTCCAGTTACCGCTTTGACTTCGTCCAAAGATGCCGATGTGAGCGCCACATCTGAGATGGCAATTCGCGCGCTCGAACCTAGGCCAGAGACATTGGCGGTAAATCGATTGGATTGTCTTGAACCGTCGTAGACAAAGATTCGGTCGGGTTGAATGTTGGCTTGTTTGGCCAACACCTCAAGCGCTTCACGTACCTCACCTTGCGGCAAGGGTGTGTACTTGTTGAACAGCGGTTCGATCCAAATGGGACCGATCAGCATCATGCTTGTCACGGCGACAGCTGCCACGCCTCCAGACCAAGCCCACCAGTAAGTGCCCAGACGTCGGATACAAAAGTAGATCCCCGATAAAAACAAGCCGCCAAAAAGTGAAGAGATGATCAGCATCACAAAACCTTGGCTTAAGAAATCAGACAAAGGCTGGTTTGTTTTTCCGTAAGCCAGCTCACGCCACCAATCGGCATACAACGTCCATGGGAGTACGAGCAAGGAGGACAAGACTAGGTAGGCGGCACTGATCGCAAACGAACGAAACCAAAGGCTTCTGTGGCTCAGCTTTCCTTCAATCTTGTCGAGCACTTTCAGCTTGATCACCAACCAGGCCACTGCTGTCGAAATGAGGAAGCCCCACAGCATGGTCCAATGCGACCCAGAGGTGTAAGCGGTTGCCTTGGCCAGGGCTTCTGGCCCTAGGGCGTTGATGTAATTGTCTGTTGCGGCTTGAACGTCAAAGCTCATGTGTTTTCTCTGTAAATCAAAATGTCAGTATCGGCTGTCTTGGCGCCAAACTGCGTCAACAAGCAATGAGCCTGACCCCGGTGATGGGTTTGGTGGTTGAAGATGTGCATCACGACCAGGTCTAGTGGCTTTGTGACTTGAATGCCCTTGGCAGTGATGTAAGTGAGATCTTTTTTGAAAAAACTGTCGTCCACCGAATAAGCCCATTCAATGATTCGTTCGTCCATGGCAACACGCGCTATTTTGTAGGCCGACCAATCTCTCCAAAGTCGACCCGATTCATCGATGGGGGTGGGAGTGAAGGGCGTTTGCGTCAGACGATTCATCCAGGCCGAGTCACCCCAAAGGATATGGCTCAGCGTACCCAGGATGGAGCCAAAGAAGGCGCCGGCATTGTGTTGGCGCTGCGCCTCTGAGAGCAGATCTGCCGCGGCCATCAGGGACGCGTTTTGCCAACGGTTGTAACGGGCAAAGGCTTGAGCGTATTTGGCTGAAATCATGTCCATTCCCCTTAGGGTTCATACAAAAAATTCTTCAGCAAGCATTATGAACAGTCAAAGATTGCCTTTTTACCAATGCAGTTAGCGTACTGCATATATTGTTCTGGGCTTACAACCCATATAAGGTTCTAGGACGTTCGTAGAATTGAAATTTCATCTGGCAAAAAATAGGATGCATATCAAAGGAATTTCAATGCGTCCGCATCACTTCGTGCTTATTTTGGTGTGCATTGCCACCTACCTGTTGGTCTTTGATTCAGTTCTCAGCTTGCCCCGGTTCAACAAACAACTCAATGAGAAACCAGAGACGCCTGTCACGGTGCCGTGGACTGGCAGTTAAGCGTAAAACTAGGGTTAATACCTGTCTGCAGCAAGATGGCAGACACTAGGATCGAGAGAAAGGATCTCTCAACATGAATGCGCAACAAAGCTCCCGCTCTTTTGTCAAATCTCTGCTGCTGATAGCAGCTTTCTTGCCTGCTGTGGCCATGTCTCAAGCCTGGCCCACCAAACAACCCATCAAACTGGTTGCGGTGTTTCCGCCTGGCGGTTCTGTGGATCAGGTGGCGCGCATCATTGCGCCCGTGTTGTCCCAGCAGTTGGGTCAAAGCATCATTGTGGAAAACAAAGGCGGTGCATCAGGCGTCATTGGCACTTCCAGCATGTTGTCGGCACCTGCAGATGGCTACACCTTCGCCGTGGTCTTTGATACGCACGGTGTGAACCAAAGCCTGATACCCAACATGCCCTACGACAGCAAAAAGGACATCGTGCCTTTGGTGTTGGTGGGCACCTCGGCCATGGTGCTGACTTCCAACGTGGGCAATGAGTACAAAACCTTTGCCGATGTGGTGGCCGCAGCCAAAGCAAAAAAGAATGTGTCATTTGGCACCATTGGCAATGGCAGCTTAGGTCACTTGGCCATGGCTTTGCTGGGCAAGAATGGCAACATGGAGTTCAACCACATTCCCTACAAAGGCGGTGGCCCTCTCATGACCGATGCTGTTGCGGGCCACGTGCCCTTGGCCATGGGCACTGTTTTCTTAAGCAAGCCCCACATCGACAACAAGCGCATCCGACCCCTGGCGGTCACTTCTTCCAAACGCGTGGCAGAGTTTCCCGATGTACCCACCATTGCCGAAGCGGGCTTTCCAGGTTTTGAGGCCCCAGCTTGGTGGGCAGTATTGGCTTCTGCCAAAACACCCCCCGACATCGTGAAGCGCATGAACGAAGAGCTCAACAAGGTGTTGCACAACCCCGACGTGGCTCACAAACTCAGTGCGCAAGGCATTGATATTTCTGGTGGCAGTGTCGATAAAGCCAAAACTTTCATCGACAAGCAAATTGATGTCTGGGCCAAAGTGGTCCGAGACAACGGCATCAAGCCAGATTGATGCGCTTATTCTTCAGGCGTAATTTGAAGCGCCACTAAAAACCGGGCCACCATGTTGTAGGTGGCTATAGCGGTGGTGAGCTCCACAATCTCAGTGGTGCTTAAGCGAGATTGCAATTTCTTGAACAGCGCGTCATCCACTTTGACGCGCTGTGTCATTTGAGCGGCGTATTGCACCACCCATTGCGACATTTCATCGAAAGCGGCATCGGTTACACCATCGGCGGGCTGCGCTTCTACGGCACGCTTAAGCGCATCCAATTCAGCTTGCGTACCACCCGCCTTCAGAAAATCGGGGGCATGATGGTGGTATTCGTAATGCGCACCCGTGAGCAATGCCACCGTGCAAATGCCCAGTTCACACAATTGGCGTGATGCAGACAGTCCAGTCCGTACATTGCGCAAATAAACATTCCAACCCGAGGCCACAGGCTCGCTCCACAGCAGTGCTTTGTCGAGGTTGAGCAGTGCGCCGCCACGGCGGGCCAAGATGGCATCGACCAAAGCTTGGGGTTGAGCCAGTTGTTCGGGGGTCCAGTCGGGGATGCGCATGATGCTTGCCTTGTGCTGAGTTAGGTTAGAAGGGTGTCACCCATTGAGAGTGCACCATCATAAATGATGAGCACCTTATGAGCTTGAGTGGCCATTCATTGGAACCGATGGGTCAAGGTGACTCGCAACATTCTGGGTTCTATCGGATGAATGTGTCGGTCCATCACGGGTGAGGCTTCTTGCGCCAATTGTGATGCGTAGGCATATTCAATGTCATTGGCTTTTTGATTCAACAGGTTGTAAACATCGATGCTCAGTTTGCTTTGAGGGCTTAGCTTGTAACCGGCTCTGAGGTTCATTAAAGAAGTGGCGCCGGACTTGATGCCGCCATCCTCCGTCAGCGGCCTCGGCCCAAAGTATCGAAAGCGGATGGAACCAAACCAAGGTCCCATGTTGTCGACGCTCAGTCCGATGTTGGCCGTAGCACTGACAGCGCCTGGGATGTAACTTGAGGGCCCTTGCGCATTGACAAATCTTGCATGCGCCCAGGCCACATCAAAATCCAAGCTGGAAGTTGAGGAGAGCGCATAGAAATTGTTCCATTCCAAACCGTAGCGCTTCGAGGGCGCACTGGGCTCGGTAGTCCCAGCATCACCGATGAACAAAAGTTCAGAGGCCATGTTCAATTTCCAAAGCGCCAAACTGGAATGCCAACCTGGAACCAGTTCAGTGCGAAATCCTAACTCCGAGCCAATGGCTTTCACCAAGGGGTCGACTTTGGTGACGGCTGTTGTTTTGTCGGTGGGGTCCACCGTGATGGTGGTGCCGCGTGCATCATTCGAGTGAAAGCCAGTCCCGTAATTGGCGTAGACCTCGAAGTTGCTTTGGGGTGTGTAGATCAGGTTCAGTTTGGGCGACAGTTGCCGGTCTTTTGCATGACCTGAATTGACTGCGATATTGGATTGAACATCGAATTGGTAAAAGTCAGCTCTAGCGCCCACAATGCTCCGAAATTGAGAGGTCCAACGAGTTTCGTGTTGTGTCCACAGTGCGATGCTGTTTTGTATGACACGATCCTCGCGCACGGTGTCGGTTAATTTTCTTTGCGTGGTTTTGTACAAACCAATGGGGCTGATGCGATCGGTGCGACCATCGAGGCCCCATGTCATCGCTGTGTCATAGGTATTCTGACCCCAGTTCAATGCGTTGTAACGTGCCTCAGAAAAACCAAAACCCAAGGCCTTTCGTTGTTCAGCTTGCTTGAATTGATCGCTGGCTGCACAGTTGCCAGTTGCTTGAATGCTGCTCATGCAGTATTCAAAGTTGGACCACAAATCGAGTGCAGATTGCAAAGCCCACACCTTGGCCTTGGCTTGCCGGTCTAGGGTGGTTTGAGTCCATTGACTCGACAGGCTGTAGCGGTGGGTTTCACCGCCTGTGCTGGGGTCGAGTGAGCCAAACCGATCGAGAGATCCTTGATTGACAGCTCTAAGCGGAATTTGATCGGTTGAGGTCCATCGGCTCTTGTAGACCATGCCGGTGATGTTGAAGCCGTTGGTGCGAGTGCCATCGCTGTAACTTAAGACGCCGTTGTATTTTTGATAGTTCTCTGGCACCACCCAAGGTCCATCGTTTCTGAAAATTTCCAGGCCGTAGAGGACTTGGCCGTTGAGGCTTTGCGGTGATCCTGCCAACAAGATGCGTCGGTAACCATGAGCCCCACCTGTGATGTCGGCCAAGTGCCCCTGCATTCTTTGAAGGTAGTCAATGCGGGCAGCGCCTGCTGCAGAAAAATCTCCCTCAGAGGCTGAATAAGGTCCTTTTTTGTAGGCGATCTGCTCGACCAATTCGGGGATGAGAAAGTTCAAATCGGTGTAGCCCTGACCATGGGCATGGGTCGGCATGTTGACTGGCACGCCATTGACCGTGGTTGCAAAGTCAGTGCCGTGGTCTAAGTTGAAGCCGCGCAAAAAATACTGATTGGCTTTGCCATCCCCGGCATGCTGCGTCACGATCAGACCGGGCACCATCTCTAAGACTTCGCCTGGCCGCAAGATGGGCAAGGCAGCAATGCGTCCTGCAGAAACAAGTCCCTCACTGCTTGCACTGGCAGTGCCCATCAGGTTTTCTGCTTTTGCGCGAATTTCAACCGTGCCGCTGCGCTCATCAGATTGCGCTTGAGCGCTGAGTGAGAGTAATGTGGTCAGCGCGTAAAGCCATGGCTGCTTGAATTTCATGGGCCCATCTCAGTGTGAAGAATTTAAAAAAGATCATAACGGCAGGTGAAGGAGAAAATTTCACACTGGAAGGTGGCTCAATTCAATGGGTGTTTAGATCTCGTAGCCAAACGCCCGAATGATGTTTTTGGCTTTGTCTGATTTGAGGTAATTCATCAGCGCTTCAGCGGCTGGCTTGTTTTTGCCTGGGTTGAGAAGCAGGGCGTCTTGTTGCAATGGGCTGTGCAAATGCGAGGGCACGACCCACGCAGACCCTTGTGCAATCTTGCCATCTGCAAAGACCTGTGACAGCGCGACAAAGCCAAGCTGGGCATTCTCGGTGAAAACAAATTGGTAGGTTTGCGCAATGTTGTCGCCTTGCACAATTTTGGGTTGCACCGTTTGCAAGAGGTCCAACTTCGTCAAGGTTTCATGCGCTGCCATACCGTAGGGTGACAGTTTGGGATTGGCCATGGCCAAGCGTTGAAAACTCCCAGCTTTGAGAATTTGCCCTGCGTCATCGACCTTGCCAGATTGCTTGCTCCAAAGTACCAATTTGCCGGTGGCGTAGGTAAACCGAGAACCAACGATGCCTAGGCCTTCTTTTTCTAATTTCAGAGGCGTTTCATCGTCGGCAGACAACAGGATTTGAAAGGGGCCACCGTTTTTGATTTGCGCGTAAAAGCTACCTGTTGCGCCGAAAGAAAGGATGACCTTGTGTCCGGTATCTTTTTCAAACAGAGGCGCAATTTTTTGCATCGGCGCTGCAAAATTGGCAGCGACGGCCACCAAGACCTCGGCTGCATGGCTGCCTGAGCTCATCACGCATGCTACAAGCAATGTGCTCAGAAGCTTGTAGGCTGGTGTTTTGTAAAGCATGCCCATGTTATCAATGACCTGTCGTGAACACTGCAGCCTCAAAAGGGCTTAGTTAAAGCCACTGATGGATTTATTGCGTGCAGGTGCGCGTACGAGTGATGGTGCCATCGGACGATTGAACTTCAGTCCAAGGGGTGCAGGTGGGGTTAGAGGATGTGGTGTAAGTTGGCTGTTGCTGAACAATGACAGGCTGTTGTTGCACATACACCGGTTGCTGAACATAGGTGGGCTGTTTGACGGCTTCGTAGACCAACAAACCACCGATGACCGCAGGTACACCCCAGCCCCAACCACTGCCGTAACCCCGAACCCATGGGCCATGACCGTGGCGATGTGCATGGCCGTGTTGCGCCATGGCAGAAACACTCAAGGTCATGAGGATGAGGGCAAGGGCAATTAATTTTTTCATGGCAGTCTCCGGTGGATCAGGCGCTAACTAAGTCTCTAACGTTTGACCCGGCGCAATGGTTTACTTTTTAAAGGGTAAAAATACATTCCATTTGTCGCGCCCTGAAGGAATGCGGTGGGCTCGGCGCATGGAAATATACAAGATGTACGAGATCACAAGCCGTCCAATGATGACAAAGGTAATGCGAACATCACGCTGCTCTAGCTTTTCAGCATAAAAGACGGTGACATCGAACATCAAATTGAACAGGCTGGCCACAAAGAGCAGACCAAACAGAATGGCGGGGTATTTGCCGTTTTTGTAGGACCACACGCCCACCGACATGAACACAAAAAGAATCCAAGCCCTGAAATAAAGGGCAGGCATCATGTAATCGCGCACATCTGGATTGGAGAAGAGGTCGTTGGCGACTTCATTGGTATAGAGCGTGAGGCGCAAAAACCAAAGGGCAGAGAAAAAGGTGAGGATGGCCAACCGAAGGGGGAAATAGGGGTCAACCGTGCGCGTATCAGCCACTGGTTTTGAAAGCAGTGCTTCGAGTTCTTGTGCCGTAACCAAAGGTTTGCGTGCCAACGTATGACCTTTTCCAATTGAGTGATGGCTCAGCTCATTCTAGTCACTTAGGTTAAATTCGGTCAAACTTTACACATCGTTTAAATAAGCCTTTTTTCTGGTGTTTTTTGTCATGTCCCATTTCAATACAAACTTCCAAATGCGACTGATTGCGCTTGCTTTGGCCGTTGCAGGTTTACAAGCCTGTGCTTTTGTGTCGAGCCAGTCTGTCTACGAAGGCATTCGAGGTGCTGAGAAAACCAAGACCACGGGCACCACCCAAACACCTGCTGCGTTGCCCAATTACGACCGATATGAAAAAGAGCGTGAAGTTTTGAAAAAATAATTTGCATTCAACGCATGTTGTTAACGACATTTTTGACATGACTTCTTTCATTGGCACTTTGCTCAAAATCTCCTTGATCTTGCTGTCTGCTGGACATGCCGGTTTTGTGACCGCTCAAGCTTTGGCAAAGGATTGGGCACCCCAAGTGCGTGTTCATGGCCTGATTTGGGATGTGCACGAAGTGAGTGTTGGGCAGGTTAAGCAATATGCCCATCAAACAGGATTTGTCAGTCAAGCTGAAAAGGAGCGGGGTGGCTTCATTTATGAAGCTGGGTGGACTCAAAAAGCGGGTTGGACTTGGCGAGCCCCTTTTGGCAAATTGGCGCAAGACAACGAACCTGCTGTGCACCTCACGTTTGAAGAAGCGCAGCAAATGTGTCGATTTCAGGGCAAACGTTTACCCAAAGACCATGAGTGGGTGAAGGCCGCGTATTTGGAGCAGCGCGATCAGCCGCCAACGGGCTTTCAAAAAGGGCAGCGTTATACCTATCCAAACGGTCAAAGTGCACATAAAAGCCACTGTTTAAATGGCTGTGGAAACTATCAAGGCACTGCGCCACAAGGTGCCCTTTGGCGCGGGGTAGGCCATGTGCCAGTGATGACCACATCGCCAGGTGTCAATGGTTTGTTTGACATGGGCGGCAATGTCTGGGAGTGGGTTGACACCGGTCAAGGCTCAGAAAAAATCACGCGCGGGGGCTCATGGTGGTATGACGCCGATCGCCAAATAGAATCGGATGTGGCCACCAAACCCAAAGACACACGGGTGGGTTACATTGGATTCCGATGTGTACAAGACAACTGAATTGAGGTTCTATGAATTTCTCCCCCATGATTGAACTGACCCGCAACGGCATTTCGGAATGCTTGCACTTGGGGGCTTTGGCGGTGACCGACACTCAGGGCCGCGTCGTGGCGCATGTGGGCAATCCCCATTGGCTGTGCTTCACACGCTCTACTTTGAAAGCGCTTCAAGCCTTGCCCTTGATTCAAAGTGGTGGCGCACAACAACTGGCCTTGACATCCAAAGAGTTGGCGGTGATGTGCGCCAGTCACAACGGTGAAGACATGCACGTAGAGCAAGTTTCATCGATCCTGCAAAAGAGTGGCAACACTTACCAACAGTTGCGTTGCGGCTGTCACGTGCCCTACCGTTTCAGTTTCAACGATCAACCCCTGCCTGAGGGCTTTGTGGTGGACGAACGTCACCACAACTGCAGCGGCAAGCACAGTGGATTTTTGGCTTACTGTTCATTGCATGGCGTGGCCAAAGAAAGCTATACCGAACTTGAACATCCTTTGCAGCAACAAGTTCGCAAAGCCGTGGCCGATGTCACTGGTGTTGCATCCGAAGACATGGGATGGGGCATCGATGGTTGCTCGGCACCCAACTTTGCGGTGCCTTTGTCCAATTTGGCGCGCAGCTATGCGCGTCTGGCCAAGCCCGAAGCAGACGATGTCTATGGTGCAAGTTTGAAGTTGTTGGGCGAAGCCATGACGGCGCATCCTGAGTTGGTGTCAGGTACGGGCCGCAGCGATGCTGATTTGATGCGTGTTGGCCGCGGCGACTGGGTGAGCAAGGTGGGCGCTGATGGCGTTCAAGTGATCGGCAGCCGTTCACGTGGGCAAGCCTTGGCACTGAAAATTGCCGATGGCAACAAGCCCGCTTTGTTTGCGGCCACCATTGAGGCCTTGGACCAATTGGGATGGTTGGATGCCAAGCAGCGTGAAGAACTCTTGCCTTGGCGCGCGCATGCCTTGAAGAACATCAAAGGTTTGAATGTGGGCGAGCGTCGCCCCATCTTCAAAATTCAAACGGCTTGAATGACAAGGCCTGAAAGCTTGAAAGCTTGAGAGCCACCACCGAGGTGGCTTTTGCTTTTTATCGCGCCCAGTTGGTTTTCCAAACGGTCAAAGCGGTGAGCACGCCATAGCTGACCATGCCGGCTGCAATGACCACGAACATCTGGTCTGCCGTGCCATTGTTCTGCGATAACCAGACGCCACCTGCGGCAACCGTCACCAAGCGGAAGGTGCCCGCCATGATGGGTCCCCACAACTTACCAGCACCTTGTGATGCAAAGTACAGGCACAAGCCCAATGCGAAGAAACCATAACAAGGCCCCACCGTCAGAAAGTATTGGCTTGCGCTGGCCAAGACCAAGGGGTTGCTGCTGAACAAATTGGCCCACAAGCCCGGCCACAGCATCACGACCAAACCGATGCAACCCACCAAGGAAGCAGCCATCATGGCGCCAGTCCAAGCCACCTTTTTGGCGCGCGCCACAAGCTTGGCACCCAAGGCCATGCCCACCATGGGCAAGCATGCAACGCCAAAGGAGAAGGTGATGGGTACCAACAAAAATTCCAGGCGTGTGCCGATACCATAACCCGCCAAAGATTCAGGGCCAAAGTTGGCAATCAAACGCGTCACCACCAAAATGGTGGCCACGGTCAGCACAGAGGAAATGCTGGACATGCCGCCCACTTTGAGGATGTCCACAAACAATTCTTTAGACAGCGGACTGTGGAAGTTCAAACGAAGGGTGCTGTTTTCTGAGCGCAGAAACCAAAGAAAGTAAAGTGCACTGCCCGTAAAAGCAATCAAGAAACCCGTCGCAATACCCACCATGCCAAAGCTGGGCACCGGCCCGAAGCCCAGACCTAGAACTGCGCTCAAGACCACCTGGACCAAGCATGTGATGAGCAAAGCTTTGGAGGGGGTGCGCATATTGCCAGACCCGCGAATCACAGAAGCCAAGCCATTGGTGAGCCAAACACTGATAGAACCGGCAAACGCAACATGTGCATACAACAAGCATTGCGCAAGCGCCTCGCCCTTGCCGCCCAGTGCGCTGAAAATGAACTCACTGAAGAGCGAAAACACCACCGTGAACAACAGGCCAATGCTCAAACCAATGATGGCGGCGTGTAACACCAATGCATTGGCTTTCTCCAAGTTGTTCGCGCCCATGGCGCGGCTCACAGCCGAGGTGATGCCACCCCCCATCGAGCCTGCCGACAGCATTTGTTGCAACATGACCAATGGAAAAACCAGTGCCATGCCAGCCAAGGGCATGATGCCCAATTGGCCAACGTACCAAGTCTCGGCAATGCTGACCAAGGCGGCGGCCGTCATGGCCAAGCCGTTGGGCAACGCTAAGCGCCAGATCGTTGGAACGATGGGCGCGGTGGTCAGTGCGTGTTGCAAAAGTAAAGGCTGATCAGCGGTGTGTGAAGTTGGGTGCGCGCTTGTTCAAAAACGCGTCCATGCCTTCTTTTTGATCGTCCGTGGCAAACATGGCGTGGAACAAACGGCGCTCAAACATCACGCCATCGGTGAGGCCGCTTTCGAAGGCGCGGTTCACGCTTTCTTTGGCGGCCATCACTGCCAATTGGCCCATGCTGCAAATCAGCAATGCAGCGCCCAATGTTTCTTCCATCAGTTTGTCGGTGGGCACCACGCGGCTGACCAAACCTGAACGTTCGGCTTCCGTGGCGTCCATCATGCGGCCTGTGAGCACCAGGTCCATGGCTTTGGATTTGCCAATGGCGCGGGGCAAACGTTGCGTACCGCCTGCACCAGGAATGATGCCCAGTTTGATTTCAGGCTGACCAAACTTGGCGTTGTCGGCGGCAATGATGAAGTCGCACATCATGGCCAACTCGCAACCGCCACCCAATGCAAAACCGCTGACGGCGGCAATGACTGGCTTTCGAATGCTGCGAATCGTTTCCCAGTTGCGGGTGATGAAGTCTTGTTTGTAGACGTCGTTGAAGTTGTGCTTGGCCATGGCCGAGATGTCGGCGCCGGCGGCAAAGGCTTTTTCGCTGCCGGTGACGATGATGCAGCCGATGGCTTCGTCGGCGTCAAAGGCCTTTAAAGCAGCACCCAACTCGTCCATCAAAGGACCGTTCAAGGCGTTCAGAGCCTTGGGGCGATTCAGGGTGACGATGCCAACTTTGCCGCCTTCTGTGCGGACTTCTATGTTTTCGTAGGCCAAAACAGTTCTCCAATGGGGGTTGAATGTCGTTACCCCTGACTATAACGGGATGAAAATAGGCCCAAAATCAAGGGAAAACATTAACCAACCGATCGGTCGGTTAATGGTACATTTTGACCTTTTGGCGCACAAGCAGGGCTTAGACCATGACCCAAGACAGCACTTTATCTGTGACCTTCGAAAAACGCGGTGCCGTGGCCTTGGTCACGCTCAACCGTCCGCAGGCACTGAACAGTTTCACCCGTCAAATGCACCATGACCTGTGGGTGGCATTTGATCAAGCGGAAGCCGATCCAGAAATTCGCGCCGTGGTGCTGACAGGTGCAGGCCGCGGATTTTGCGCCGGTGCCGATTTGTCTGAATTTGATTTCACGCCCGGCCCCGACATGGTAAAGCGCTCTGATCCCGGCCCCATCATTGACCAAGCCTTCAATCCCAGCACGCGCCGCATTCAATCGCTGCGCATGCCCATCATTGCGGCGGTCAATGGCGTCGCGGCTGGCGCGGGCGCCTCAATCGCCATGGCCTGCGACATTGCCATTGCCTCACCCAATGCCAGCTTCATTCAGGCCTTTAGCAAGATTGGCTTGATCCCTGATGCCGGCAGCAGTTGGTTGTTGGTCGAACGCTTGGGCATGCCTCGCGCGTTGGCCTTGGCCATGACGGGCGACAAATTGGGCGCACAACAAGCCAAAGAGTGGGGCGTGATTTGGGATGTGGCCGATGACGCATTGGCCGCGGCCATGGCCATGGCCGAAAAATTGGCCGTCATGCCCACCAAGGCTTTGGTGGCCACGCGCAAACTCATGATGGGCGCGCACACCCGCAGCTTGTCTGAGCAGCTGGACCAAGAGCGCGATGCGCAATCGGCGCTGGGCAAAACGCACGATTACTTTGAAGGCGTGAAAGCCTTTTTGGAAAAGCGCCCCGCGCAATTTAAAGGCGAATGAACATGAGCACGTATGCAAATCCTGTAGCAGCCCCTTCACAAGCCGCCATCGAGTTGGCCAAGCAAGTGGGCGTGTCGATGTTTGCAGTCGACACGGCCAGCAAAGACACCATGGGCATGGAACTCATTTCCTGCGAACCTGGCCGCGCCGTCATTCGCATGGAAGTCAAAGAACTTCATTTGAACGGTCACAAAATTTGCCATGGCGGTTTCATCTTCACCTTGGCCGACTCCACCTTTGCCTTCGCCTGCAACAGCTACAACAAGGTGGCTGTGGCAGCAGGATGCAGCATTGAATTTTTAAAATCCGGCCAATTGGGCGATGTGCTCACTTGTGTAGGACAAGAACAAACACTGAGTGGCCGTCACGGCATTTACGACATGAAAGTGACCAACCAAAAGGGCGAGGTCATTGCCATGTTCCGCGGCAAGAGCGCGCAGATTCCAGGTACCGTGATCCCCGAATAAATTTGGACAAGTAGGAAATACAGAGATGAGCAAAGCCTCCCCATTGCCCCTAGAGCCAATTGAAAAAGCCAGCGTTGATGAGCTGCGTTCTTTGCAGCTCAAGCGGCTCAAAGCCACGCTGCAACACGCCTACGACAACTCGCCCGTTTACAAGGCCAAGTTTGACAAGGCGGGCGTTCACCCCAGTGATTGCCAATCCTTGGCCGACTTGGCCAAATTCCCCTTCACCACCAAAGCCGATTTGCGCGACAGTTACCCCTACGGCATGTTTGCGGTACCGCGTTCCGGCTGCTCACGCATTCATGCTTCTAGCGGCACCACAGGCAAGCCCACAGTGGTCGGCTACACCCAGCGCGACATTGACACTTGGGCCACCGTGGTTGCGCGAAGCATTCGTGCAGGTGGCGCCAAACCTGGCGACATGGTCCATGTGAGTTATGGCTATGGTTTGTTCACTGGGGGTTTGGGTGCGCACTACGGTGCAGAAAAATTGGGCCTGACCGTTGTGCCATTTGGCGGCGGTCAAACCGAGCGCCAAGTTCAGCTGATTCAAGATTTCAAACCCGACATCATCATGGTCACGCCCAGCTACATGCTGGCCATTGCCGACGAATTTGAGCGTCAGGGCATTGACCCCCGAAGCAGCTCATTGCGTATTGGTATTTTTGGCGCCGAGCCTTGGACCAATGACATGAGAGCGGCCATTGAACAGCGCATGGGCATTGATGCAGTGGACATTTATGGTTTGTCAGAGGTGATGGGCCCTGGCGTGGCCAGCGAATGCATCGAAACCAAAGATGGCCCCACTATTTGGGAAGACCACTTCTACCCTGAAATCATCAACCCCGAAACAGGCGAGCCTGTGGCCGATGGCGAAATGGGCGAGTTGGTGTTCACCAGTTTGACCAAAGAGGCTTTGCCCATCATTCGTTATCGCACCCGCGACTTAACCCGTCTGTTGCCTGGCACAGCACGCACCATGCGCCGTATGGAAAAGATCACAGGCCGTAGCGATGACATGATGATCATTCGCGGTGTCAATGTGTTCCCCTCGCAAATTGAAGAACTCATTTTGAAGCGCCCGGAGCTGGCGCCGCATTACCAGTGCGTGCTGACGCGCGAAGGTCCGATGGACAACTTGAAGGTGGCCGTAGAAACACGCCCCGGCATGCAGCCTGACAGCATTGAAGCGCGTGCAGCTGCCAAGATGTTGCAGCACGAGATCAAGGTCTACATCGGCTCTAGCGTGGAAATTGATTTGCGCGCCGAAGGTGGCGTAGAGCGAAGCCAAGGCAAAGCCAAGCGCGTGCTTGACTTGCGTGGCAAATAAATCCTAAGCCCCGTCCAGCCAAGCGCTGGTGCGGGCGTTGAGCGAAGTACTTGTTTGGCTTAAGCGCCAAGTGTGCACATCGCTGGGCAATGTCAGCGCCAGTGCAAACACCTTTTGATCACGCGTGATGGTGGCCACGGCTTTTTTCTCATTGCCCAGCAGCAGCGACAAGTCTTCCAGTTTTTTCAAGCGCCAAGTTTGTGACTTGGCTTTGGCACTGGCCACGGCCCACCATTCATCGCCAGCGGCCATGCCTGCTTTTTCTGCAGCGCCGCCACGCAGCACCGCTTTGACTTGCACCACGCCTTGTGCCTCGAGTACACGCAGGCCCAAGCGCTGTGCCATTTGTGGCGCATCTTCGTGAACTACCACACCGTGCGAGGACAGCAAAGTTTTGAGTGGCAACTCTTGCGTGCTGTGCACCCAAGCTTTGAGTTCCTTCTTCCAGCTTCTGCCGGTTTGCATTTCCAACTCGGCCAACAAATCTGCTTCACGCAAGGGGCCCCCTTTGCAGCGCACCCACAAGCCGCGCATCACGTTGTCCAAATTAGACGTGCCTTCGGCGCGCAGGGTGAGGTCAATGCACAAAGCCACCAATGCACCCTTGGTGTAGTAGCTGATGGTGGCGTTGGGTGTGTTTTCGTCTTGGCGGTAGTACTTCACCCACGCGTCAAAACTGGCTTGCGCCACACTTTGTACCTGCCGCCCTGGTGCCTGCAAAACCAGGTTGATGGTTTTGTTGAGCAGTTTGAAGTACTGCGCATCGTCAATCAATTTGGCGCGGCGCAGCAGCAGGTCGTCGTAGTAGCTGGTGAAGCCTTCAAAGAACCACAGCAATTCGGTGTAATTCTCTTGGGTGTAGTCGTAGCGCTTGAACTCGGCGGGGCGCAGTTGTTTCACATTCCAGGTGTGGAAATACTCGTGGCTGATGAGGCCCAACAAAGTGACATAGCCTTCGGACATTTTTTTCATGTCCAAAGAAGGCAGATCGCGCCGATTGCAAATCAAGGCGGTGGAGTTGCGATGCTCTAGACCGCCATAACCCTCTTCAACCGCATTGAGCATGAAGACGTAACGTTTGTAGGGGGCATGGGCAGCAGGTTTTTTCTCATGCCAAAACTTGATTTCTGTTTCGCAAATTTTTTGCGTGTCAGCCAACAAGCGCGCGCCATCAAATGAAGCCATGGCCCCTGCAATGACAAATTCGTGGGGGATGCCGCAGGCTGTGAACTCGCCCCGCCAGAAGTTGCCCATCTCAAACGGACAATCGACCAACTCGTCGTAATTAGACGCAAGGTACTCGCCAAAACCTTGTTTGTTGACCTTGATGCTTTGCAAGCCTGTGGCTACAGACCACGTTGAGCCTTTGTGTGCTTTCAGCGTGAGACCATGCGCCACGTCTTCTTGGCCATGGACACGCAAGCACAGGCTGGTGCCATTGAAGAAACCGCGTTGAGTGTCCAGCCATGCGGTGCGCACTGAATTGTCAAACGCATAGACCTCGTAGGTCAATTCAAGGGCTGCGGTATTTTTGCAATCGATGTGCCACTGGCTTTTATGGTCTTGAAACACCCCGACGGATTTGCCTGCTTGTTTGGCTTTGAGGTTTTGCAGGTGTTTAGAAAACTCGCGCACCAAGTAGCTGCCAGGAATCCACACGGGCAGTGACATCACCTGACCCGAATCGGGCTTGGCAATGTGCAATGAAATTTGAAAAAGGTGGCTGTGGGTTTGACTGGCGTCAACGGTGTAGTGAATGGCAGGCATTGTTTTCTTCATCAAGTGGCGGCAGCGCCAATCAGGCAGCTCAAGGCGGCCACAACAGTCAGGTGCAAGCGCATTGGCAACCAGTCTTGCAAGCCCGCTTCAAGGTAGGCTTTGCGATCGACGGTGTAGCAAATGATCAAAATCAAGGCCAGCAAGGGCAGGCCCGCATAAGCCGGCATGGTGATGGCAATCCAAGCCAGCAAAGAAGGCACCACACCCCAGCCAAAATTAAACAAGGGGGCGTTGTGCATGCGCGCCACATTGCGAAAGCCGATGCCCCAATGGATGCCCCCCAAAAACGACACGATGGCGGCGCCGTAGCCTGCCAATGCCAAGGCCACAAAAGGGTGCAGATCGGCATCGATCAGCCACAACAACATGGCCATGCCCACGAAGGGAATGAGGCCTGCATAGGCCAAGCGTTTGACGTGCTTGCGGGTTTGATCTGCGTGGGGGTTCATGGCTTGACACCATTCAAGAGAGATTCAATTTGAGCGGCTTCAATGGCGCCTGGCACACGCGTGCCATCGGCCACAAAAAGTGTGGGCGTGCCGTTGATGCGGTTCTTCTTACCAAACTCGACGATGGCGTCAATGTTGTGGTTGTCACAAGCGACGGCAGGCGGTGCGATGCCTTGCAGCATCCAGTCATTCCATGTTTTGGCGCGGTCTTTGGCGCAGGCAATGTTGCGCGATTTGACTTTAGAGTCTTCGCCCAACACGGGGTACATCATGTGATAGATGGTGACGTTGTCGATTTTTTGCAGGTCGCGTTCAAAGCGTTTGCAGTAGCCGCAATTCGGGTCGGCAAAGACAACCAGTTTGCGTTTGCCATTTCCCTTGACTTGTGTGAAGGCATACTTAAGCGGCAGGCTGTCGAATGGAATGGCCGAGAGTTTATCGTTGCGCTCTTCGGTCAGGTTGCGCTTTTGCTTGGTGTCAATGAGTGCGCCTTGAATCAGGAAATCGCCTTTGGCGTCGGTGTAAAAAATCTCATTGCCCTGCACACGAATTTCAAACACGCCAGGCATGGGCGTCTTGCTGACCTCTTCAATTTTGGGCAGCGACGGCAAACGCTCGGCCAAGGTTTTTTTCAAGTTGGCGTCTTGTGCCCAAAGGCTGGTGTTGCAAAGGAGCAGGCATGTGGCGGTGAAAGCTTGAATCAAGCGCATGGGGTCAAATTCCTAAGGTGAAGAGGTCGTCAATGCACATGTTTCAAGATGCAGATTTCATGGCGTGTTGGGCCATCCATTTTTTCAGGGGACTGAATTGGTTGAAGCCCGACATGCCCCAGTTGCGAAGTTTTTGCAGAGGCAAGGCAGGCTGGGCAAACAAGCTTTGAAGACCGTCCGTGACCCAGCCCATGGCCAAGACTTCGGCTTGTCGTGCGCGCTCGTAACGGCGCAGCAGTTTGGGATCGTTCAAGGGCCGCCAGAATTCTTTGGTTTCAATCACACGGGCCAATTCGGCCACGTCGCCCAAGCCTACATTCAAGCCTTGGCCAGCCAATGGGTGAATGGCATGCGCCGCATCACCTGCCAATGCAAAGGCTTGGAGTTTTGAAGTGGCTGTGGTTTGCGGCATCACGCCAATCCATCGCTCAGCTTTGGCCAACTGCAAGGGCCACACAGCGCGCTCGCTGGTCAGTTGAACGGGGCCGGCCACTGGTTCGCAGGCAGATGCCAGTTGCGCACAAAAATCGGCGGCATCTGCGTGCAACAAATTTTGTGCGCGCTCTGGCGTGAGGGACCACACCACCGCCCACGCATGGCTGTTTTTACCGCCAATGGGCAGGAGGGCCAAGATTTCGGGGCCATGTGTGGTTTGAAACCACTGACGCGCTACTTGGTGGTGCGCTTCAGAGGTTTGAATGCGGCAGGCCAGCGCGTGTTGTGCGTAATGCTTGATCTCAAAGTTAACGCCCAACTCTGCACGGGATTGGCTGGCGCGTCCTTCGCAGATCACGGTGAGGGGGGCCATTGCAGGCTCGGTCATCTCTTCAATGTAGGTTTGATAAGCCACTGCTTGCGCCAATTTGGCTTCCAGCACGGGCACATCGACCATCCAGTTCAAGGCTTCAACGCCTTGCGCTGCGGCATCAAAGCGCAAATCACCGCCTTGATCGCCTTGAATCTGCATTTGCAAAATGGGGGTACAGGCATCGCCTTCGGGCCAGCAACGCAGATCAGACAGCAATTGCTTGGACGCCGTGTTCAGGGAATAGGCGCGCACATCACTGTGACCCGTCTCGGAAGGGTCTCCGGCACCCTTGTGAACCAAGGCCACGCGCAACTGCTGCGCCGCCAACAGCAAGGCCAAGCTGCGGCCCACAATGCCGGCGCCTCGAATGCAGACGTCAAAAGGGGTGGAAGAGTGCGTCATGGTGTGAATTGTAGAAGCCACTCAAAGACCTTGGCCCCAGACCAGTTGAATGCCGTATTGCCTTTGCAATGTCGCCAAGTCGTCGGGCGTATCCATGTCAACTCGGTAATGCACATTGGCTGTGGTCCAAGGATGAAACTGGGCAGGGTTGCGTTGCCGCCATTCCTTGCCACCAGGCAGCTTGGACAGATCTGTGGTGCCCAAGCTTTGGCCCTTTTGAAGGAGGTCGGTCATGACCACGTTGCTCAACATCACAGGATTGCCCGGTTGTGCCGATTCGCCAGGTTTTGCGACCTGGGGTTGGAGCATTTGCGTGCCAGGGGGCGCGTGTTTCACAGCGGCCACCAAGTCTTGAAGGTCTTGCGTCTCAAGCAGGGGTTGGTCTGCAAGTGCCACCATCAACCAATCGGGCGCCAAACTTTGTGCCTTGGCCAGACCCAGGTGCAAAGAGCTGTTTTGACCATCTGTAGGTTGGGGGTTCAGCACGCGGTGGAGGGTCTTACGCCCAAAGGTGTGGGCAGGGGTTGAGGTGTCCAGTACCTTTTGAACAGCGTCGGCGTGGTGGCCCAGAACCAGCACGGTTTCGTCAATGCCTGCCGTCTCCAGGCGCTCTAGCAGGCGCTGGAGCAGCGTTTGGCCGTCGCGTTGCAACAGGCATTTGGGTCGTCCCCCCATGCGGGACGCGGTGCCTGCTGCCAACACAATGGCCACCACGCGAAGGCGTGGGCAGGGTGCGGGGAGGGTGCAATCAAAGCGGGCTTGGGTCATGGGCAGAAATTAGACCACGCGCACCCTTTAAAATCACGGATTGTTCGAAGAATCCAAGAAAGTCCCTCATGAGCCTCAAATGCGGCATTGTGGGCTTGCCCAACGTTGGCAAGTCCACCCTTTTCAACGCCTTGACCAAAGCTGGCATTGCGGCCGAAAACTACCCTTTCTGCACCATTGAGCCCAATACCGGCGTGGTGGAGGTGCCCGATCCGCGCTTGCAAGAGTTGGCTGCCATCATTACCCCCGAACGCATCGTGCCCGCCATTGTGGAGTTTGTGGACATTGCAGGCTTGGTGGCCGGTGCCAGCACAGGCGAAGGCTTGGGCAACAAATTCTTGGCGCACATCCGTGAAACCGACGCCACCATCAATGTGGTGCGCTGCTTTGAAGACGACAACGTGATTCACGTGGCAGGCCGTGTGGATCCGATCTCCGACATTGAAGTCATTCAAACTGAGTTGTGCTTGGCCGATTTGACGGCGGTGGAAAAAGGTTTGCATCGCGTGCAAAAAACGGCGCGTTCTGGCGACAAAGAGTCGATCAAGTTGGTGGCCATTTTGGAAAAATGCCAAGCCGCCCTGAACGAAGGCAAGCCTGTTCGCACCATTGAGTTCAGCAAAGAAGAACGCCCATTGCTCAATCAATTCTTCTTGATCACGGCCAAGCCCGCCATGTTTGTGGCCAACGTCGCCGAAGACGGTTTTGAAAACAACCCCTTGCTCGACAAATTGAAAGCCTACGCTGCGGCACAAAACGCACCGGTGGTGGCCATTTGCGCCAAGCTCGAAGCCGAAATGTCAGAAATGTCGGACGAAGACCGTCAGATGTTCTTGGAAGAGTTGGGCCAATCCGAGCCGGGTCTGAACCGCTTGATTCGCTCTGCCTATGCCTTGCTGGGTTTGCAAACCTATTTCACCGCTGGCGTGAAAGAAGTGCGCGCTTGGACCATTCATGTGGGCGACACAGGACCCCAAGCAGCAGGTGTGATTCACACGGATTTTGAAAAAGGCTACATCCGTGCGCAGACCATTTCCTACGAAGACTTCATTGCCTACAAAGGCGAGCAGGGCGCCAAAGATGCCGGCAAGATGCGCGCTGAGGGCAAGGAATACGTCGTCAAAGATGGCGACGTGATGAACTTTTTGTTCAGCAGTTAAGGCGCCGATGGACGTCCGTCCATCTGTGCTTCTTCTTGCGCTAAATTTTCGATCACTTTCAACAGCACCTTGCGCGTTGTCAGGAGCTCGGCTTGGCTGACGCCATGCACTGCCACGTGATTGACGTCGACGGCCAAGGGCACCAAAGCTTTTTTCAAGGCTTTGCCTTTGGGCGTGAGGTGCACGTACATGTTTTTGCGATTCTCGGGTTTTTGTTTGCGCACCACATAACCCAAGGCTTCCATGGCTTGGATGGCGCTGAAGGTGGTGGGCTCCATCACACCTGCTAAGTCGCTGAGTTCTTTTTGGGTCAGGCCATCCGAAGTCCAAAGAATTCGCAAAAATGTCCAATGCCCAAACGACACATTGTATTTTTGCAAACGCACTTGCAGTCGTTTGTTGAAGGCCCTGCCAGCATCACGAACCAAGTGGGCCAGGCGATCATCTGGCACGGACTCGTGCCAGTGTTTCAAAATACTTTGGGTGTTTCCAGGAATCTTAGTGGCCATCTTGCACTCCCACTTGGTGGTGCATCAGTACCGCGTGTTGATGTGTTGCAGCTTCCAAGATGCCCAAGCAAACTTCGGTGCTGGCGCGAGACCAGGCACCGCTGTGCGTCAATGCGCCCGAACCTCGGAGGTTTTGAAACAGCTCGTCAATAACCTCTTTGCGCGGATAGGCCGGTTCTGGCAATGCTTCGAAATATTCTTTGTCTGGGCCATAGACCCACATCCCCAAGGGCGTCAAACGAATATCGCCTTTGTCACAGCTGACCACAACAGGACCGAAATGTTGATAGGCATTGCTGGTGATGGCTGCGGGCGCATACAAAGGACCGCCATAGTTGCGTGCGGCCTTGAGGCTTGATTCTTCGTCCGTGTGATGGGTTGTTTCTAGTCTGCGACGCGCCTGGCCATAACGCTGCGCGCTTTCGTTGGCAGGTTTGGGCTGACCAATTTCGCCCACATGGTCCATCCAGACATCGCTGTCAAAGTGGCCGTAACCGTTGTAGGTGACTGTGGCAAAAGCCATGTTTTCAAATTGCAGCAGTGCACTGTAGGCACCCTCGGTGGGACGTGTGGCATCCCATTGGCCAGTGCAAGCTTGCACACTGCGCACTTTGCCGCCACCCAGCAAACGTACCACATCGATTTGATGGGCGGCTTGGCTGTGGATCACGCCGCCACCCAATGCGGTGTTCAATTCTTCAGGACGTCTGGGACGGTACAAAAAGTCGGTGTAGTTAAGGGCCGTGATCATGCGAACTTGCCCCAACTCTCCTGATGCAATCAGCTCGCGTGCGCGCAACACGGGTGCATTGAAGCTGTGGCTGTGACCTACCATGAGTTGCACACCGGCTTGCTGGCAGGCGTCCATCATACGGGTGCATTCCTCTAAAGAAATGGCCATGGGTTTTTCGACCCAGCAATGTTTGCCATGTTGGGCGGCCATCTGAACATGCGCAGCGTGGTATTGATGCGGTGTTGCAATGTAGATCACCTCGACGTCGGGCAAGGCACACAAAGCTTCAACGCTGTCGACCGTGATGGCCTGAAAATCTTTTTCAAACTGCGTTCGGGCTGCCGCAATCGGATCGGTGGCTGCCACCAGCTGAATACGAGGGTCTTGCAAGAATGTAGGCAACATCAAAGTGAAGGCCCGGCCCAAGCCAGCAACGCCTATTTTGATGCTTGAAATGTTGTCGCTTGCCATGTTCACAGGTCAATTTCAATCAAGTCGTTGGGTGAACTGGCACGTGACACACAGACCATGATGTGGGTCGATTTTTCAGCTTCATTCAACACAAAGTCGCGGTGTTCTACAGTGCCAGATACCAAGTTTGTTTTGCAGCTGCCACAGGTACCGCTTTCACATGAACTGGGGATGCGGAAGCCTGCTTTGCGTAGCGCTTCCAAAATGCTTTCGGTTTCGGCAACGGGCAATACTGTTTGCGATTGCGATAACTTAATGCTGAAGGGACTGTTGGCGGCTTGAGATGAAGCGCTGGCCCCAAAGCTTTCAAAATGCACGCGGCCTTGTGGCCAGTGGCCGCTCATGTCTCGCACGGCATCCATCAAGCCCTGCGGTCCGCAGCAGTAAATGTGAGCTTGACTGGGTTTTTCCAGCAGTGGCCAAAAGTCCAAGCCTGCGTCGGGGTTGCCGCCGTCAAAGTGAAAACTGACTTGCCCCGCGCTTTCCAAGGCCTGCAACTCAGGCATGAAAGCGGCGCCTTCTGCGTCGCGTGCGCAGTAATAAAACCGAAAGTGACCCTGCCCACTGTCTGACTTCACTCTGGCCATTTGCCTGGCCATCGACAACAAGGGCGTGACACCAATGCCACCTGCAATGAAGATCACCTCATTGGCGTTGTCGATCAACTCAAAATCATTTCGGGGTGACGAGACGCTGAGTAAATCGCCAGCTTGAACTTGGTCCACCATGCTTTGCGAGCCACCCCGTCCGTTTCTTTCCAGCTTGATGGCGATCTCGCAAAAACTTGTTTCCGCTGGATCATTGCAAAGCGAGTAATTGCGGCGTTGACCTGCGGGGGTTTGCACGGTGATGTGCGCGCCTGCTTTGAAGGAGGGCAATGCTTGGCCTTGAGGGTGAGCCAATTTGAAGTGCCAAATGTCTTTGGCCACTTGGCTTTTGTGCTGCACCAGCAAAGAAGAAAATTCTGGGTCAATCGCTTGGGTCATTGAGAGTACTGTGGTGAGTCTTGGCCAAAGATCAGTTAAGAAAAGGGTCTGTCAAATGTAAAACTTGACATCGGTCATGTTTTTCCATTATCTTAGAGCCCTAAGAATAATTTCGCAAGTGTCAAACAGCTTGAACTTGCGCTCTGAATGCCCAAACCATGATCACCCCTGAAGAAAATGACTTGCTGTGCCGCGTTGAAGGCCAAGCGCCCATGGGGCAACTCATGCGCCGTCAATGGATTGCCATTTGTTTGATCGAAGAAGTGTCTGAACCCGATGGCACGCCCATCAAGGCCAGAATTTTGGGCGAAGACTTGGTGGTCTTCAGAGACACCAAAGGTCGCGTGGGCGTGATGGACGAATATTGTCCGCACCGCAAAGCTTCCTTGGTCTATGGCCGCAACGAAGACTGCGGCTTGCGTTGTCTCTACCATGGCTGGAAGATGGATGTGGCGGGTAATGTCGTGGACATGTCTTCCGAGCCTGCGGGCAGTGGCTTGGTTGAAAAAGTCAAACACCGCGCGTATCCTACACACGAGTGGGGCGGTTTTGTTTGGGCTTACATGGGGCCACCCGAGCACCAACCCGAGTTCACGCCACCCCCTTGGGCGCCCAATGCCGAGTCGCGTTTGGCTGTGGCCAAGATCATCATTCCTTGCAATTGGGCGCAGATCTTGGAAGGTCAAATTGATTCTGCGCACAGTTCCAGCTTGCATTCCTCCGACATGGTGCCTGCGCGTGTTGATGGCGCTAAGGCCACCGACACCCAATGGCTGCGACCTTCTACCGACAAATCGCCGCGCATGCAAGTGGAGCGCACGCCCTATGGCTTCAGGTATGCCGCCATTCGCAGGCCGATCAAGGATGCGCAAACCCACGACTATGTTCGCAGTACCGTGTTTGTGGCACCAGCCTCCGCCCTCATTCCGCCCAATGATCAGTACAACGTGGCCAACATGAATGTGCCCATCGACGATCACCACACAGCCTTTCACTTCATGGCTTGGGGCTCTCCCGATACAACGCCTGATCATGAAACTTGGCGTGCATTTTTGCATGCGCAAGTGGGCCCCGATTTAGATCCGCAATACCATCCCAAGCGCACGCACGAGAACCGGTTTGGTCAAGACCGTGCCGCCATGAAAGCGGGCAATTTCACAGGCATTCAAGGCATTCCCAATCAAGACATGGCCATGTGGGTGTCGATGGGCCCCATCGTGGACAGAACGTTCGATCGATTGGGCGCATCCGACTTGGCCATCGTGGAGTTCAGGCAAAGAATGCTGCAGGCCGTTCGCAGCTTCATGGCTGGTGAAACGCCCATTGGCACCGGCGAGAACCACATTCCTGCGCAGGTTTGTGCCTATCAATCCATCATCCCTAAAACCACAGACTGGCGTGAGTTTGACGCCCAACCCGTCTGATCTGTTGAACGCTTGGAGACATTTATGAAACGTCGCGATCTGTTGGCAGTTTCTGCCGCCCCTTGGTTGGCCGGCATGCAAATGCCTGCTTGGAGTCAAAGCACATTTAATTTCACCAAGGCCGTCAAATTCATCGTGCCTTATGCACCTGGTGGCTTGCCAGATACCGTTGCGCGCGTGTTTGCGCAGCGCATTGGTGAGCGCATTGGCCAAGGGGTTGTGATTGAAAACAAACCAGGTGGCAATGGCGTGGTCTCTGCGCAGGCTTTGGCCAGCAGTCCCAATGATGGGCACACTTTTTTGGTGACTGATGGATCCATGTTCTCCATCAACCCCCTCATTTACAAAAGCTTGGCCTATGATTTGAAACGCGACTTTGCACCAGTGACTTTGCTAGCGCGCTCGCCCTTGTATTTGGCTGTGCATCCCAAAGTGCCTGTGAACACTTTGCAAGAATTTGTGCAATACGTCAAAGCGCGTCCCGATCAACTCAACTATGGTTCTTCTGGCATTGGCAGTAGCCACCACCTCACCATGGAAGCCATGAAGGCGGCCTTGGGCATTGACATCCGGCATGTGCCATTCAGGGGCTCGGGTCAATCGGTGCCGGCCTTGGTCGGTGGTCAGGTTGAGTGCTTGTTTTCAGCCTTGCCTTCTTTGGCCGGGTTTGCAAAAACCAACCAAGTCAAAATTTTGGGCAGCAATGCAGGACAGCGCTCATCTTTGATGCCGCAAGTGCCCAGCATTTCTGAAATCATTCCCGGTTTTGATTTCGCCGTCATCATTGGTGCGCTTGCGCCAGCCAATGCGCCAGCAGGCGCCATTGCACGTTTGAGTGCAGAGGCTGCAGCGGTGAAAAATCATCCCGAACTCTTAACCACCTTGGGCACCGCAGGCATTGATGCTGTGGGCAGCACAGCCGCTGACTATGGCAAAGCCATTCAGTCCGAAAACGAACGATTGGCCAAAGCAGTCGCTTTGGCTGGCTTGAAACCAGAATAAGGAAACTCAATCATGGCAAAACTCCCCCTCAGCTTTGCTTGCTGGAACTACGATCGCACACGCGCCCTCATGGACGGCAGCGTACAAGTCGACGGCATCGATTTGAACTACCTCAACCTGCCCGTGGAGGAAACCTTCTTCCGCATGGCACGTTTCCGAGAGTTCGATGTCTGCGAAATGTCGCTCTCATCGTATTGCGTGTCTTTGCACAAACCCGATCGTCCTTTCATTGCGATTCCGGTGTTTCCCTCACGCTTCTTCCGCCATTCTTGCATCTATGTGAATGCCAACTCGGGCATCAACGAACCCAAAGATTTGATCGGCAAACGCATTGCCAGCCCCGAGTACCAAATGACCGCACCTGTGTGGATTCGCGGTATTTTGCAAGACCACTATGGTGTGCCTGTCGATGCGCAGCCTTACCTTTTCGGTGGCGAAGAAGAAACGGGCCGCATTGAAAAGCAAAAGCTGAATCTGCCGCCTAACATTCAAGTGCACCCTATTCAGCCACACCAAACTTTGTCGCAAATGCTGCACGACGGTGAACTCGATGCGCTCTACACCGCGCGCATGCCTTCGTCGTTCTTGAAGGGAGATGGCAAGGTCAAGCGCTTGTTTGAAAACTACGTGGACATTGAGCGCGCGTACTACCGTCAAACCAAAATTTTCCCCATCATGCACACTGTGGTGATTCGCCGTGAAGTGTATGAAGCCAATCGTTGGATTGCGCAATCGCTGACCAAAGCCTTCATTGAAGCGCAGCGCCGCACGTACGAAGATTTGTACGAAACAGCAGCGCTCAAGGCCATGTTGCCTTGGTTGACCGCCCATGTGGAAGATGCACGCCGTGAATTTGGCAATGACTGGTGGTCGTATGGTTTGGAAAACAACCTGAACGTGTTGGAAACCTTCACGCGCTATCACCAAGAGCAAGGTTTGTCGCCGCGCAAACTGAGCCCTCAAGAGTTGTTCGCACCAGAATCGCTGGAAGCTTTCAAGATCTAAATCCCTTCGCGCTGCGTGAGTTCACGCGCGCGAAATTCACAAGGTCCGCCTCATGGATATTTTGTTCAACACCGACACGGTGTTGATCGTTGCAGCTTGCGCTGCAGCGATCCTGTTTGGCGGCATCGTCAAAGGCACATTGGGCGTTGGTTTGCCCTTGTTTGCTGTGCCGATCATGTCACTCATGATTGGCAGCACCCAAGCCATTGCATTGGTGGCCGTGCCTGTGTTGGTTTCCAACATTTGGCAGGCCTGGCAAGAGGCCAGTTGGAAAGCCAGCATCAAACGCTTTTGGCCTTTGATGTTGACGCAGGCTGTTATGACAGTCTTTGCCGTGCATTGGACTTTGTCTTTCAGTGTGAAGCAACTCAACATGTTGGTGGCGTTTGCCGTGGTGCTGGCGGTTGTTTCCATGTTGTTCAAACCCAGCTTCCAAATTCCACCGAAAAAAGAGCGGTGGGTGGGGGCCTTGGTCGGCACCATGTCGGGCATGTTGGGCGGCGTGTCCTCCCTCATGGGTCCCATCCTGATCAGTTACATGATGTCTTTGAAGTTGCAGCGCGACGAGTTTGTGGGCTGCATCAGTGTCATTTACTTGAATGCTGCCTGGCCACTGTACATTGCCATGTATGGCTTCGGGCGTATGGAGTTGATGGACCTGGGCTATTCATTTTTAGCCTTGCTGCCCATGGCCTTGGGTTTGAAGACGGGACAGAAAATGCGTCACCGTCTCAGTGAAGACGCTTTCAGAAAAGTTCTGTTGGCCTTCTTGGTGCTGGTGGCCAGTTTGTTGGTGCTCCGTTAAAGCGTTTAGTTAAAGCGTTGAGTGGTCTTAAAAAACCCACAACAGCAAAGACGTCATCACAACATAGCGCAGGAACTTGCCAATGGCCATGTAGATGGCGCAAGGCAAGAGAGGCATTTTGAGCCAACCTGCCACAGCGCAAAGCGGATCACCAACGCCAGGCAGCCAAGACAACAAGCAGGCCTTAGGGCCCATCTTTTCAAGCCATGCCAAGGCTTGGCCGTGAAATTTGTCGCCCCAGCTGGTGCGCTCTGACTTTGTTGGGTTTTGTTTTTTCCTGACCAAGTCCACCGCTTGGTGTGCCCCATAGCCCATCCACCAACTGACGATGCCGCCCAAGGTATTGCCTGCGGTGGCCACCAAAATGGCCGACCAGAACAAGTCAGGATTGATTTTGATCAAGCCAAACACAGCGGGCTCCGAGCCCAATGGCAACAAGGTGGCTGAGATGAAAGAGATCAAGAACACAGTCGACAAACCGTGTTCTGGGAATGCCAGCCAAGCCAAAAGCTGCGAGAGGTGAGGGGTGATCCAATCTTCCATGTCAACAGAGTGTAGCCAAAGGTTTCAATTTTGAAATTTCTATGAAAATAATGCCCTTGCTCAAAAATTAAGCAATACAATCGTGCCTCCTTTTTAAGCAGCCCGCCCCCACACCCACCCCCTTTCCCCATGCAAATTGGACCTTATGTCTTGCCCAATGCTGTGTTTGTGGCGCCGATGGCCGGCGTCACCGACAGGCCTTTTCGCCAGCTGTGCAGACAGTTTGGCGCGGGCTATGCCGTGAGCGAAATGGTCACGTCCCGCAAAGACTTGTGGAAAAGTTTGAAGACCTCGCGCCGTGCCAACCACGATGGCGAGCCAGGTCCTATTGCGGTGCAAATTGCGGGCACCGATGCGCCCATGATGGCGGAGGCCGCCGCTTACAACATCGATCAGGGTGCGCAGATCATTGACATCAACATGGGTTGCCCCGCTAAAAAAGTTTGCAACAAATGGGCGGGCTCTGCGCTCATGCAAAACGAAAGCTTGGCGATTGAAATTGCAGAAGCCGTGGTGGCCGCATGTGCGCCGCGCGGTGTGCCCGTCACCTTGAAGATGCGCACCGGATGGTGCAACACAGAAAAGAATGCGCTCACCTTGGCCAAAGCCTTTGAAAGTGTGGGCATTCAAATGGTGACTGTGCATGGACGCACTCGCGAGCAAGGCTACAAAGGCTTTGCCGAATACGACACCGTGGCCGCCGTGAAAGCAGCCGTCAAAATTCCGGTGGTGGCCAATGGCGACATTGATTCACCTGAAAAAGCACTGCACGTTTTAAAGTACACCGGTGCGGATGCCCTCATGGTGGGCCGCGCAGCCCAAGGTCGTCCTTGGATCTTCCGCGAGATCGTTCATTTCCTTGCCACGGGTGAACACTTGGCGCCGCCCTTGGTGGCAGAGGTGAAGCGTGCATTGCTCGACCATTTGCAAGACCACTATGGCTTGTACGGCGAACTGACCGGTGTGCGTTCTGCGCGCAAACACATTGGCTGGTACGTCCGTGATTTGCCAGGGGGTGATGTGTTCAGAGACCACATGAACACCTTGGAAACGGCTGAATTGCAATCGCGCGCGGTGGCAGATTTTTTTGAAGAGATGGCAGCGCGCATCGAGCGCATGCCAAAGGCTGTGGCGGGCATTCAGCCTGACATGGCGCTGGAGACGATGGAATGAGCAAGAAGAAAATAGAAGAGTGCATTCGCGACAGCTTGAACGCTTACTTTCAAGACATGGACGGCGTAGAACCTCACGGCATGTACGACATGCTGTTGAATGCCGTTGAAAAACCATTGCTGGATGTGGTCATGCAACAAGCCGACCAAAACCAATCGCGCGCTGCCGAGTGGCTGGGCTTGAACCGCAACACGCTGCGCAAGAAACTGATCGAACACAAACTTTTGAAGTGAAAAAAATGAAAGCACTGATTTCTGTCTCTGACAAAACTGGCATCGTCGAACTCGCCAAAGCGCTGCATGCGCTGAAGGTGGAGTTGGTGTCTACAGGCGGTACAGCCAAGTTGTTGGCTGAGCAAGGCCTGCCCGTGACCGAAGTGGCGCAAGTCACTGAGTTTCCAGAAATGCTGGACGGCCGCGTGAAAACTTTGCACCCTAAAGTGCATGGTGGTTTGTTGGCACGTCGCGACGTGCCTGAGCACATGGCCGCTTTGAAAGAGCACGGCATTCAAACCATCGATTTACTCATCGTCAATTTGTACCCCTTTGAAGCCACGGTGGCCAAGCCAGGTTGCACCTTGGAAGATGCCATTGAAAACATCGACATTGGCGGTCCGGCCATGGTTCGCAGTGCCGCCAAGAACTGGAAAGATGTGGCCGTACTCACCGACGCATCGCAATACGCCACTGTGATTGATGAGCTCAAAGCCAGCGGCAAAGTGTCTGAGAAAACACGCTTTGCATTGTCTGTCGCTGCCTTCAACCGCATCAGCAATTACGACGCCGCCATCAGCGATTACCTGTCTTCTTACAACTTGGAAGACGGCACTCGCACCGAATACCCAGCGCAGTCCAATGGCCGCTTTGTGAAGTTGCAAGACTTGCGCTACGGTGAGAATCCGCATCAAACAGCCGCCTTCTACCGCGACTTGTATCCAGCGCCTGGCTCACTGGTCACAGCTGTGCAGCTGCAGGGCAAAGAGCTGTCTTACAACAACATTGCCGATGCCGATGCGGCTTGGGAATGCGTCAAGAGCTTTTCAGAAGCGGCTTGCGTGATCGTGAAGCACGCCAACCCTTGCGGCGTGGCAGTGGGTGCGAATGCACTCGAGTCCTACAGCAAAGCTTTCCAAACTGATCCCACATCCGCGTTTGGCGGCATCATTGCGCTGAACCGCATCGTGGACGCTGCGGCAGCGCAACAAATCAGCAAGCAGTTTGTTGAGGTGTTGATGGCACCCGCTTATTCACCCGAAGCCCTGGAAATTTTCAAAGCCAAAGCCAATGTGCGCGTGTTGCAAATTGCCTTGCCCGAATTCAAAGAAGGCGGCACCCCCTTCGAGCAAGGTCGCAACTCACAAGACATCAAGCGCGTGGGTTCAGGCTTGCTGATTCAAACCGCCGACAACCACGAGCTGCAATTGGCCGACCTCAAAGTGGTCACCAAAGTGCAGCCCACACCCGCGCAGCTGCAAGACTTGTTGTTTGCCTGGAAAGTGGCCAAGTACGTGAAGAGCAATGCCATTGTGTTCTGTGCCAATGGCATGACCATGGGTGTGGGCGCAGGCCAGATGAGCCGCTTGGACTCTGCGCGCATCGCCAGCATCAAAGCCGGCCATGCTGGTTTGAGTTTGCAAAACACGGTGGTGGCCAGCGATGCCTTCTTCCCGTTCCGAGACGGTTTGGACGTGGTGGTGGACGCCGGTGCCAATTGCGTCATTCAGCCGGGCGGCTCCATGCGCGATGCCGAAGTGATTGCGGCGGCCGACGAGCGCGGTGTGGCCATGGTCTTCTCGGGCGTGCGCCACTTCCGTCATTGAGATGTGAAATTTTGTAGAGCAACATGCCTTTGAAAAAAGGCATGATGTGAGCCTGTTCAGACTCAAGCGAAATCTCGCATCCAAGGCCCCATGACTGCATCTACATCTTCCCCTTTGACGTCCATTTCACTGGGCGTGCCCGTGGTGGACTCGCACAGCCACGTGATTGCGGACGACCCCGTTCGCTATCCTCTGGCGCCTATGGGCGGCAAGCAATCCGATTGGTCCAAAGAACGTCCCGTCAATGGCGCGGGCATGGCCCAGGCCATGAAAGAAGCCGGTGTGGCCAAGTCCATTTTGGTGCAAGCTTCCACCTGCTACGGCCATGACAACAGCTACACCCTGGACTGTGTCAAAGCCAACCCCTCACAGTTTGTGGGCGTCTATTCCGTTGACACCTTGCAAGCCGATGCCGTGGCGCAAGTGAAACGTTGGAAAGACGAAGGTCTCAGCGGCACCCGCGTTTTCATTGCCGGTCATACCGCCGCAGACCACAGCGTGCGTTTGGACGACCCCCGCAGCTTTCCCGTTTGGGAGTACATCTCCCAGCACAAGATTCCCATGTGCGTGCAACTGCGAGCCGATGGATTGCCTCAACTCGAAACTCTCCTGAAGCAGTTCCCCAAAGCCATCGTCTTGCTAGACCACTTCGCCCGCCCTGTGTTGGAAGAGGGGGCGCCATACGCGCAAGCTGCCAGCTTGTTTGCACTGGCCAAGTACGAGAATTTGAATTTCAAATTCACCACCCACAATGTGCGTGAATCCAAAGAAGGCAAAGCCACACAGGCCTCCTTCTGCAAAGCAGTGGTCAGCGCCTTTGGTGCCAAGCGCATCGCATGGGGCTCTAACTTCCCAGCGTCTGCCGGTGGTTTGACAAAGCATTTGCAAGAAGCCCTCGAGGCCACAGCGTCATTGACCTTGGAAGACCAACGCTGGATTTACTCCGGTACGGCGCATGCCTTGTACCCAGATCTGAACAAGGGCTAAGCAGTATGTCTTTTCATTTAAAACCCGAAAAACTCAAACTCAAAACCCTGTTGGGCGATTACCCCAACACCATGGCTTTGAAAAACGGCGTGTTGCGGCCCAAGCTGTTTGATTTTGAATTTGACCCCGTCAAAACGCCCAACCGTGCGTTCAAACGCGTGGTACGCGAACTGGAATTTGACGTCGCAGAATTGGCCCTGGTGACTTACTTGCAAGCCAAAGCCTACGGCAAACCCTTGGCACTGTTGCCTGCGGTGGTGGGCGAAGGCCGCTTCCAACACCACTGCTTGGTGTACAACGCTGAGCGCGGCAAAGTAACGGTGGCCCAACTCAATGGCAAACGCGTGGGCATTCGTGCGCATGCCCAAACCACTGTCACGTGGGTGCGCGGTGTGTTGGCCAACGACTACGGTGTGGACTTGCCCAAAGTGCAATGGGTGACGTTTGAGCATGGCCACTTGGCCGAGTTTCCAGACCCCAAGGGTTTTGAGCGTGCGCCAGAAGGCAGCAAGATGGTCGACATGCTGTTGTCGGGCGAACTCGATGCGGCCATCATTGGCAGCGACTTGCCAGACGATCCACGATTGCAGCCGGTGCTCCCTGATCCGCACGATGCCGCGCAAGCTTGGAGTCGTCGTTTGCAAATGTTGCCCATCAATCACATGATGGCCATCGACATGGACCTGTGCAAAGACCGCCCTGATGTGATCCAAGAGGTGTATCAAGTTCTGGCTCAAAGCAAAGCCATGGCCAAAGACGAGAACCCTCGCCGCAGCGTGCACGCTGTCAAGGGCGAGATGGACCTCACGCCGTTTGGCATTGAGCCCAACCGAAAAGCCCTTGAGGTGTTGATTCGCTACACCTACCAACAAGGTTTGATTCCCAGACCTTATTCGGTGGACGAATTGTTTGATGAAACCCGTGACCTGTTAGGAAAATGATGCAATTCAAAGAAAACTTTTTAGGTCGTCGCCAACTCATGTTGGCAGCCTTGTTGTCAGCTGGATTGGGCAAAGCCTTTGCGCAATCGGGTGGTGTGTCGCGCATCATCGTGCCGTTTGCACCCGGCGGTGCACGTGAAATGCCAGCCCGTGCCATTCAGCAAGAGTTGTCACAAGAGACTGGCCAAAATTGGATCATCGAAAGCAAGCCCGGTGCAGGCGGCGCCATTGGCACCGCCTTTGTTTCCAAAGCGGCACCGGATGGCAAAACTTTGCTCATGGCAGCCTCCAGTCACTTTGTGACAGCGGCCATGGGCGCACGTCCGTTTTACGAACCTGTGAAAGAATTTGCGCCGGTGGCCAACATTGGCAATCAGAGCTACATCCTGATGGTCAACGCCAGCGTGCCTGTGAAAACTGCGGGTGAGTTCATTCAATATGCCAAGAGCAAACCGGGTGTGCTCAATTACAACTCTGCAGGTGTGGGCAGCTCTACGCACTTGGCCATGGCCTACTTTGCCAAGACGGCCGACATCGACATGGTGCACGTGCCTTACAAAGGAACCGCTGAGGCCGTGACGGATGTGTCAGGTGGGCGCGGCAACGCAGTCATTGTGCCTACGGCAGGTGTGGGTGTTTATTTGCAAGACACGCGCCTTCGCGTGATTGGCATCACGTCCAAAAAACGCTCAGCTTTGTTGCCCAACATTCCCACCCTGGCGGAATCGGGTTTGGCAGGTTTCCACTTTGAATCGTGGTTTGGTTTGCTGGCGCCTGCAGCCACGCCCGTAGCCATTCAAGAAAAGATCAATGCTGCCGTCAACAAAATCATTGGCAACAAAGATGTCAAAGAGCGTTTGCTGGCATTGGGCATGGATTCGCCTCAGTGGAACCTAGACGCCTTCAACAAAGTGTTCCTTGCCGACCGTGAGCTGATGACCAAGATCGTCAAGGAAACGGGCATTACCCGCGAGTCATAAAACCGACGCCTAAGCTCGAAACTTAGGCGAGCGTCTTGAAGATCTCGCGCGCTGCGCTCACTGTGTCGGCAATGTCCTGCGCAGTGTGTGCACCGCTCACAAAGCCAGCTTCGTAAAGCGCTGGCGCAATGTACACGCCGCGGTCTAGCAAGCCGTGGAACAAGGTGTTGAACTTGCTGCCATCGGTCTTCATCACTTGGGGGTAGTTGCTGGGCAAGGTGGGCAGCAAGAAGAATCCAAACATGCCGCCTTCGCAGTCGCCTGCAAAGGGAACACCTTCTGCCGCTGCTGCAGCCGACAGGCCATCCACCAATGAACGTGTGCGAGCACTCAGCGCATCAAAGAAACCAGGCTTGCTGATTTCGGCCAAGGTGGCCAAGCCGCACGCGGTGGCCACAGGATTGCCGCTCAAAGTACCCGCTTGGTACACAGGGCCCAAAGGTGCCAGTTGCTCCATGACGGCGCGCTTGCCACCGAAGGCAGCCAAAGGCATGCCGCCGCCAATCACTTTGCCCATGACGGTCATGTCGGGCTCGAAGCCAGGAATGCTTTTGGCATAAACACTTTGCGCGCTGCCCAAGGCGACGCGGCAACCGGTCATCACTTCGTCAAACACCAACAAGGCGCCGTATTGACTGCAGAGTTCGCGGCAGCGTTTCATGAAAGGCACGCTGGCGCGCACAAAGTTCATGTTGCCAGCGATGGGCTCGATCATCAGACACGCCAACTCGTTGCCGTGAATTTTGAAGGCTTCTTCCAATTGCTCGATGTTGTTGTACTCGAGCACCAAGGTGTGTTGCACCACTTCAGGGGGGACGCCTGCACTGGTGGGGTTGCCAAACGTAGCCAAGCCCGAACCGGCTTTGACCAAGAGGGCATCGGCGTGGCCGTGGTAGCAGCCTTCAAACTTGATGATTTTGCTGCGACCTGTGGCGCCGCGGGCCAAGCGCAATGCACTCATGCCGGCTTCGGTGCCCGAGCTGACCAAGCGCACCATGTCCATGGAGGGGACCAGCTTGAGCAAGGCTTCCACCAACTCGACTTCGCGCTCGGTGGGGGCGCCAAACGAGAAGCCATCGAGCGCAGCTTTTTGCACGGCTTCTAAAACGGCGGGGTGGCCATGACCCAAGATCATCGGGCCCCAAGAGCCGATGTAGTCGATGTATTTTTTGCCGTTGGCATCCCAGAAGTAAGCGCCCTCAGCGCGCTTCACAAAACGGGGTGTGCCGCCCACTGCGCGGAAGGCGCGAACAGGTGAGTTCACACCGCCAGGAATAACTTGGCGTGCGCGTTCGAACAGGGTGTCGTTGAGGTCAGTGTTTGGTTTCATTGATCGGCATTTCAAAAAAATCGGCGTTCATGTCGGGGCCGCCTTCATCGCCTTCTTCGCCCTCTTCGGACTCGGGTAAAGCCCAGAAGAGTCTATCGGGAATGACGTGACCCATGCCCGGGCGAAAACCCTCGTCTAGGCAACGGTCGAGGTAGTGCAAAGCTTCGCTGGCCGCCACGGATAAATCGAGGCCAGTGGCAATCAAGGCCGCCAGTGCGGCGGACAGGGTTTCGCCTGCGCCGCTGAACACAGCTTCGATGCGTTCAAATTTTTCATGACCCACCACGGTTTCGGGTGTGGCCAAGACGTTGTCGATGTGCTGGTCAGAGGCTGTAAGGCCCGTGACCAAGGTGTAGGGTACGCCCAACTCAGATGCCGCTTTGGCAATGTCGCGGGGGCCTGGATTTTTTTCGCTCGACCAGTCGGGCAAGAGCCAGCGGCGCAAAGTGCTGTGATGGCCCACCAACACGCTGGTTTGCGGCAACAACAGTTCGCGAAAGGCATCGAGGTACTGGTCGATTTGGTCGTCTTCCCACCAAGACAGGTTGGGCATGTAGGCCACCACCGGCACGCCGTCGTAGTCGGCCGTGAGTTCAGCAATGATGCTGATGTTTTCGGCGCTGCCGGCAAAGCCAACTTTGATGACCTGAGGGGGTACATCTTCCAAGATGGCGCGGGCTTGGTCGCCGACAGCCTCTTCGGGCAAAGGGAAAAAGTCGAATGTTTGTGCGGTGTCTTTGGCGTAGGCACCAGTGAGGACGGGCAGGGCGTGCGCACCCACCGAAGCGATGGCCAGAACGTCGGCACTGATGCCGCTGGCGCCGCTGGGGTCGCTGGCATTGAACACCAAGACACAGGCAATTGACGCGTCGTCTTCGCTGTCGTTGGCCAGATCGGGGGCATCTGACGGAGGTAAAGAAGTGGTCATGGGTTACAGTGAAGCCCGATACAATCGTTTCATTCTATTCGACACCGGTGCCACACTGTGACAGATACTAAAACTTGGATGTGCTTAATTTGCGGCTGGATTTACGACGAGGCCGCTGGTTGCCCAGAGGACGGCATTGCGCCCGGCACCGCCTGGGCCGATGTGCCCATGAACTGGACTTGTCCAGAGTGCGGCGCCCGCAAAGAAGACTTTGAGATGGTGGCCATCTAAAACGGCCCCCCCAGTTGCCTGGCTGAGCTTAGGACGCTTTTTTGACGACGGCGTAGCGCGCCAGCGTTTTCTCTCGGGCCTCTGCGTGGTTCACCACGGGCAGGGGATAGTCTTTTCCCAATGTCACCCCAGCCGCTTGCAAAGCCAGTGGTTTGGCATCCCATGGCGCATGGATGTCTGCGCCTTGTAAGCCCGCAAGTTGCGGCAAATACCGTTTGATGAATTTGCCCTGCGGGTCAAACTTTTCGCTTTGCGTGACGGGGTTGAAAATGCGAAAGTAGGGCTGGGCATCGCATCCGCTAGAGCTGGCCCATTGCCAGCCCCCATTGTTGGCCGAGAGGTCAAAGTCGATGAGGTGCTGGGCAAAGTATTTTTCGCCCCAACGCCAGTCCACCCCCAGGTCTTTGGTGAGGAAAGAGGCCACCACCATGCGCAGGCGGTTGTGCATATATCCCGTTTGGTTAATTTGGGCCATGGCCGCATCAACCAGCGGGTAGCCCGTGCGGCCTTCGCACCATGCGGCAAACAGGGCTTTGCCGTGGGGGCCGTGGTCCCATTGGATGGCGTCGTATTCGGCTTTGAAACTTCGCTCGGCCACGTGGGGGAAGTTGGCCAAGATTTGGGCGTAAAAATCACGCCAAATGAGTTCGGACAACCAGACACTGGCCCCTTCACTGGTTTTGTAGCGACGCCATGCTTCGAGGGCCAATTGCCGGACAGATACGGTGCCAAATCGCAAATGCACACTGAGATAACTGGGGCCTTTGACGGCTGGGAAATTGCGGGTTTCTTCGTACCGGTCGATGCGGTGCAGAAAGTCTTCTAGCAAAGCCTGGCCGCCAGAAAAGCCCGTTTTGTAGTGCAAGGCTGTGAGGTCGACTTCTTCGAAGTCGATGTCAGGAAGAGTCGGCACTGGCAATTGGAGGGCTTTGGGGCGGGGCGCCAATGCCGCAGCGTGCTCGGCAATGGGGTGAGGCGCCAAATCTTGGGGCTGCACCTTCTTGAGCCAAGCGTTTTTGTAAGGCGTGAACACGGTGTAGGGGTTGCCGGCCAAGGTGAGCACTTCTTGTCGCTCGAAAACCACATGGTCTTTGTAGGTGTGCAGGGCAATGCCTGCGTTGGCCAAGGCACCGCGCACTTGGGCATCGCGGGCCAAGGCGGCCGGTTCGTCGTCGTGGTTGGCAAAGACGGCCTGAGCCTCAATTTGCTTGGCAAGATCCGTAATTTCTTGGATGGGATTACCGTGCAACACAATCAGACCCACTTGGGCGGCTGCTTTGGCGTCAAGCCCTGCCTCTTGGGCGGCTTGGCGCAGCAATTGGTCCAATTCGACCAAAGAAGCTTGAATGAAGGCGACCCGGCGGTCTTTTCGGGGCAACTCGTTCAGGATGCCGGTGTCAAAGACAAACACGCATTGCACTTTGGTGCAGTTTTTGAGGGCATGAAACAGGGCTGTGTTGTCGGCAACGCGTAAATCTCGCCGAAACCAGACCAAGCCGGTAGAAAAGGGTTTGTGCATGGGTTTGAGGCCGTTAAAATTGGAGCATGTCTGCCGATTTTGCCTCCACTCAGCTTTCGCATCATTTTTTGATTGCCATGCCCGGACTGGAGGACCCTACATTTGCCAAGAGTGTGGTGTACGTGTGTGAGCACTCTGAGCGGGGTGCCATGGGCTTGATCATCAACAAGCCCGGCGATCTCAGTCTGAAGCATTTGTTCGAGAAAGTCGAGTTACCCCTGCACCGACAAGACCTTTTGCAATCCAATGTATTGCACGGTGGCCCGGTCCAAACAGAACGTGGCTTTGTGTTGCACGATCCCGTGTTGGAAAAAGATTCGGTGGATTCAGAAAATTCAAACACAGAAGCAGTCGCCACACCCAATTCCATCTACGCCTCCACCCTCAGTGTGCCTGGCGGGTTGGCCATGACCACTTCCAAGGATGTGCTTGAAGCCCTGGCAAATGGTTCAGGTCCCCAGCGCGTGGTGGTCACATTGGGTTATGCCTCGTGGGGCGAAGGCCAATTGGAATCTGAAATTGGTGAAAACAGCTGGCTCACAGTGCCTGCCGATCCTGCGGTGATTTTTGACACACCCATTGAGCAGCGCTACGACAAAGCCCTCAGCCTCTTGGGCTTGCAAGCGTGGATGTTGTCGTCAGAGGCGGGTCACGCATGAGCCTGGACCAGGCGCTCTCTGTGCCTGCGTCGCAGCAGAGTTTTTTAGCTTTCGATTTTGGTCTCAAGCGCACCGGCGTGGCCGTGGGCAATCGCATGCTGCGCCAAGCCACCCCCCAAGCCACCGTGGTGGCGGAAGGTGATGCACGATTTGCGCACATCGAGAAACGCATCAAAGAATGGGCGCCCGATGCTTTGGTCGTCGGGGTGCCTTTTCATCCCGATGGGGCCTCCCACGAGAACACCCTTCGCGCACAAAAATTTGCGAGACAACTTCGGGGACGTTTTGGTTTGAACGTCTACGAAGTGGACGAACGTTACAGCACCACCGAAGCCATTTCGGCCGGTGCCAAAGATGCCGATGCTGCGTCGGCTTGCATCATTTTGGAACAATTTTTAAGGAGTCTGCCTTGAGTGCATTGGCTTTGAATGCAGAGGCGCTGTACAGCGAACTCTTGTGCGGTGTGCGAACCATGTGCACCTCTGAAACCCGCTTGGTGGGCATCACGTCGGGCGGCGCTTGGTTGGCCGAGCGTCTGCAAAAAGATTTGGGCTTGAGCGGCAAGCACGGCAGCATTTCATCGGCCATGCACCGCGATGATTTTGCGCAACGCGGCTTGTCCTCCGGCGGTCAAACGCAACTGCCGTTTGAGATTCAAGGCGCCGATGTGCTGATCTTGGACGATGTGTTGTACACCGGCCGCACCATTCGCGCCGTCATCAACGAGTTGTTTGACTACGGCCGTCCAGCCAGCGTGCGCTTGGCCGTCTTGGTCGATCGCGGAGGCCGCCAGTTGCCCATTCAAGCCGATTACGCAGCCGCGCGCGTGGCTTTGCCCGACACCCAATCCTTGGCGCTGGCGCGCTTGGCCAATGGCGAGTTCAGCTTTGAAGTTCAAGAAGACAACAGCACAGCAGGGAAAAAATAAGAATGCTCTACAAACGAAATCCCCAACTCAACAAAAACGGTGAACTGATTCACTTGCTGTCCACCGAAGGTTTGTCACGCGACATCCTGACGCACATCTTGGACACCGCCGCCAACTTCGTCAGCGTCAGCGACCGTGAAGTGAAGAAGGTGCCCTTGCTGCGCGGCAAGAGTGTCTTCAACTTGTTTTTTGAAAACAGTACACGTACCCGAACCACCTTTGAAATTGCGGCCACGCGTTTGTCGGCCGATGTGATCAATCTCGACATTGCACGCTCATCGGCATCCAAAGGCGAATCGCTGCTAGACACCATCGCCAACTTGTCGGCCATGGCGGCCGATATTTTTGTGGTGCGCCACTCCGAGTCGGGTGCACCTTACCTCATTGCTCAGCACGTGGCACCGCATGTGCACGTGGTCAATGCCGGTGACGGCCGGCACGCACACCCCACGCAGGGTTTGCTCGACATGTACACCATTCGCCACTACAAAAAAGATTTCACCAACCTCACGGTGGCCATTGTGGGCGACGTGTTGCATTCGCGCGTGGCCCGCTCCGACATTCATGCGTTGACCACTTTGGGCTGTGCTGAAGTACGCGTGGTGGGCCCGCAAACCTTGGTGCCATCCGACATGGCGCAAATGGGCGTGAAGGTGTTCCACAACTTGGAAGAAGGCATCAAAGACTGTGATGTGGTGATCACCTTGCGCTTGCAAAACGAGCGCATGAGCGGCGCCTTGTTGCCCTCCAGTCAAGAGTATTTCAAACGTTTTGGCCTGACGCCCGAAAAGTTGCAACTGGCCAAACCTGATGCCATCGTGATGCACCCTGGCCCAATCAACCGCGGTGTGGAAATTGACTCTGCGGTGGTGGACGGACCGCAAAGCGTGATCTTGCCGCAAGTGACCTTTGGCATCGCGGTACGCATGGCCGTGATGAGCATCGTGGCAGGCAACGAAGCCTAATTCGCAGAAGCAGAAGAAGAAAGACAACAAACCATGAAAATTTTGATCCAAGGCGGTCGCGTCATCGACCCTAGCAGCAAAACCGACACGGTGGCCGATGTCGCCATCTCGGCTGGCAAAATTGTGGCGATTGGCAACGTGCCCGCAGATTTTCAAGCGCAAAAAACCATCGATGCCAAAGGCCTCATCGTGATGCCAGGCTTGGTGGATCTGTCGGTGCGACTCAAAGAGCCTGGCCATGAACACGAAGGTATGCTCGACTCCGAATTGGCCGCTGCTGTTGCGGGGGGTGTGACCAGCTTGGTGTGCCCACCTGATACCGATCCAGTGCTCGACGAGCCAGGCCTGGTTGAAATGCTGCGCTTCAAAGCAGAGAAACACCACCGTGCACATGTGATGCCTTTGGGTGCACTCACACGCGGCTTAAAAGGCGAAGTGCTGACTGAAATGGTTCAGCTGACAGAAGCCGGTTGCGTAGGTTTCAGCCAAGCCGAAGTGGCTTTGGAGAACACACAAGTTCTTCAGCGCGCTCTGCAATACGCCAACTCCTTTGGCTACACCGTGTGGCTGCGTCCCCAAGAATTGCATTTGGGCAAAGGCGTGGCTGCAAGCGGCCCCTTGGCTACGCGCATGGGTTTGTCCGGCGTGCCTGTGGCCGCGGAGACCATTGCCTTGCACACCATTTTTGAATTGCTCAAAAGCATCAAAGCCCATGTGCACTTGTGCCGCATCAGCAGCGCTGCTGGCGTGGCATTGGTGCGCCAAGCCAAAGCGGAAGGCCTGCCCGTCACGTGCGATGTCAGCATCAATTCACTGCACCTGACCGACGCCGATGTGGGCTACTTCGACAGCCGTGCGCGCGTGTCGCCACCGCTGCGTCAACAACGCGATCGCGATGCGCTGCGCGAAGCCTTGGCCGACGGCACCATCGATGCCTTGGTGTCCGATCACAGCCCCGTCAGTGAAGATGAAAAAGCCCTGCCTTTTGCCGAAGCAGAACCGGGTGCCACGGGCCTCGAGTTGTTGCTCAGCCTGGCTTTGAAATGGTCACAAGACAGCAAAGTACCGCTGACCCGCGCCATTGCCACCGTCACCAGCGAAGCCGCACGTGTGCTGGGCAAAGACATCGGGCAACTGAAAGTGGGCGCACAAGCCGACGTTTGCATTTTGGATCCCGAAGCCAATTGGCAAGTGACCGCTGGCAATTTGCGCAGCCAAGGCAAGTTCACGCCTTTTGCGGCTTATGACTTGCCAGGGCGAGTGCAATACACCCTGGTGAGCGGACAAGTGGCCTATCACGCTTAACGATGCGTGCAGCCTTCAAATTGCTGCGTGGCATTTGGCACGTGTTGGTAGGGTGGGTGACCATTTATTTTCGGTTTCCACAACTGAGCCAGCAGCAACGTGATGCGCGCGTGCAAGTGTGGGCCATGCAGCTGTTGCGCATTTGGGGCATTGACCTAGAAGTACGCGGGCAGCCTGTTGTGTCGGGTCCTGCGCTCTTGGTTTGCAATCACATCTCTTGGCTCGATATCTTGGTGATCCATGCCACCCGGCACTGCCGTTTTGTGTCGAAATCGGAGTTGCGAGAATGGCCCGTGTTGGGCACCTTGGCCACTGGCGGTGGCACCTTGTACATTCAACGCGCGCAGCGCAAAGACGCCATGCGCATGGTCAAAGACATGGCGCAAGCTTTGCGCAATGGCGATGTGTTGGGCGTGTTTCCAGAAGGCACCACGGGCGACGGCATTGGCATGCTGCCTTTCCATGCCAACCTCATTCAGTCGGCCATTGAAGCGGATGCCCCCATTCAACCCATGGCTTTGCAGTTTGTAGATTCTGCTTCGGGTCAGATCAGCATGGCTGCGCGCTACATTGACGATGACACCTTGTTGGCGTCTGTGTGGTCAACCTTGAATGCGCAAGGCTTAAAGGCCATTGTCAATTTTGGCCAGATGCAGACAGCTCAAGATCGCGATCGCAGGGCTTGGGCGCAAGACCTGCACCAAGAGGTTTTGTCACTTAAAAATAAGTGTTTTGCGGCATGATTTTTGAGTTCCGACTAAGATGTTGACGGAGACAAAAAACATGATTTCAAAAAATAGACGGCAATTGCTTTTGGCCACGGCAGCATCAACTTTGGCACCATGGTCCAATGCGCAAAACATTTATCCCAACAAGACCATTCGCTATGTGGTGCCAGTGGCTGCAGGTGGCGGCGCCGACATGATTGGCCGCGCCACTTGTGAGCGTTTGACCAAAGTTTTGGGGCAAAGCATCATCATTGAAAACGTCTCTGGCGGCGGTGGTGCCATCGCGTGTCAAAACGTGGCCAAGAGCAACCCTGATGGCTACACCTTGTTACAGGCCTATGTGGCCACACACGGCACATCGCCCGCAACGCGTAAATTAAATTACGATGCCCTTAAAGACTTCACGCCCGTAGGCATGATTGGAACTGCACCCAATGTGTTGTGCGTCAATCCGGGCGTGCCTGCCAACGATGTCAAAACATTTGTGGAATACGTCCGCAAGCAGCCTGGCAAAATTGCCTATGGCTCTGCTGGCGCTGGTTCTTTAACGCACTTGGTGGGAGAGTTGTTCAAGCAGCAGACCGGCTTGTTCATGATCCACATTCCCTACAGAGGTGTTGCGCCTGCCAACGTCGATTTAATTTCTGGACAGACGCAAGCTTTATTTCCTAGCTTGGCAGGTGCGTTGCCACACATTCGAAGTGGCAGGATGCGTCCCTTGGCTGTGACGGGGCCCAAGCGCCATGAACTGCTCAAAGATGTGCCAACCTTTGAGGAGCTGGGTTACAAGGGCTTTGATGGGCAACAGTGGTATGGCATTGTCGGCCCTGCCGGCATGCCACAAAGCATTGTCAAAACACTCAGTGAGGCACTTGCCCAAGTCTTGGCGCAGCAAGACTTCAAGGACAAACTGTCGTCTGAAGCTGTTGCACTGATGCCTTTGTCACCAGATGCTTTTGCTGCTTACATGAAGGCCGACATTGAGCGTTGGACCAAGCTTGCACGCGACAGAAAAATTGAATTAGACAGCTGAAAATTGCAGACAAATGTCCAGACTCGACCCATTGCCCCCCGAAACCACACCTGCGCTAAAAAATTACTTTGATTTTTTTCTAGGCACTTTGGGTTTTACGCCGAACAGCGTTTTGACCATGCAACGCAAACCTAAACTGGTTCAAGCCTTTGCCCAGTTAAATGCTGCCGTGATGGACCCTGAAGGCGAAGTTGATTTGGGTTTTAGACGCCTCATTGGCCATGTTGCAAGTAAGGCTTCAGGTTGTTTATATTGCCAAGCGCACACCCTCTTAGGTGCTCACAACTTTGGTGTTTCTGAAGAAAAATTGGCAGATGTTTGGCAGTATTCAACCAGCCCCCTGTTCACAGAAAAAGAAAAGCTGGCACTTGATTTTGCTTTGGCTGCTGCTTCGCAGCCCAATGCCGTCACAAATGAACTTTTTGAGCACATGAAACAGCATTGGACAGATGGTCAGATTGTTGAGATTTTGGGTGTGGTGGCCATGTTTGGATTCCTCAACAGATGGAATGACAGCATGTCGACACCTTTAGAAGATGTGCCCAATGAGATTGCAGTCAAAACTGCGGGGCAAAGAACTTGGAATGCAGGCAAGCATTTAAGATAAATGATGCTTGGCGCCTCCGACAGGAATCGAACCTGTATCTAGCGCTTAGGAGGCACTCGTTCTATCCATTGAACTACGGCGGCGGAGGCTGAATTTTAGCCTTCAAATCCATCGACAAGGGCAATATGTCCTTCTGAATTGGCCTTCCGGTGCGGCAAGATGGCTTGGTATTCAGGACTGTTGTACCAAGTTTGGGCCGCTTCTCGACTTGCAAATTCAATCACAACGCGGCGATTGCCTTGCGCTGTGCCTTCGAGTTGTGTGCAGTCACCACCCCGAACTAAATATTTTCCGCCGTATTGGGCCAATGTGGCGGGCACATGCTGCGAGTACTTGGTGTAACCCTCTGGGTTGTGAACGGTCACTTGCCCAATGATGTATGCCTTGGCCATGGTGGCTCCTAAAAGAAAATTAAACTCAAAAATTACTTGCTCATCATGCGCATCGCATCTTCCAACCCTTTGAGGGTGAGCGGGAACATGCGGTTGCTCATGAGTTGTTGAATCACAGCAATGCTTTGGCGATATTGCCAAACGCCTTGCGGCTCGGGGTTGATCCACGCAAATTTGGGGAAGGTGTGCGTGAGGCGTTGCAACCATTCGGCGCCGGCTTCTTCGTTGTTGTATTCCACGCTGCCGCCGCGCTGCAAAATTTCGTAGGGGCTCATGGTGGCGTCGCCTACAAAGATCAGTTTGTAATCTTTGTTGTACTTGCGCAGGATGTCCCAGGTTGAGAACTTCTCGGCATAACGGCGCTTGTTGTTCTTCCACATGAAGTCGTACACACAGTTGTGGAAGTAATAAAACTCTAAGTGTTTGAACTCGGCCTTGGCCGCCGAGAACAATTCTTCCACGCGGGCAATGTGGTCGTCCATGGTGCCACCCACGTCCATCAACAACAACACCTTCACGTTGTTGTGACGCTCAGGAATCATTTTGATGTCTAGGTAGCCAGCATTGGCTGCCGTAGAGCGAATGGTGTCGGGCAAATCCAGCTCTTCCACAGAGCCTTCGCGCGCAAATTTGCGCAGTCGGCGCAAAGCTACCTTGATGTTGCGCGTGCCCAGTTCTTGGGTATCGTCGTAATCGCGGTAGGCGCGTTGTTCCCAGACCTTCACAGCACTGCGTTGTCCGCCTTTGCCGCCAATGCGAATGCCTTGGGGGTTTTGACCACCATTGCCAAAGGGCGAGGTGCCGCCTGTGCCAATCCATTTGTTGCCGCCTTCGTGGCGTTCTTTTTGTTCTTCGAGACGTTTTTTCAAGGTCTCCATCAACTCGTCCCAGCCCATCTTTTCAATGGCGGCTTTTTGTTCGGGCGTGAGTTCTTTTTCTAAGATTTTTTGCAACCATTCCAAGGGCACTTCCTTGGTGAAGTCGGTGAGCATCTCAACGCCTTTGAAGTAGGCGCCAAAGGCCTTGTCAAATTTGTCGTAGTGCTTCTCGTCCTTCACCATGATGGTGCGACTCAAGTGGTAGAAGTCGTCAATGCTGCAGGCGTCTGAAGCAGGGCCCACCACGTTGGCTTGCAATGCTTCTAAAACGTTGAGGTATTCGCGCACAGACACCGGCAATTTGGCGGCACGCAGGGTGTAGAAAAAATCGATCAGCATGCTTCAGGCCTCGCGCGAACGACTGAGTTGGTAATCCAAGTGCGCTTTCACTGAAGGCCACTCGGTGTTCAAGATGCTGTAGACGCAGGTGTCACGCAGGGCGCCTGCTGCATCGGGGTGATGGTTAATTTGATGGTTGCGCAAGACGCCATCCAACTTGGCGCCCAAGCGCTCAATGGCGCGGCGGCTTTGTTGGTTGAAGAAATGCGTTCTAAATTCAACCGCATTGCAGCGAAGATGCTCAAAGGCATGGGCCAACAGCAGGCGTTTGCATTCGGTGTTGACGGGTGAGCGTTGCACACTTTTGCGATACCACGTGGAGCCAATCTCAACACGCAGGTTGGCCGCATCGATGTGCATGTAGGTGGTCATGCCCACAGCCTTGCCGTTCACCATCACGGTGAAGGGCAGCAAGCTGCCTTCCTTGTGTAAATTCAAGCGCCGCGCAATTTCATCGGCCATTTTTTCTGGCGTGGGAATGAAGGTGTACCAATGGCGCCAAAGCTCGCCATCCTTCACGGCTTCGACCAAATCGTCATGGTGCGACGCGTTCAAAGGTACCAACTCAGCATGTTTGCCTTGGAGGTGAACCGTTTGCGTGAATGCGTTTGGTGTGCTCATCATTTGTCTTTCGATGAGCTGTTGCCTGAGGCATCGTTTGCTTCATCTGATCGCGAGGCCGCTTGATGCGCTTGCCATCGCCTGGCCAATTGCAAACCCAAGCCACCGCCCAAGCCCACCAACACAATGCCGCCAATGCTGTCGTTGCCGTAGCCTGCTGCAAAAATGTTCCAGCCAAGCAATTGCCCAGCCCAAAAGCCCAGCAGCGCCCCACCGACAAAGCCGACAGCGTCTGACAAACCTTCAGCGAGCAAATTGCGTGACATGTTTTAGCGGTTGCGTTGGTTCATGAACACCAGCTTTTCAAACAAGCTGACGTCTTGCTCGTTCTTCAGCAAGGCGCCCACCAGTGGCGGCACACTCACTTTTTGGTCGGCACTTTGCAAGGCTTCCAAAGGAATGTCTTCTGCCACCAACAGCTTGAGCCAGTCGAGCAACTCGCTGGTAGAAGGTTTCTTTTTGAGGCCAGGCAAACCGCGCACATCGTAGAAATTTTTCAATGCAACCGTGAGCAATTCTTTTTTCAAATTGGGGAAGTGCACATCCACAATTTGCTTCATGGTGTCGGCTTCAGGGAACTTGATGTAGTGGAAGAAGCAGCGGCGCAAGAAAGCGTCGGGCAATTCTTTTTCATTGTTGGAGGTGATGAATACCAAGGGACGTGTTTTGGCTTTGATCAGCTGACGTGTTTCGTAGCAATAAAACTCCATGCGATCGATTTCGCGCAGCAAGTCATTGGGGAACTCGATGTCGGCCTTGTCAATCTCGTCAATCAAAATGGCCACAGGCTCTTCAGACGTGAAGGCTTGCCAGAGCACACCCTTGATGATGTAGTTCTCGATGTTCTTGACTTTTTCATCGCCCAATTGGCTGTCACGCAAACGGCTCACGGCGTCGTACTCGTACAAGCCTTGTTGCGCTTTGGTCGTGGACTTGATGTGCCACTGAATGAGTTTCAATCCCAAGGCTTCAGACACTTCCTCGGCCAACATGGTTTTGCCCGTGCCGGGTTCGCCTTTGACAAGCAAAGGGCGCTTCAAGGTGATGGCCGCATTCACAGCCAATTTCAAATCTTGCGTGGCAACGTAGTTGTCGGTACCTTGGAATTTCATAATGAACTAGATGGAGTGGTTAAGCTTGTTTTGATTGTGCGCGAGAACACCCGCTTGAGGATGAGGGTTCACCGCTTGGAATGTCGCTTCAGTGACCGAAAATCAATCCTGGGTGGCGTGCCTTTGCACGCAGTCGATGTAAACCTGACCATCGGGCATGCGTCCCGATTTTTGGCTTTCGTAAATCATGCGGCCGAGGCACTCCATGGTGGCGTGATGCGCCTCGTGCAAGGAGTTCCTTTTGTGGGTGAGCAGTTCCACCGCCTGACGGATGCCCCGGGGCTGGTCAATGCTGCACTGCTCGCTGATGGACAGGTGCATGGACAGATGTAAAAACGGATTCTCTTTGGTGGGATCTACGTTCAACATGCTGGCCAAGGCGGCATCAACGTCCGCGAAGTCGGCGTGGTATTCGGGATGCTCGTCAATCCACTGGCTGGCCAGAATTTCAATGGGCTCTAGCGTGGCGCCTGAACGGGCTTTGGCATAGGTGCCACAGAAGAATCTGCGCACATCGGCTTGGGAGGGTTGTATCAGCATGCCAACATTGTCTCCGAAGGGCACTGCGGGCTCAGCTTAGGGGCAATTCCGACTTGAAATTAGCCCAAACATGCACTATATTGCATGATTCTTAAAAACCCCAGTCCAACTTCAAAGAGCCATCATGAGTTCCAACATCACCCAAGCCTTCATTTGTGACGCCATTCGCACGCCCTTCGGCCGTTATGGCGGCGCCTTGTCCAGTGTTCGCACCGATGACTTGGGTGCCATCCCCATTCGTGCCCTGATGGCACGCAACCCCCAAGTCGATTGGGCCGCTGTGACCGACGTGCTGTACGGCAACGCCAACCAAGCCGGCGAAGACAACCGCAATGTGGCGCACATGAGCAGTTTGTTGGCGGGTTTGCCCATTGAGGTGCCAGGTGCCACTTTGAACCGCTTGTGCGGTTCAGGCCTCGATGCCGTGGGTTCTGCCGCACGTGCTATCAAATCTGGCGAAGCCGGTTTGATGATTGCCGGCGGCGTGGAAAGCATGAGCCGCGCACCGTTTGTGATGCCCAAAGCAGAGTCTGCTTTCAGCCGCGCCAATGCGGTGTACGACACCACCATCGGCTGGCGCTTCATCAACAAATTGATGAAAGAAAAATATGGCGTGGACTCCATGCCCGAGACCGCCGAAAACGTGGCCACCGATTACAAGATTGAACGCGAAGCGCAAGACCGCATGGCCTTGGCCAGTCAAATGAAAGCGGTGGCCGCCCAAAAGGCTGGCCACTTGGCGCGTGAAATTACACCTGTCAGCATTCCTCAGAAAAAGGGCGATGCCATCGTCGTGGACACTGACGAGCATCCCCGCGAAACCAGCCTCGAATCCTTGGCCAAGCTCAAAGGCGTGGTGCGCCCTGATGGCACCGTGACAGCGGGCAATGCCAGTGGCGTCAATGATGGTTCTTGTGCCTTGTTGTTGGCCAACGAAACCATGGCGGGTAAGTACAGCCTGACACCCAAAGCCCGTGTGGTGGGCATGGCCACTGCTGGCGTGGCACCGCGCGTGATGGGCATTGGTCCCGCACCTGCCACCTTGAAAGTATTGGCGCAAACAGGTTTGACCCTGGATCAAATCGATGTCATTGAATTGAACGAAGCCTTCGCAGCGCAAGGCTTGGCCGTGCTTCGCATGTTGGGTTTGAAAGACGACGATGAGCGCGTGAACGCTTGGGGCGGCGCCATTGCCTTGGGTCACCCTTTGGGTGCCTCGGGTGCGCGTTTGGCCACAACCGCCGTGAACCGTTTGCATGCCACCGGTGGTCGCTATGCGCTGTGCACCATGTGCATTGGCGTGGGCCAGGGCATTGCCGTGATTCTGGAACGCGTCTAAGGATTTTCAAATGACAACAAGCCTCTCAACCCGTGCAGCGTGGTACGAAAAAAATGGTGAAGCCCGAGACGTCATGGTCGTGGGTTCACTGCCACTGAAAGCACCGGGCAGAGGTGAGGTGTGCGTGCGTTTGGCCACCTCGGGTGTCAATCCTTCCGATGTGAAGTCGCGCCGTGCGCGACCCTTGACCGACCCTTGGGTGGTGCCGCACAGCGATGGCGCTGGCACTATTGAAGCGGTGGGTGAGGGTGTGTCGAAGCAGCGTGTGGGTGAACGCGTTTGGATTTGGAATGCGCAGTGGCAACGCCCGCACGGTACGGCCTCTGAAGCCATCGTGGTGCCTGAAGCGCAAGCTGTGAAACTGCCCGACAACACCGATTTTGCAGCGGGTGCTTGCATGGGCATTCCAGGCTTAACGGCGGTTCAAGCCGTGCATTTGGCAGGCGACGAAAATTTGCGCGGCAAAAAAGTTTTGGTCACAGGCGCTTCGTCTGCGGTGGGGCATTACGTGACCCAACTCGTGACTCAATATGGTGGCCAGGTGATTGGCACGGTGGGCTCTGAAGTGAAAGCGGCGCATGCCAAATCAGCCGGTGCTGTTGAAACAATTTTTTACAAAACAGAGCCAGTGGTCGAGCGCTTGAAGGCCTTCAGCCAAGGACGAGGTGTTGATGTCATCATCGACATGGACTTTGCCACGGCATCTCAGTGGGTCACCACTGGTGGCTTGGCGCCCCATGGTGAATTGATCGGTTATGGCTCCAACGTGGTGGGCGATATTCCTTTGACCTTCCGTCCCTTGTTGTTCAATTCGATTGGCCTGAAATTTTTCTTGGTCTACGACTTGCTGCCTGCAGATCGCACATGGTGTGTCAATCGCCTGAATGAATTGCTGGTCAGAGGGCAGTTACAACACACCATTGGTGCCCGATTTACGTTGGACCAAATTGTGAAAGCGCATGAAGCCGTTGAAGCAGGTCAATTGGGCAATGTGGTGATTGATCTCTGAGACAAAGCTGGTTAGAGTGCGGGCTATGAAAACATTTCAAACCCTCCAAGAACTCGCGGCTTGTGTTGGCCAAACGGTGGCAGTGTCGCCATGGACCGAGATCACGCAAGAACAAGTCAACATGTTTGCCGAAGCCACAGGCGATCATCAGTGGATTCACATTGATGTGGAAAAAGCCAAGGCCGGCCCCTTTGGTGCGCCCATTGCCCACGGTTTTTTAACCCTGTCTTTAATTCCCAAGTTGTCTCAAAGCGCCATCAAAATTGAAGATGTGCGCATGGGTGTGAACTACGGTTTGAACAAAGTGCGCTTCACGTCCCCTGTGCCTGTGGGCAGCAAGGTGCGCGGTCACATGAAATTACTTGATGCTGTGGCCATTGATGGCAACGGCATGCAGTTCACATGGGAAATGAAGATTGAGCGTGAGGGCTCTGAGAAGCCCAGCTGCATTGCCGAGTCTTTGGCACGCTATTACGTTTGATGCAGGAAGTTAAACGCCAAGGCGTTTAACTTTGAAAGCCATTCTGGCGCCAAGCTTCGTAAGCCACCACGGCCACACTGTTGGACAAATTGAGACTGCGCTGGCCCTCGAGCATGGGCAGTTTCAGTCGGTTGGCAGGCGCAAAACTCTCGCGCAACTCGGGCGCTAAGCCCCGAGTTTCTGCGCCGAACACAAACCAATCGCCCGCATGAAATTGCGTGTCTTGCACAAAGCGCGTGCCCTTGGTGGTGAGCGCAAACATGCGCGCCGCATCGGGCTTTTCGGTGGCCAAAAAAGTGGCCCAGTCGGCATGGCGCTTGACCTGTGTGTACTCGTGATAGTCCAAGCCCGCGCGCCGCATGTGCTTGTCTTCCATCGAAAAACCCAAGGGCTCAATAAGGTGTAAGGCACAGCCCGTGTTGGCCGCCAAGCGAATGACGTTGCCTGTGTTGGGCGGGATTTCGGGCTCGACTAAAACAATGTGAAACATAAGTCGCTATTGTGCTTCGGAATTGGCGCAGCTTGAACAGGCGTTCACACTTCTGTACGCGCAAACACCAAAGCTTTCACCGATTGAACGCCTGCTTGCTTCAAGACTTGCGCTGCCGTGTTGAGACTGGCGCCGCTGGTCATGACATCGTCCACCAGCAGCACGTGTTGCCCTCTGAGGGACGCTGCGCGCAATGGCGATACAGCCAAAGCACCTGCCAAGTTGAGAAGTCGCTCAGACCTTTTAAGGCTGCTTTGCCGTGCTGTGTGCCTAAGCTTGAGCAAGGTCAAAGCTTGGGTTTTGTGCGGGTTCAAAGCTTTGGCCAAAAGCAAGGCCTGATTGAACCCGCGCTCGGCCAATCGCTGTGCAGACAAAGGCATAGGCAGGATGACATCGACTTGGTCTAAGACATCTTCAACCCCAGGGGCACTTTGCATCAGCAAGGCCAAAGCGCGGGCCCAAGCCGGATCGTTTTGAAATTTGAATTGCGCCACCAGTTGCGTCCACGGCCAAGCATAGGAAGTGGCGGCCCAACAGGCGTCTAGCGTGGGAGGGCATTGACGGCAGCTGGAACATTGCCGAGAGGCATGGTTGGGGCCGGTATGAACGGCATTCCAGAAAGCGACGGGAAGGGCCAAAGCGCATTGTGAGCAACGTCTTTGGGGCCGTCCAAATGCACTGACGCAGGCGTGGCAAATGGGGATGGCAGGCCAAGCTTTGCAAATTGCACATTGGCTGGGAAGGTTAATCACGAACCAATATACTTCTGGACATCGCTTGTGACCCTTGCACAGGCTTGCCTTGGGGCCTTCATTGCCCTGCATGGCGCAAATTTTCAAACGCTGCTGTCTGCTCTTTTTAACAATCACATGGCCCAAGAACGCCCCCCCAGCCTAGACCCCGTCGCCGCAAGTCGCTGGGCGATGCTGCCGTTGGCCAAAGGCAAGCAGGCGCGCACGCTCAGTTCGCCTTGGTTGCACGAAGAAGTGGCGCGCCGCATGGAAGAGCGTTTGGCCTTCATCACTTTGCAACCGCAGTCTTGGGTGTGTTGGGACCCCGTGCGGGCAGGCCTGAATGCCTTGGCGTTGCTCAAACAGCGTTATCCCAAGGCCAAGGGCTTTTTGAAAGCGCAACGGCCCAGCGAAGCTATGCAAGTGCAAGCGTTGGCACGAAAGCCCTGGTGGCATTTTGCTGCTTGGTTTGAATCACGTTTGGAAACCACCCAATTTGCAGACCACAGCATCGACATGGTGTGGGCCAACATGTTGTTGCACCAGGCCTCACAGCCAGAAGCTTTGCTGGCGCAGTGGCATCGTGCCTTGTCGGTCAATGGCTTTGTGATGTTTTCTTGTTTCGGTCCCGACACCCTGATCGAGTTGCGCGCGGCTTATGCGAAAGCGGGTTGGCCCATGCCCGCGCATGAATTCACCGACATGCACGATTGGGGTGACATGTTGGTTCATGCGGGCTTTGCCGAGCCCGTGATGGACATGGAAAAGATCACTTTGACTTATGCAAGCCCAGACAAATTGCTGGAAGATTTGCGCAGCATGGGCCGCAATTTTCACGTGGGCCGATTTGGCGGTTTGCGCGGCAAAGCTTGGTTGAAACAACTTCACTCAGTTTTGTTAAGCCTGGCCAAACCTGATGAAGACGGCCGCTTGGCACTGAGCTTTGAAGTGGTCTATGGCCATGCCCTTAAACCACAACCCCGATTGAAAGTGGCTTCCGAAAGTCAAATCGGTTTGGACGACATGCGCCAAATGCTCAAGCAACCGCGCGCACCGCATTAATCAGAATCCACCCCCACCATGACCGAAGTCGATCTGTACAACCTGAGTCCCACCGCACGTTTGCTGTGTGTGGGTTTTTTCATTGCCGTGGTGCCGCTGTTGTTGACCCTGTACAAAAACCGAGGTCGCAATGTAAATTCAAAAATGCGCGCCTTGGTGGTACTCACCTTGTTCCTCACCTTTGACCTGGTGATGTTTGGCTCGTTCACGCGCCTCACCGACTCTGGTTTGGGCTGCCCCGACTGGCCAGGGTGTTATGGCCATGCCAGCCCCATTGGTGCCGACGATCACATTGATGCGGCCGTGGCGGCCATGCCCACGGGCCCCGTGACGCACAACAAAGCGTGGATTGAAATGATCCATCGCTATTTGGCCATGTCGGTGGGATTTTTGATCTTGGTTTTGGCGGTGGTCAGCACCTGGCAAAAATTCAAAGGTCATGTGGCTGAAAAAGACGCTTGGCAGGTTCGCCCCTTCTGGGCTTGGTTAACTTTGGTGTGGGTGTGCATGCAAGGGGCCTTTGGTGCATTGACCGTCACCATGAAATTGTTCCCCGCCATCGTCACGCTGCACTTGTTGGGCGGTATGGGTTTGTTGGTGCTGCTGAGTGCGCAAGTGGCGTGGGTGCCTTCTGTGCAACGCGAAGTCATGTCGGCGCGCTTGCGCGCCATGGTGTGGCTGGCAGCCGTGTTGTTGATCATTCAAATTGCTTTGGGCGCTTGGGTCAGTACCAATTACGCTGTGTTGGCTTGCACCGGTTTCCCAGATTGCAATGGCCAATGGTGGCCCGCTTGGAACGGTGCTGCATTTCAAATTTGGCGTCATCTAGGTGTTGACGCTGCAGGTCAGAATTTGCCTTTTGAAGCCTTGCAGTCGGTGCACATGGTGCACCGCGTGATGGCCTTGGTCGTGTTCACTTACGGCGCATTCATGCTGTGGTCTTTCCAGCGCAATGGTGTTTTGAAAGATTTGTCGCGCTGGCTTGGTGCTTTGCTGGCGCTGCAATTTTTGACAGGCTTGTCCAATGTGGTGTTGGATTGGCCTTTGTTGGCAGCCGTAGCGCACACGGGTGGTGCGGGTGCTTTGATGATGGTGTTGACTTGGATGCTCAGCCGCACGCGGGCCCCTGGTCGTTGATGGAGAGTTACAAGATGAGCATGATGACCAAACTATTGACAAGCCTTGCTTTGGTTCTAAGCTTGGGTGCTTGCAATGAGCAAAAAATGTCCTTCCATGGCGTTGACATCACAGGTGCAGACTACGCCAAAGAGTTGAACCTCACCGATCAGAATGGTCAAGCACGCACTCTTAAAGATTTTGCCGGCAAGGTTGTGGTGGTCTTCTTTGGCTACACACAATGCCCGGATGTGTGTCCCACCACCATGCAAGAGCTGAGCGATGTGAAACGTTTGCTGGGTGCTGATGGTGATAAGTTGCAAGCCGTGTTTGTCACGGTCGATCCAGAGCGTGACACCACCGAATTGCTCAAGGCCTATGTTGAAAACTTTGACCCTAGCTTTGTGGCGCTCAGGCCCACGCCAGAGCAATTGCCAGCCATTGCCAAAGAATTCAAGATTTACTTCAAACGGGTAGAAGGCAAAACACCCACCAGCTACACCATGGACCACTCTGCGGGGAGCTATGCGTTTGACACGCAAGGCCGTGTTCGCTTGTTCAACCGTTATGGCTCTGGCGCCAAGGTGTTGGCCGAAGATTTCAAGTGGTTGCTTAAATAAAAAAGAGGGCCTAGGCCCTCTTTTTTTAACCTGCTGATTGCAGCTGTTTAAGCTTCAGCGTATTCCGTCAAAGCTGCCTTCATCTTCTTCATGGCCGCCACTTCAATTTGGCGAATGCGCTCGGCACTCACGCCAAACTCATCGGCCAAGTCGTGCAGTGTCATGCCACCTGAGCCATCGTCGTTCACTTTGAGCCAACGCTCTTCCACAATTCTGCGGCTGCGTTCGTCAAGGGACGCCAAAGCAGTGGCAATGCCATCGCTGGCCATCATGTCGCGCTGGTGCGCTTCAATCATGGCGGTGGGTTCGTGGTGTGCATCGGCCAAGTAAGCGATGGGACCGTAGGCCACTTCGCCATCATCTGATGGTGCGGGGTCGAGCAGCACATCGCCGCCTGACATGCGTGTTTCCATTTCCATCACTTCTTCGCGTTTGACATTCAGGTCTTTGGCCATGCTGTCAATTTGCGCA